>JAFUUE010000020.1 GCA_017483945.1 Paludibacteraceae bacterium | reverse complement strand
GGTGCTGTAGTTCAGTTGGTTAGAATATCGGCCTGTCACGCCGGAGGTCGCGAGTTCGAGTCTCGTCGGCACCGCAAAAGGAGAGTCACACGACTCTCCTTTTTTGTTTGACGTTCCCAAACTCGCTCGCGAGGTCTTATCTCACCTGACGGTTCGAACGATTAGTTCTCCTGTGAGGAGAAATTCTCGAGTCTCGTCGGCACCGCAAAAGGAGAGTCACACGACTCTCCTTTTTTGTTTGTAGCTATAACACCGACCGACATAGGACACGACAGCCACCCGGGACGCCCCACCTAGGACGTGAAGCGATTAAGGCGCACTGACTGACACACCTGGGACGCGGGCGGCTCGCCCGCGGATGCGACCGAAGGGCGCAGAAATAAACCGGGTCTTACGTCCCGACCGCGGGCGAGCCGCCCGCGTCCCAGGTGACAGTCATGCCCTGTGGTGGCGCGCCTTATGGCGCAATCTGCGGGCGCGGTCTGTGACCGAGATGATAAGCCCGCGTCCCGAACGCCTCAGGTAACGGTCAGGTAACGGTCCCGGACGTGTCAAGTCAGCATGAGGCGGGCGCGGTCGAGGGCGGCGAGCAGGGCGTCCACGTCGGCGCGGTCGTTATAGAGCCCGAAAGAGACGCGCACGGTGCCGGGGACGCCAAGGTGGTCGATGAGGGGCTGGGCGCAGTGGTGTCCCGTGCGGACGGCGACGCCCTGCCGGTCCAGGAGCGTGCCGACATCAAAGGGGTGTATCAGTCGCGCAGCCGCGGTCTGTGACCGAGACGATAAGCCCGCGCCCCAGGCAGGGGCGAAGAGGTTGAAGCTGATGACGCCCTCCTTGGGCTGCCCGGCGGCATAGACATGCAGCCCCGGGACAGCAGTGAGTCGCTGCTCGCAGTAGGCGGTCAGGTCGTGCTCGTGGGCAGTGACCGTGTCCCACCCGAGCGACTGTATATAACGGATAGCGCAGTGCAGGCCATAGGAGCCGACGAAGTCCGGCGTCCCCGCCTCGAACTTATAGGGGAGGACGTTGTAGGTTGTGCCCGACCAGCGGACATGGTCCACCATCTCCCCGCCCCCCTGATAAGGCGGCATCGCCTCCAGCCAACGGCGTTTGCCGTAGAGCACACCGATACCCGTCGGGGCGTACATCTTATGTCCGGAGAAGGCCAGAAAGTCGCAGTCTAAACGACTGACATTGACCGGCATATGCGGCACAGACTGGGCACCGTCTATGCATACGGGGATGTCGCGTTCGTGCGCAAGGCGGATGACCTCCTCCACCGGGTTGACGATGCCGAGCACGTTGCTCACCTGTGCGATGCTGACGAGCCGTGTACGCTCGTTGAGCATGTCACGGAAAGCCTCCATGTCGAGCGTCAGGTCGGCGCGCAAGGGGATAGGCCGCAGCACCGCCCCCTTGCGTTCGCACAGCATCTGCCACGGGACGATGTTGGAGTGGTGCTCCATGGCGGAGACGAGTATCTCGTCCCCCTCGCGGACATAGGCCTCGCCGAAGCAGAACGCCAAGGCGTTGAGACTGTCGGTCGTGCCACGGGTGAAGATTATCTCGTCGGGCGAGCCGGCGCCGATGAAGTCGGCCACGGCCCGCCGGGCCTCCTCATGGTGCTGCGTAGCCAGTTGGCTGAGGTGGTGCACACCCCGGTGTATATTGCTGTTCCAGTGCGCATAAGCCTCGGTCATGGCGTCGAGGACGGCTTGCGGCTTCTGGCTCGTCGCGGCATTATCCAAGTACACGAGCGGGCGCCCGTGCACCGTCTCGGTCAATATAGGGAAATCTGTTCGGTTCATATAGAGGACTTACTTCAAGATGGTTTGAGATGGTTCAAAATTGTTTAAGATTGTTTGAGACGGAAAGACACTAAAAAGTCGCTGCGCTATAGTCAAAAGTCGAAAGCCGAGTATGGTACTGACTGCAAAGGTACAACATTTTTACGAGATACGCAAGAGGAAAGCGCCAAGAGGCGCCGTCACAGTTGCCGGAGCATGGCGCTGCATCCACGGAGGAGGTCGCGGTAGGTGGCCTCAAAATCACCTGTGTACCAGGGGTCTGCGACGTCCCGCGACTCGCCCGCCCAGTCCAGCAGGAGCGAGACCTTGCCCGCCGTGTCGGCACCGATACGGTACGTGAGCAGGCGGATATTGCTGTGGTCCATGCAGACGATGCGGTCGTAGCGGTCGTAGTCCTGCGACGTGACGCGGCGCGCTGCATGCCGGCCGAAAGGTATGCCCTTCTCGGTCAGTTTGCGCTTAGCCGGCGGGTAGATATCGTTGCCGGTCTCCTCGTCGGAGACAGCCGCCGAGGCAATGTCGAAATCGCGCGTCCGCCCCTGCTGCTCAACCAGATAGCGCATCAAGTACTCCGCCATGGGAGAACGGCATATATTGCCGTGACAAAGGAATAGTATTCGGGTCATATAGGGTCAGTATTAAGGGACAAAAGGCTGAGAGACTCCAGTTGGCGGACGGCGTCACGGAGGTCGTCGGCAAAGCGTTCATGGTCGAGCAGGTAGTCGGCCCGTCCGTGCGCCAGCAGGCGGTAGAGCTCGCCATTCATCTGCGCCACAAAATCCGCGATAGCGACCTCTATATCATCACGTTGCCAATCGAGCGCAGAGTGCTCATAGACCCGCAGCTTCTGGTGGAAGAAGCTGTAGGCAATCTCGATGCTCGGACGACTCACCATGCTTTGAACTGCTGCTGGTCCTCGTCGAAGCGGTAGCCGTTGCGGAGGAGGTAGGTTTGTAGTTCGTCGGCGGTAGTGTCGAAGTTGTAACAGAGTGCCTCCAGCGAGTCGAACTCGCCGTCGCGGAGCAACATATTCACCGCGGAGACCAGTATGGCAGGGGTTTGGGGTAATCGGTCCATCGGAAGTGGTTTGAAGTTGTTTGAAGTTGTTTAAAATGGTTTAAAATGGTTTGAAGTTGTTTAAAATGGTTTGAAGTTGTTTAAAATGGTTTGAAGTTGTTTAAGATGGTTAGGGATGCAAAGGTTTCTCTTTTATAACATCAAAATCAATGCAAAGGTAGTATAATATTTTGGATTGTACAAATTCTTCAAGAATTTTGCAGCAAGAAACAACATCCTTAGGCGCATGGAGTGCAACCCTTTCCAGAACATAGAGAGCGGCTGATAATATCCGCCTGTAATGGACGAAGCCCCGAATAGTATTTCGGGAAATGGACGAGACTCATTGACGGCGATGCAATCGCCGAGCGGATTAACGGCGATTACGGGTGAGAATAATAAAAGAAGAGTGTGACATAAATACTTGCACACTCTTCTTTATAAATAATGTTGCTACGTATCTTTACCAGCCATCATCAGAAGCGGAAGGGGAAGATTGATTAGCATCTGTTTCTGTTGTCGAACTTTCAGAAGGACTCTTGTCTTTCTTCTTACCTATTGCATCAAACATAGTGGTAAATGCATCTTTGATAGCAGAGCCTGCTTCTTTGAATGCCTGCCCGACCTCAGAGTTTCCTCCACTACGTTCTTTCTTCTCCCGTTTTTGGCGGTTAGAGGACGCTGTTTGAGAATCATCAGTGGCAGCATCATCAACAGCCCATGAATCATCAGAAGTAGATTCGAATGATTCAGTTACTGCAGCTTTCTTGGGTGGAGAGACAAAACGGCCGTCATCGTAAAGTACTCCTTCTACTTCAGAGGAAGCAATAGATTTTTGAGCGTTGCCCTTCTTGTACACCACCTCATCCGCTCCCACAGACACCACCGTCACATCCTCAATGTTTCCATTGTTGTATGTGGCAATGATGTCTGCAAAAGCAAACGCAGGAATTATTGTGCACAAGGCCAATAGAATCCGTTTCATTAGTCTTCGGGAACTAAGCGGAACATGTAACTTACATCATTGTCATCAATTATAGAAAGGATAGGCAACTTCTTGGTTTGGGAGTAGTAACCTTTCTTCTCACACTTGATTTCGATTTGCACATTTCCGGCATTGTTATATGTCAAGCCTTTGATGTTAATTGTCTCAGTTCCCTCGTACGGAGTGGTCTCCAGATATTTGTAGTTCTGGTTCTTTACTTCGGGTGTTTGAGAAATAACACGCCATGATACATCAGCTCCTTGCGGGCGCGAATTGACATTCCAATGCACAGCGATGTGCTCCAAAGCGGTATTACCTTCGCCTGTGACTTTCTTGTTAGCCTCTTGTTTCGGGTCTTTAGCACGATGGAGGAAGTAGGCAACGCGATCCCAGTCGATGTCGGCAAGTGCGGCAGCATAAGCTTTGTTGATGGCTTGCTGAGCGTACGAAATGGATTGTGCACTACCATAAACACTGGCGCGACCTGCGACCTCGGTAGTCGGATAAACGATAGCACGATTGTGGTCAAAGATTTTCACATCCATGATAACCGTTCCGTTCCATCCTATACCAGACAGCCAGTCGGTGTGGAACTCCTTAATCGTGATTTGCATCAAATAATCCGTAGCTACATCTGCGTCCATGTTGAAGCCCATAGTACGCATATAGCGACGCATACTTTCGGGCACGAAGGAGCCGATACCCGGATTGACATTAACTGTGGGCTTGCTTGTTGCAGCCGCGTCATAGACTTGGATAAGGCGTTTGTCAGATCGACCGTCTTGGACATTCAGGCGGATACCGTACTCCAAATTAGCATACTTGTCAGCCTGCGGATTCTCTACAAGAGCAAGGTTGATTGTTTGTACTTGCGGCTGAGGAGCAGGAGCAGGAGCGGGTGCTGCCTTGCGCATAGAAGAACAAGAGGTGGTTGTTAAAGCCACTAAAGCCATTACGGCAAGAATAAATTTAGTTTTCATGATAGTTTTTATTTAGCGTCAGTTTTCAATTTGATAAGTTTGGCAGTTGCTGTAGTCTTAAATACGATGTCTTTACCTTGCTGTTCTACATTAGTAGAAACAACCGGTTCAATAATACCATCTGCTCCGCGAACTTTAGCCTGATTAATAATACGATACATAGCAAGATTACGTACTACGTTTTCGGGATAAATCATGGAGTAGTTCTGGTAGTAATCATCATTGGAGAAGAAACCAAAACGCGCAATACCTTCAAAATCGGTGCGATACCATCTTTCCTGTTCGCTATCGAACTCAAAAGTTATTTCAAACTCGTTGTTTTCCTCTTTAATCGTAATTTTTGTTCCTTTCTTCTGTTCTCTATACAGAACAGTAGCTTCTGCCGTGACAGTATTTACAATCGTGTAATCTGTTCCGTGTTTGAGATTTAACTCTGACAACCCGACAGAATTGATTGTGTTAACGGCAGTCGGGACAACTCGCTGCGTCATCTTTCTCGGGCCAAAGCAAGATGTCATTGTGAACATGCATGCCATCGTCATGGATGCAATAATCAACTTTTTGTTTAACATAAATGCATTTTGTTTGTTATAGTATCTCTACTCACTTATCGGCTTTTCGAATACTCCGTTAGCGCCGTAAGAATCGGGAAGTAGGCACATAAAAAGAGCGTGGCGCTAAGTTGCTTTCAATCTGGGTCTGAAGGATTTGCTGGACTACCTTGATATACCAAATCTACATGAACAAAGCCCACGCTTCAACGTGAGCATTTCGGCTTGTTCCTTGGTATATCATAAGTCTATAATAAGTGTCCAGCTTTTTACAGACCCAAGTATTTGAGCTAAAACGCTATAATTTATGTATATTGCCTTTTAGTTGCTATGCTTCATAGGCTGTGTATTTATGTTTTGTTATTATTTGTTTTCTATCATCCGGCAGTTAACCGATTGCAAAGATACAACTTTATTTTGGTTTATGCAAGAAAAGAGCGCTTTTTCCATTTTTTTACGATTCAATGGAGAGAATATTGCATATGTCAATATATTTTTATATCTTTGCATTGGATTTTCGACGGCGAACGCGTGCAGACTGAATGCGCACCGGAGTCTCTTTTTCCACGATAGCGGAGGTGGCGCGAAAGTAGTGTGTAGGTAGCGTAGGACATGCTACAATGTCTAGGATTGGTACGGACATAGGCCGAGAAGAATCCGGAAATGAAGGGACAGGAAATTGGAATTGGAGGGACAGGAAGTTGGAATTGGAGGGACAGAAAGTTGGAGGGACAGGAATTTGGAATTAAACTAAAATCACATTGTATGACAAGAGTATTGTATAATCGTCCGATAGACACGGTGCGGGGTGCCATAGACAGTGTAAAAGACGGACAAGCGAACCGCTATCGAGTGGTGAGCCGATGGCACGATTATGGAGAGAAGAGTTATGCGCCGGATGGTCGCAAGTTGCATGAGTTATATCGGTATCCCATGCACGAAGGTGCGTGGTCGGAAGGTGCGACGAAGAACCGTGCGATGATAAAGGCCGCGCAGCGAACGGCACATGACATAGAGCATGCAGCACTTCATCCTGAAGATTGTCCGAAAGAGAAGGCTGAAGAAGGCGCATGGTGGGTTGCTCAGTACGAAGCCTATCGGCATTCGCCAGCTTATGCAGACAAACCGTATCGTTTCTATAACTACGTGTATGTAAGCATCTACCGAGCGATTCGGGCTCAGGAAGAAGACAAAAATGCAAATAAATTTGCACGGGTCAGAAAAAAAGCGTAACTTTGTAGCGCGATAAAAAAGGAGTCGGATACGTGACATCGGAAACAGGTTATCTGTTCCGTCTTCAGTCGCCCGCAAGAACTATAGGATTCGACGATTCAGAAATTAACAACATATATACCATGAGTTACCTCAATTTTGACAAGACACTGCTGGTCAATCTGGAGCGGTCACTCTCGAAAGAGATGATTCGCACCAACCGTGCCGGTGTGTACAACAGCACCACGTTGGTGGACTGTAACACACGCAAATACCACGGCCAGCTGGTCATGCCCTTGCCTCACCTGAGTGAGGACAATTACGTGTTGCTCAGCTCGCTGGACGAGACCGTTATCCAGCACGGGGCCGAGTTCAACCTGGGCATCCATAAGTACGGGCACAACGAGTTCTCCCCCAACGGTCACAAGTACATCCGCGAGTTTGACTGCATCGTCATCTCGAAGACGACGTACCGTGTGGGCGGTGTCATCCTGACCAAGGAGCGCATGTTGGTGAGCTTTGAGCCGCGTGTGCTCATTCGCTACACGCTGGTGCAGGCGCACAGCGCGACGACGCTGCGTTTCCGTCCGTTCCTGGCGTTCCGCAGCGTGAACGAGTTGACGCACGAGAACGACCGCGCATGTGCCAACATGGACGAGTGCGCGAACGGCCGCGTGGCGCAGATGTACCCCGAGTTCCCGCAGTTGTACATGCAGTTCAGCAAGAAAGCGGACTACTGCCACGAGCCGCACTGGTACAAGAACATCGAGTACCAGAAGGAGCAGGAGCGTGGTTTCGAGTACAAGGAGGACCTGCTCGTGCCGGGCTGGTTCGAACTGCCGATGCGTCAGGGCGAGAGCGTCATCTTCTCGGCCGGCATCAGCGAGGTGAAGCCGACATCGCTCAAGGCGCTGTGGAACAAAGAGACAGAGCGCCGCAACTCGCGTGACGACATGTTCGCCTGTCTGAAGAACTCGGCTGCGCAGTTCTACCGCAGGGAGGGTGACAAGTGCCACCTGCTGGCGGGCTACCCCTGGTTCGGCGCCACCGCCCGGGAGGAGTTCTTCGCCACACCGAGCTGCACGCTGGACATCGACCGTCCCGAATACTGGGACGCCATCATCGACAAGACGGCCGTGGAGGAAGTGCGGACGTTCATGAGCGGCGACGACGAAGCACGCCGCGCCCTGCGTCTGCGGGGACTGGACGAGCCGGACGCGTTGCTGTGGCTGGTGCGCGCATTCCAGAAATATGCCCATAAATACACGCCCGCCGATGCGGCCAAGAAATACGGCACGCTGGTGCAGGATATCATCGCCTTCTACCGCAAGCAGCATCACCCGCGTGCGTTGCTCCACCAGAACGGTCTGCTGTGGGTGGACGGCACACAACGCCCCGCCACATGGATGAACGCCAGCGAGTGGGGACGTCCCATCACGCCGCGTACAGGCTACGTGGTGGAGATAAACGCCCTGTGGTACAACGCCCTGCGCTTCGCCGGCGAGATGCTGCGGGAGTTGGGCAAGGAGCCGAGTGCGGACCTGATGGACTATCAGGCCGAGATAACACGCGACGCCTTCGTCAGCACCTTCTGGAACGGCGTTTATCTGGACGACTACGTGGTCGGCGACTACCATAACCGCGAGGTGCGCCCCAACCAGATTTGGGCGGCCGGTCTGCCCTACAGCCCGCTGGACCGCAAGCAGCAGAAAGCCGTGGTCGATATCTGTACGAAGGAGCTGCTGACGCCCAAGGGTCTGCGCACCCTCTCGCCCAAGAGCGGCGACTACCGCCCGGTCTATATCGGCGGCCAGTTGGAGCGCGACCGCAACTTCCACAACGGCCCCGTATGGCCCTTCACCATCGCCGCCTATGCCCGCGCCTACATGAATGTCTATAAGTACAGCGGCCGGGGCTTCATGGAACGGCTGCTCGTGGGCTTCGAGGCCGAGATGGCCGAGCTGTGCATCGGCACACTCAACGAGCTATACGACGGCAACCCGCCCTACAAAGGACACGGCGGCATGAGTTACGCACCCAGCGTGGCTGCCGTCATATCCGTCATCGACACGCTCAGGAAATATCAAAACGAAGAAAAGGAGGTACAACTATGAAGGCGTTAATGTTTGGTTGGGAGTTCCCTCCCCACATCCTCGGAGGTCTCGGTACAGCCAGCTACGGTCTGACCCGCGGCATGGCGCAGCAAGAGGACATGCACATCACTTTTGTCATCCCCAAGCCGTGGGGCGACGAGGACCAGTCATTCCTGCGCATCATCGGCGCCAACAGTGTGCCCGTCGTATGGAAAGATAACGACTACGAATACATCCGCCGCCGCATGGAGGGCAAGATGTCACCCGAGGAGTACTACCACCTGCGCGACGGCATCCGCTACGACTACCGCCGTATCGGCACCGACGACCTGGGCTGCGTACAGTTCTCCGGCCGTTACCCCGACAACCTCATCGAGGAGATAGGCAACTACGAGGCTGTGGCCAGCGTCCTTGCACACAGTCTGGACTTCGACATCATCCACAGCCATGACTGGCTCACCTACCCCGCCGGCGTGTTCGCCAAGCATATCAGCGGCAAGCCGCTCGTCATCCACGTCCACGCGACAGACTTCGACCGCAGCCGCGGCAACGTCAACCACACCGTCTATGCTATCGAGAAACGGGGCATGGACGAGGCGGACCACATCATGTGCGTGAGCAACCTGACACGCCGGACCGTCATCGAGAAATACGGCCAGGACCCCGCCAAGGTCAGCACCGTCCACAACGCCGTGGAGCCACTGCCCCACCCGGAGGAGTTCGTTAAGCACCCGCGCAAAGACAAGGTGGTCACCTTTCTGGGACGTATCACCATGCAGAAGGGGCCGGAGTTCTTCGTCGAAGCCGCCGCACGCGTTCTGGCCAAGACCGACGGCGTACGGTTCGTCATGGCCGGCAGCGGCGACAAGATGGCCGAGATGATAGACCTGGCCGCCCGCCGAGGCATCGCCGACAAGTTCCACTTCCCCGGCTTCATGCGGGGCAAGCAGGTGCAGGAGATGCTCTGCGAGAGCGATGTATATATCATGCCCTCCGTCAGCGAGCCGTTCGGTATATCGCCCCTCGAAGCCATGCAGGTCGGATGCCCCAGCATCATCAGCCATCAGTCCGGCTGCGCCGAGATACTGCAGCACGCCATCAAGACCGACTACTGGGACATCGACGCGATGGCCGACGCCATATACGCCATCGTCAAGTATCCCGCCATGTACAAGAGCCTGCACGAACTCGGGCAACAGGAGGTGAACAATATCCGGTGGTACGACGCAGGACTCAAAGTGCGCGCCATCTACGATAAAGTCATCAACCACCGGTAACACAACACACTAACGAATAAAACATTACAATTATGAAAAACATAAGTTTCGTATTCCAAATGCACGCCCCCTATCGCCTGAAACGCTACCGCTTCTTCGATATCGGACAAGACCATTACTACTACGACGACATGGCCACCGAGGACCATGTGGCATGGCTGGTACAGACATCCTACCTGCCCCTCTGCAAGACCGTCAGCGAGATGATAAGCCTGTCCAAAGGCAAGTTCCACTGCGCCTTCGCCGTCAGCGGCACCATGCTTGAGATGTTCCAGCAGTTCGCGCCCGAGATGATTGACGCGCTCAAGGAACTGGCAGCCACCAAGTGCGTCGAGTTCCTCGCCGTCCCCTACGCCTACTCTCTCGCCGCCGAGTATAACACCAACGACTTCCGCGACCAACTCGACAAACATGCCGCAGCCGTGGAGAGCCTGTTCGGGCAGAAACCCGCTGCCATATGGAACACCGACCTGCTCTACACCGACGAGTTGGCCTACGACCTCAACAAATGGGGCTACAAGACCATGCTCACCGAGGGCGCCAAGCATGTACTCAGTTGGAAATCACCCAACTACATGTACCAGTCCGCCGGCGCGCCCAAGATGAAAGTGCTGCTGCGCAACACCGCCCTGAGCGACGAGCTCAGCTTCCACTTCTCCGACACCAACTGGGGCAACTACCCCATTGACGCCGAGAAATATGCGGACCGTCTCAAGGCACTGCCCGAGGGCGAAGACCTCATCAACATATGGCTCGGGGCGGAGACCTTCGGCATACGCCAGCACGCCACGAGCGGCATCTTCGACTTCCTCAAGGCACTCCCCTACTACGTCATGGAGCGCGAGATGGGATTCCTCACGCCCTCCGAAGCCGCCAAGAAGATGCCCGCAGCCGACACCATGAGCGCGCCCTACCCCCTCACATGGTCAGGAGAGGCCAAAGACCTCAGCGCCTACAACGGCAACGACCTCCAACAGGAAGCACTACAGAAACTCTACGCCGTAGCCGAACGCGTACACCTCTGTCAGGACAAGAACCTCAAGCGCGACTGGCTCCTGCTGCAGGACATCAACTACCTGCACCAGATGAACCATATCGACCAGGGCGAGACATGGTACGAATCGGCATACGACGCCTTCATCAACTACATGAACATCCTCTCCGACTTCCTGCAGTGCGTCGAGGAGCAGTACCCCACGACCATCGAGAACGAAGAACTCAACGAACTGCTCAAGACCATCAATAACCAGGAGAAGGAGATACAGCGACTCGAGAAAGAACTCAAGGCCGCTAAAGCCAAGAAAAAGTAAAGGCACCCCGATTTGCGCATAAGACAAGGTATCATAGTCTGTTTACTCCTATGGAGTGCGCTCGTCTGCGCGGCTAAGGAGAAAACTGTCAAGACCGTACTCCGGTCTTGGCAGTTGCCTCTTCCGGCCTTTGTCCCCGACACACTGCCCGTCGATACACCATTCCTCAACTACCCCCAACGAGAACTCCTCAACGAATGGTCCGTCAGCAATGTCTGGAACGCCAACCACGTCAGCCCCGCACAGTCGCGACTATGGTTCGACCGACGCCATAAAGTGGACGACATCTTTGCCGACGCCTATGCGCCGTACATCCTCACTACCAACGATGTACGCTTCTATAACACCACCGTCCCCTACTCACGCATCGCCTACAACCGAGGCTTCACCACCTACCACTCCGAGTACGAGATTAACTTTCTCTTCACCGGCAACCTCACACGACGCACCAACCTCGGCACACAAATCAACTACCTCTCCGGCGACGGCCACTACCTCAACCAGCAGGGCAAACTCTTCAACGGCTCCGTCTTCGGCTCCTACAACGGCGATAACTACTCACTGCAGGCCACCGTCACATGGAACAGTCTCAGCAATTTCGACAACGGAGGACTGGTCGATGTAGCGGACCTCGCAGGGTCGCTCAATGCCGAAGACATGCCCGTCCGCATGCAGGGCATGTCCGGCTACAGCTATATCTCAGCCCTACTCAACCACTACTACAGCATCACCACCACGCGCGAGCGGCACGACTCCGTGCTCGTCCGTAACGACTTCGGAGAGAACGAGATGCGCGACTCCGTGACCACCGAGTACATACCCGTTATCACCTTTGCCCACACCTTCGAGACCAACAACTCCGTCCGGCGCTATGTCGAGCACACGGCCGACCAGGGCTTCTACGAGCACATCTGGCGCAACACCGCCGCCACCAACGACTCCACCAACGTCCTGACCGTGCGCAACACCCTCTCCGTCACGTTCGAGGAGGCCTTCAACCGCCATCTGCGCTTCGGCGCCAACGTCTATGCCGTCAACGAGTGCCAGCAGTTCCTCAACGCCGTCGGGCAGGCCGACTTCATCACGCTCGAGCCCGGATTCGGATACCGACCGGAGCAGCTCCGCATCACCCCCCTGAACGCCAATCCCGACTCGCTCTTCCGCGGCCAATGGACCAACAACACCTTCGTCGGAGGCTCTATCTACAAGCGCAACGGGCGATGGGTACGCTATGCCGTCAACGGAGACGTATGCCTGCTCGGGTACAAACTCGGCGAGTTCCACGTGGACGGACATGTGGACACCGACTTCCCCGTCGGCAAAGACTCGATGTTCATCAGCGTCCGCTCCTACGTCCGCAACGAGACACCCACCTACTACCAGCAGCACCTGCTCACCAACCACTACCGCTGGGACAACGCCTTCACCAAGACCTACCGCTTCTATGTCGGAGGGGAGATAGCCTACCCCACCCGATGGGTCAAGACACGGCTACGCGCCGGATTCGAGAACCTGACCAACTATATCTGGTACGGCATGGACGGCATACACCAGCACGGCGGTAATATACAGGTCATCAGCGCCGACCTGCGCCTCGACCTCACCACTCCGTGGATTAACCTCGAGAACAACGTCATCTGGCAGTACAGCTCCGACGCAGCCATTCCCCTGCCCGACCTCGTCCTCTACCACAACCTCTACTACCACGGACGCTGGTTCCGACGCGCCATGGAGGCACAGATTGGCGCCGACATGCGCTACCACACACGCTACAAAGCCCCCGTACTCAATCCCGCACTCGCGCAGTTCTGCGTCCAGGATGACGTACTCGTCGGCAACTACCCTGTCCTCAACGTCTATGCCTCTTTCTACGTCAAACTGCTACACCTGCGCTTCTACGCGCAATACACACATATCAACCGGCTCTTCACGACCGACCACACCAACGCCCTCATCATGCCCGGATACCCATACAACCCCGACGTCTTCCGGGCAGGCCTCGCCTTCCACTTCTATAAGTAAGAAAAGACGGACCAAACACGGAGCGGAGCCGACGGTCAGCCGACGGTCGACCGACGGTCGAAGCAAGGGAACCACTTTAAACAACGTCAAACCACTTTAAACAACGTCATAGTGCAAACAATACGATTCAACAAAATCCTACTCTACGCCCGCAACGAAGCGGAGCGCCTCTTTAACACCGAGATACTGCCCGAGCACCTGCTGCTCGCCATTATCCGCCTCGAGGAAGGTACGGCCTACGACCTACTCCTCCGGGCCGGGCTGCGACCCGAAGAGGCCAAACGCCAACTCGACGACGACCTCGCACAGCCCGAACCCGAACTCGTACAGGCTATCTCCTACAGCTACCGCGTCGAGCGCATACTGCGCATCGCCGAGAGCGAGGCACGCGAGTACCAGACCGACACCATCGGCTCGGCACACCTGCTCATGGCACTCCTGCGCGAACGGGTCAACCACGCCGCAGCCTACCTCGAACAACAATGGAACATCACCTACGACTCCATGCTTCGCCTCTTCCCCAAACAGCAGACGCAGAACACACCGCGCAACGGCTCCAACCTCGACAGCGACACGCCCGACGCACAACCCAAGAAAGAGCGCAAGAAGCCCCTCGAGAAGAGCAAGTCCGACACACCCGCACTCGACAAGTACGGCCATGACCTCACGCGCATGGCCGAGGAGAAACGGCTCGACCCCGTCGTCGGACGGGATGTCGAGATAACGCGCGTCATCCAGATCCTCGCACGACGCAAGAAGAACAACCCCATACTCATCGGCGACCCCGGAGTCGGCAAGTCCGCCATCGTCGAGGGACTCGCCCTGCGTATCCAAAGCGGCGAAGCACCCGAGCTGCAGGGCAAGCGCATCTTCACGCTCGACATCGCGGCCATGGTCGCCGGCACCACCTACCGCGGGCAGTTCGAGGAACGCATGCGTTCTCTGATTCAGGAGCTGACCGACCATCCCGAGATTATCCTCTTCATCGACGAGATACACACCATCATCGGAGCCGGCAATGCCCAAGGCTCACTCGATGCGGCTAACATCCTCAAGCCCGCCCTCGCGCGCGGCGAGGTGCGCTGCATCGGCGCCACCACCACCGGCGAGTATGCCAAGTCCATCGAGAAAGACGGCGCCCTCGAACGACGCTTCCAGAAAGTGCCCGTCGTGCCTACCGACCGCACACAGACACTCGCCATACTCGAGCGGCTCGCCGCGCACTACGCCGACTTCCACCATGTGCAGTATCCCGACGAGACACTGCAGGCATGCGTGGACCTGGCCGAGCGCTACCTCACCGACCGCGCCTTCCCCGACAAGGCAATAGACGTCATGGACGAGGCCGGCGCGCGCTGCCGCGGACGACTCATCACACCCGACGACATCGCCTCGGTGGTCAGCATGATGAGCGGCGTGCCCGTACAACGCGTACAACGCGCCGAGAGCGAACGGCTGCGCACCATGGCCGACGAACTCCTCCGACAGGTCATCGGCCAGGACGAGGCTGTACGCACCGTTGTACGGGCTATCCAACGCTCACGACTCGGACTGCGCGACCCCAGACGCCCCATCGGCACCTTCTTCTTCCTCGGACCGACAGGAGTCGGCAAGACCCACCTCGCACAATGCCTCGCCGAGGAGATGTTCGGCTCACGCGACGCCCTCATCCGATTCGACATGTCCGAGTATGCAGAGAAGCACACCGCCTCCCTGCTCGTCGGAGCGCCTCCGGGATACGTAGCACACGAGGAAGGAGGCAAACTCACGGAAGCCGTGCGCCGCAAGCCCTACAGCATCGTCCTCTTTGACGAGATAGAGAAAGCACATCCGGACATCTTCAACGTCCTCCTGCAGGTGCTCGACGAAGGACGACTCACCGACCGCCAAGGCCACTCCGTGGATTTCCGCAACACCATCATCATCCTCACCAGCAATGTCGGCACGCGCCAGCTCAAGGAGTTCGGCGCCGGCATCGGCTTTGCGGCGACCGAACCGGACAGCAAGACGACCCACGCCATGCTCACCAAGGCGCTCAACAAGACGTTCCCGCCCGAGTTCATCAACCGCATCGACAACGTCATCACCTTTGGCCCGCTCTCGCCCGAGTCGCTCCAACGCATACTCGACATCGAGATAGACCGCCTCAAGAAACGGCTCCGTGAGCAAGGCTATACACTCACCGTGGACGCGCCGCTCCGCCGACGCATGGTGGACAGCGTGGACAAGCAGTACGGCGCACGTCCCCTCCGCCGGGCCGTGCAGAACACCCTGGAGGACCGCATCACCGACCTCATGCTCAACCACCCCGAACGCAAACGGCTCGTCCTCCACGAAAAACAAAAACAGCCCTAAACCATTTCAAACAACTTTAAACCATTTTAAACTATTTCAAACAATTTCAAACCCTATAAACAATATCCTTATGACAATCGAAGTAACAGATGCCAACATCCAATCGCTGTTGGCGGAGGGAACACCCCTCGTAGTTGATTTCTGGGCCCCCTGGTGCGGTCCGTGTAAGATGATGCTCCCCATCGTAGAGGAACTGTCTGCCGAATACGAAGGCAAGGTGCGCATCGGCAAACTGAACGTGGATGAGAACCCCGATACCTGCGAGCAATACGGTATCATGAACATCCCCACGATGCTCTTCTTCAAGGACGGCCAACTGGTCAACCGCCACATCGGCGCATGCCGCAAGGCCGACCTGGCCGCACTGCTGGACCAACTCTAAGCAGTCGCCCGTCCCCGCACATCCGGCCGGGACCATGCTCCCGGCCGGATGCCCCCCCTCGCACACACAGCAGAGAGGGAGATTAGCCCATTACACGTAGCAAAACACTACCCAAAGCTTATGACTCCGCAAGAGATACAATCCATCAAACAACGCTTCGGCATTATCGGCGTCAGCCCGTTGCTCAACCATGATATAGAAATCGCCGTACAGGTCGCCAAAACCGACCTGAGCGTACTCATCACCGGTGAATCGGGAGTGGGAAAAGAGCACTTCCCCCAGATTATACATAACTTCTCCGCACGCAAGCACGGCCCCTATTTCGCCGTCAACTGCGGCGCTATCCCCGAGGGCACTATCGACAGCGAGCTCTTCGGGCACGAGAAGGGAGCCTTCACCGACGCACGGGCCGAGCGCAAGGGCTATTTCGAGATAGCCGACGGAGGTACGCTCTTCCTGGACGAAGTCGGCGAACTGCCGCTGGCCACTCAGGCGCGCCTCCTGCGCGTGCTCGAGACGGGAGAGTACATACGCATGGGTAGCAGTAAGGTGCTCAAGACCAATGTCCGCGTCGTGGCCGCCACCAACATCGACATGCAACGCGCCATCAGCCGGGGCCGCTTCCGCGAAGACCTCTACTACCGCCTCAACTCGGTCGAGATACGCGTGCCTGCCCTGCGCGAACGGCGTGAGGATATCCCGCTGCTCTTCCGTAAGTTCGCCGTGGATTTCTCCGAGCGCTACCGCATCCCCCCCATCCGTCTGACGGACGAGGCGACTCAACTGCTGCGTAACTACTATTGGAACGGTAACGTGCGCCAACTCAAGCACGTAGCCGAGCAGATAAGCATCCTCGAGCCGCTCCGGGAGATACAGGCGGACGTCCTGCAGAAATACCTGCCCCGCAACGAGGCGCAGAACGCGCTCACACTGACCTCGGACCACGGCAACTCTTCCGCCTACGAGGCCGAGCGGGAGATGCTCCTCAAGATGCTCTTCGAACTCAAGCGCGAGGTGGACGAACTCAAGCAGCAGATAGCCTCTGCCCCCCTGCGCCTTGGCGGCGCACTCGCGGGCGAGCCGCCCGCGTCCCAGGTGGCACCGTCCGCGGTTTTACATACCGCTCCCGCGCCGGACGTGCATAACGAGCCGCAGCACAACCTCGAGCCGGAGGAGGAGTTCCAACTGGCGGAAGTGGTGACGGACGCTCCTGCACAACCGGCGCAACCCGAGCAACCCGAGACTCTCTCCCAGGTCGAGCGGGACGCTATCCGGCAGGCGCTGCTCCGCAACCATGGCAACCGCAAAGCGACGGCACAGGAGCTGCAGCTGTCCGAGCGCACGCTCTATCGCAAAATCAAAGAATACGGCCTATGACACCGCCCCGCGTCCGCCTGCTGCTCACTGCCCTGGCCATGCTGCTCGCGGCCTGCAGCATCAGTTACAAGTTCAACGGAGCCAGCATCGACTATGCCAAGATACAAAGTATCAGCATCGCCGACTTTCCCAACAATGCGCCGCTCGTTTATCCTCCGCTCAGCAATAACCTGAGCGAAGGCATCCGCGACATCTACCAGCGCCAGACCCGTCTCCAGATACTGCGCAAGGGAGGCCACCTCGAGCTGGAAGGCGAAATCACCGGCTACACGCTGACCCCGATGGCCATCGCTGCCGACAGTTACTCGGCCGAGACCAAGTTGACCATCACGGTGCGTGTCCGCTTCACGAACAATATCGCCCCCGAAGAGAGTTTTGAGAAGACCTATACGGCCTACCAGACGTTCGACTCCTCACGCATGCTGACCGATGTGCAGGAAGAACTCTGCGCCACCATGATTACCGAAATAGCGGAGAATATCTACAACGACACCGTCGCCCGCTGGTAAACCCGTTACCTGACCCACCTGGGACGCGGGCTTTACGTCTCGGTCACAGACCGCGCCCGCGATTGCGCTTCAAGGCACAACTGCTTTCGACTATCGACTATGGACTTTCGACTAATACTTACTACTCCACCCCGTGCGTATGCTCATGATACGCATGCAGCGACAGGTTGTCCGACACTATCTTGAGCGCGCTCAGGTGCGTGAAGCCCAGTGCCGCTATATAGGCAAGTTCCATGTCGAACACGCAGTCGCGGTAGTCCGACTGCAGGACAAAATCCGTATTGGAATAGCACACCGCCTGCAGCACCGCCCGGGACGCGGGCTTATCGTCTCGGTCACAGACCGCGCCCGCGATTGCGGCATCAGACGCGCCTTCACAGACCGCACTCCGCAGCCACTCCTCGGGGCACGGGCGGAGCGGAAGCACCGGTTCGGGATACGTCACATTGGGGTGGTTGAGCCGTGCCTCGCTGACCACGACCGCGGCTCCTATCGCGAAGTTACTGCTGCCGCAGTAGCCTATATTGAGCAACGGTGTGTCGCGTGGTATATCGCGCAGTGCGCGGATGATGTTGAGTGCTCCCACGCCGGTCACGATGACCGGGCAGTCTGTCAGACGCAGGTATTTCTCGATGAGCGACCGCTCACCTTCCTCTGCAATAAGGATAGTCGGTTGATTCATATTTAAGTTAGCCTATAGTTTCTCCTTTGTACATCGTACATCGTCCCTTTGTCACTTACTCACTTATCCGTGCTTGGTCGAACATCTGTCGCATGGTCGGGTTGTTGTTAGTGAGTCGTTTGATGGTCAACGCCTCGGCCTTGTCGTTCGCCAGTCGGAGGTTGTTCTCGGAGCCGATGAGGTTCTCCTTGATTTTCTGGAGGTGTGCGATGGATTTGTCTATTTCATCTATAGCGGTGCGGAACTTGTCGGAGGCGAGTCGGTAGTTCTTGCCGAATCGTTCCTTGAAGTCGTTGAGTTGGCTCTCAAAATTGGTTACATCGACAGACTGTTGTCTCGCGACAGCCAGTTGCCGTTGGTAATCGAGGCTCCGTTTGGCTGTCTGCACGAGCAGAGTGATGAGCGGTATAAAGAACTGCGGCCGGATGACGTACATCTTCTCATATCGGTGGGACATATCGACGATGCCGGTGTTGTATAGTTCGCTTTCGGGCTCGAGCAGGCTGACGAGTACGGCGTACTCACAGTGCTTGGCGTTACGGTCGGCGTCCAGTTTGCGCAGGAAATCCTCGTTACGGTGTTTGGTAGCGGTCTCGTCCATTTCGTTTTTCATCTCGAACATGACGGATATATACTCCAGTCCGCTGTCGCTGTCGCGGAAGATGAAGTCTCCCTTGGAGCCTTCGGAGGCGTCGTTGTCTTTCTCGAAATAGGCGTTAGGCATGAGTGGTCGGAGGAGTGTGTTGAACTGGGTGGAGCAGTGTTGCTCGAGTGTCTCGCCGACCATTTTGGTGCTTAGTCGGAGTTTCATGTCCTTGTAGTAGGCCACCTGCTCCTGCGCCATTCGCAGTCGCCCCTCATAGTCCTGTCGCACTTGTTGCAGTTCGTTATCCTTGCGTGTGAGGGCTTCCTGTGCTTTCTGCCGTAGTTCGAATAGGGAGAGCTTGCCGTTGTTCTCGAGTTCCTGTATATGTTTGTCCCGCTCGGCGAGTGCGGAGGTCAGTTCAGCGGCTTTGAGTTGTTCGAAGGCCGCCAGTTTCTCTTGGAGTGCGCGCAGTTGTCCTTCGCGTTGTTGTAGCGCGAGGTCTCGTTTGCCGAGTTCAGCCCGGTAGACGCTCTCCTGCTGCAGGCTGCGTGTCTGCTGCTCCATGCGCATACGTTCCTGTGCGTCGGCCAGTCGCTGATGCAGCTCTGTGTCGAACTCGGCGTTCTTGACCTGTGTGAGGATGGACGCGTAGTCAGCGTCATCGACCTGAAACACTTTCCCGCATTGCGGGCACCGTAACTCTTTCATCTGCTGTGGTTGTTAGTTTTGCGGTACAAAAGTAGTAAAAAAAACGGACATATGCAAGAGTTCGGTGTTGTTTTTCGTCTTCTACAATCCAACTTTGCGGGAGCCGCCGTACTGTTCAATAATCTTAGACCATATAATGACCGAAGTTTATGCCGGACACCATTCGCCTCACCTGGGACGCGGGCGGCTCGCCCGCGAGTGACCTGGAGGGGCAGAGGAGCCGAATCTTGAATCTTAAATCTTAAATCCTCTTCCTCGGCGCGCGAGGGCGGAATTTTTTCCGCCTCTCTTGGCGACGCATCTCGCGTTGCCCTCTCTCCTGTATTCTTTATCTGCTTTCTTATTAGTGATACGTTAGTATCACCATATATAAGGTGTGTTTGCTCATTTTTAGCAGAACTCTGCTCGTTTTTAGCAGAACTCTGCTCATTTTTAGCAGAACTCTGCTCATTTTTAGCAGAACTTTTGCTAATTTTTAGCAGTTCAAGAGCCTGTAGAGCATATACGCCGCGACTATCTTCGGAGACGGACAGCAGCCCTCGTTTTTCGAGGTCGCGGAGGGCTTTTGAGACACTCGAAGTCGGCATCTCCAACCACTCGCACAACCACGCACGACTATACACCTTCTCCTCCTTCCGGGTCAGGTCGTACAACGCCGCGTACACCTCCAGGGTCGTACCCCGGAGGCCGTACGGCGCATGACGCATCCAACCATAGATGCGGTCTGTGACCGAGACGGATAGCCCGCGTCCCAGGTGGGTCAGCCGGCTCCATACGCACCTTCCGACTAATAATATGGAGTGCGACTACGCACCTTTCGACTCTTGACTAACAACTGATTGCATAGTTACGGAGGAAGGTGTCTATATGGGTTATTTGGGGATTGATGTGTTTTCGGACGAGTTGTCGCCGGTGGTAGATTGTTTGTTTGCGGACGTTGAGCAGTATGCCCATGTCGCTATCGGAGGCACCGATGATGGTGAGGATGGCGAACTGCATGTCAGACTCCGTGAGTGCGGGGTAGTCGTGTCGGAGCCGGCTGATAGCTCCGTCGAGTGAAGCATCGACAGAAGCGATGAGTTCGTCGATGCTTTCCTTGCTGAGTGTGAGTTGTTCGTCGCGGTAGGTCTGGAGCCAGCGAGGGAACTCCGGTTTGTCCCCCCGGAGTCGTTGAAGCTCGATCTCGCGTGTGAGGTTAACTTTCTGTTTGAGTCGTTCGAGTGCGAGTTGCAGTTGTTGAGTGTACTTGTCTCTGAGTGCCTGCATGGCGGCGGCCTGTTCGCGCCGTCGGTGCTGCCAGTAGCGCCAGAGGACGAGCGAGAGTGCGACGACCATAGCGAGGAGCAGGACAAGCACGGTGGAGATAGTGCGTTGCCAGCGTCGTTCGCGTTGTGCTTCGTCGGCGAGTTGTTGTTGCCGCGCAACGTCATAATGGAGCGAGAGGGCATAGGTCCGTGCACCTGCGTGCCGCTGCAGTTCCTCTATCTTGCGGTCATAGAGGTCGAGCAGCACCTCGTATCCCCGTCTCGGCTGTCCCTGTCGGCAGAGCACCTTGCTTAGCAGGTAGGCATAACTCTGTTCGAACCAGTAGGCATAAGCAGAGTCTTGAGGCCGGAGTCGCTCCAGGTAGTAAGCCGCAGAGTCGATGCTGTTCTGCGAGAGGAATATCTCAACAATCTCCGAGTAGCGTGCGTGTGCACCGTGTTTCTCGGCCAGTTCGCGGCATACGGCCAACCGTTGTGCCACGCTGTCAGGATAGCAGAGTTGGTAGCGATAGGCGTCTATATCCGACAAGAGGACCTCATAGTCCATCCCTGAGCTTCCTGTTTCGTCGGTGTGCGCCACACGCTTTTCAACCAAGCATCTCTCGGCTTGTGCGAAGAACCACAGCACACTGTCTCGTTCTCCGCCGGTCAGTGCCATCGTACGCGCTATATCCCGATAGGCGCAAGCCAGATAGACCGTATTATCCCCCTGCTCAAGCAGCGGTATAGCCTTGCGGTAATACATCTGTGCTATCTCATAGAGCATCTCGCTCTCGGAGGTATTGCCCAGGTGGAAGCGCACCAACCCGAGCAGCTCCCCGCTCCGTGCCGCAATGCTTTCGACTTTTGACTTCTGACTCTCAACTAACAACTCCTCCGCCTGCTTGAGGTAGCGTGTCGATTCCTCATAGTCACTATGCCGGTTGGAGGCAGTACCCATCCGGTAGTATTCCTCGGCTTGCCGGAGCTGCCCGGCCTCCTCTCGGGCACGGGAGGTGCACCCCGCCGACGTTAAAAGCAGGACTGCCAGTCCGCAAAAGAGGGTGCATACAACTATATTTTTACGCATATTTCAAAATTGTTTGATTTAGTGCCTATTACAAATATGCAAAAACACACGTCGTACAACTGCATAATTTGCATATATCAAAAAAAAGCAGTACCTTTGCATCGTCATTCGGAAGCAAATCAACGGCAAAATTACAACAAAAATCGGACATATGCAAATTGCAGGCAATATTATAGGAGAATACATCAATCGGGCACGCCGGGCAGGCGGAGCTTTTCTCCTCGGAGTATTGTGCATGATTGCATGTCCGGTGCGGGGTCAATCGGTCGAAGCGGCGTCGGTGCGTCTGGAGACGTCGGCAGAGGCAATCTGTATCTCCAATCCGTTCCTCTCGTTCATCCCCCGCTACACGGATGACGGCACGTACGGCAACTCCCGGCGTTTCCTGTATGAGTATTCGTCGGACGGCACAACGTGGCGCACGTTTGCGACATCCGGCATTCACTATACCCAGCGTCCCACGAACCTGTGGGAAGGCTGGTACCGTGTGTCTATGACGCGCGTAGAGAATATCGGTAACCCGACGCTCTACGTGACGAGTGAGCCGGTCTATCTGTCCCGAGTGGACGGCGGCTGCACACCTTTTGCCCATCCATGGCCGGACGAGGTCTCCGACGAAGTATGCCCCCGCGGCACCCTGCTCTTCCGCGAGGATTTCGGAGGCAACAGCCCGTCGGACCCGCTCACGCGTTCGACGCGCCTCACCACCATGAGCAGCCGGTACTACCAGCACAACGATGTCCTACGTACAGGACCGTCAAGCGGCAGATTCATCGTAGCCAAGCAGGGGTGGCAGAACGGTCTTAACACAAGCACAACGGACAACATGTTCTCCCAGTGGTTCATTCAGGACGACCACACCTACCCCAACGACTACACGCGCGGATACCTGCTGGAGGTGGACGGTATCGGCGGTAACGACGCTTTCTACACCACCACGTTCCCCGTCTGCCACGAGTTAGACCTCTCTTTCTCCGCCTATGTAGCGAACGTGTTGGAGCCGGGGCATGCGTTTGCCAAGCCCAAGGTGCGCTTCCTGATACAGAACGAAGCCACGGGGGACACCATTCTGGAGCAGTCGTCCGGCGAGATAGCCCCGGCTCCGGAGGACTATCTGACCAATGGCTACCCGACAGTGCAGTCCGCCCCATGGCATCTGGTCGGTGCATCGTTCCATGTGCCCCCGGGAGTCAGCATGATACGCCTCTCCATCTTCAACGATGTGAACACGGGCATGGGCAATGACTTCGCCATGGACGATATAGAGATACGCCTGTGCCAACCGGTAGTGACGGTGGAGGGGGAGCACGAGATATGCATGGACTCCGCCTATACGTTTACCGGCGAGGTGACCACAGACGGCAGTTTTCAGCAGCCGTACAACTACCTCTGGCAATATGCGCAGGACAGCCTGCCGTTCAATAGTGACGACTGGACCGATGTTGCCGAAGAGCGCATCCTCTCCTACGACTCTATTCCTCTGGCGGCGGAGGGGTGGTACCGGCTGTGCGTGACATCCAATGGCGTAGATGTGCGCACAGAACGCTACTGCCGCGCGATGAGCGAGCCTTTCCACCTGGTTGTCCGCGACTGCACTCCTTGCCCCGACGTGCAGGTACTCACTATCGACACCGTCGTCTGCGACACCCTTATGCCCGTCACTTGGTGCGACACGCTCTTCACCGAACCGGGCTCGTTCAGCCGACTCTACTACGACCGGCGCGGATGCGACAGCCTGCTCACCGTATATACACTCCGCACAGAGCTGTGCTGCCCCGAGGCGCGGGTGCTCACCATCGACACCGTCGTCTGCGACACACTCATGCCCTTCACATGGCGCGACACACTCTTCACCGAGCCGGGCTCATTCACCCGCACCCTGCACGACCGGCGCGGATGTGACAGCCTGCTCACCACGTACACACTCCGCACAGAACTATGCTGCCCCGACCTGCGCTACGCCGCGGTTGACACCGTCGTCTGCGACACACTCATGCCCTTCACATGGCGCGACACGCTCTTCACCGAGCCGGGCTCATTCACCCTCACCCTGCACGACCGGCGCGGATGCGACAGCCTGCTCACTACGTATACACTCCGCACAGAACTATGCTGTCCCGACCTGCACTACGCCGCGGTTGACACCGTCGTCTGCGACACGCTCATGCCCTTCACTTGGCGCGACACGCTCTTCACCGAGCCGGGCTCTTTCACCCGCACCCTGTACAATCAGCGCGGATGCGACAGCCTGCTCACCACGTACACACTCCGCACTGAGCTATGCTGCCCCGACCTGCGCCACGCCGCGGTTGACACCGTCGTCTGCGACACGCTCATGCCCTTCACTTGGCGCGACACACTCTTCACCGAGCCGGGCTCATTCACCCGCACCCTGCACGACCGGCGCGGTTGCGACAGCCTGCTCACCACATACACACTCCGCACTGACATATGCTGTCCCGACCTGCGCCACGCCGCGGTTGACACCGTCGTCTGCGACACACTCATGCCCTTCACTTGGCGGGGAATGCTCTTCACCGAGCCCGGCGAACAACTCACGACCGACCGGGACAGCCGCGGCTGCGACATCCTACAGACCCGTTGGACCCTCGCGACTGAGCTATGCTGCCCCGACCTGCGGTATGCCACACACGACACCGTCGTCTGCGACACGCTCATGCCTTTCCTCTGGCATGGTCTGCTGTTCTCCGACCCCGCTGAACAACAGGCCGTCGAGCTTAGTCCCCGCGGATGTGACAGCATCCTCCACATCTACACCCTGGACACCGTCCATTGCGAACGGCTATGGCCCATCATCGTGAACAAATACAACTGGCAACTGCTCTGCGACAACGTCGCCCTGCGCCGCTATTTCCCCGACCGTACGCCCACCGCTTTCCTCTGGTATAAGAACGAGCAACCGGTCCCCGGCGCCACATGGGACGACTATGCCGAGCAGAACGAGTTGCACGGCCGCTTCCAGTTGCGCGTCACGCTGGACGGCAATCTGCCTATATGGTCCAACATCATCGTCCTGGAGGACGCGGAGGCAGAAGAGGAGCCGCAGCCCCTCCTGCTGCAGGTTTACAACAGCCGGGGAGAACGGGTTCCTGAGGACCGCATCGCACACGGCATCTACCTCTTCCGCTACGAGCAGGGCGCCCATGTCCGAACCGAAAAACGAATGGTACCATGAGGAAGCACCTGTTAGTCATACTATTGTTGACAACCCTGCCGACCTTCGCAGAGCACCTCTTCGAGGCCGGCCTGCGGGCAGGTCTTGCCGCCTATGATGCGCAGTGCACCTATGTCACGGCGGTGCCGGACTTGCACGCCGGCCTCCTGCTGACCTATAACTACCACTCGCCTTATGTCATCGGCTTCCGTATCGGCGCCACGGCAGACCGCCACCGGGCCGGGTTCGCCAAGGTCGGCTACACCGACAGCTATACCACCATCGACGTCGAGAACGCCCCGATGCAGGTGGACTATACCATCGGCTATCTGCACGAGCATTATACGGTGTGGTCCGTGGCCCTGCCGCTGCAGGTGGCTGTCTCGTGGCGCCACCTGAACCTGTACTTGGGGCCGATGCCCGTCCTGCCGCTCAGCTCCGCTTGGCAAGAGACTGCCGAGGATGCAGAGCTGTCCGTCTATTACCCCCTGCAGGACAACCGCGTCCTGGAGTCCTTCCCGCTCGCGGCATCCCGCCACTTCCGAGAGCAGCAAGACGGGACACAACCGTCGCGCACCATCCGGTGGTGGCTGTCCGCCGAAGTGAGTTATGACATCCTTGTCCACACCGCCCGCCGCTCTCGCTCTTATATCTCGGTGGGGCTTTACGCGGACTATGCTCTCACACGCACCGTCTGTCTCCCCTCGGACCGCCCCTCCCTGCTCATGCTCTCCGACACGCGGGACGGATTCCCGCTCCGACGACTCATGACCACCGTCGTAACGGCCCGGCGCGCGGGACAACAACTGGTCACGGACTATTGCCCTTTCGACCTCGGACTCAAACTCGCCTACCGTATCGCCCCCTATGACCCCGCCAAACGGAATACGGATCTATGTCACTGCTATGGTATCTTTTGACTTGCATATATCGCAAAAATATAGTAAATTTGCCCGGCCTTGGGCTACACACGACTCTCTGATATGAAAAAGCACCTCTTCCTCCTGACCGCAGCCGCGTTGATGACGGCTCTCTTTCCCCTCCGCGCCACCGTCTATACAGGCGTGTGCGGCGAGCACCTGACTTGGTCGTATGACACCGAGACAGCACACATGGCCATCGAAGGCTACGGCGAACTAAAGAACATCGCGGACAGCCTCTGGTGGAACAAACAGGTGATACAAGCCTCTTCCTGGTCAACGAGTTACAAGACCTATTACCCCTACAACTCCGCCAAGACCATCAGTCTGCCGGAGGGGCTGACCAAACTGCCCAACGGAGTCTTCCGCGACTGGTGGAACCTCACCGCTTGCGATATCCCCGCAGGAGTCACCCGACTGCCCCAATATGCTTTTGCCGAATGCTACGCCCTCAAGCAGATTACGTTGCCCAACTCCATTGACACCGTCGGGCCGTATGCCTTCGAGAACTGCACAACGATGGTCAAGTGCGACCTCGGGAAAGGTGTCAAATACATTGGTCAGATGGCGTTCATGAACTGCTATAGACTGACTTCCGTCCGCTGGTCGGATTGTCTGGAGGAGATTGACGGCAGTATCTTTGACGGCGAGCCCAATCGCGCGGAATACGACCAGAACAGCGTGGCTACTATTCCGCTCCGCGACACGCTCTTCTTCCCTGCCACCTTCCGCTCCGGCAAACAGATTTCCTGGTGCATTCATAACAACCCCGTTATTGTATGGAATGCCAAGAACCCGCCTGCCTCATCGTCCGTATTCTATAATCTGTATGATTATTGGAACGGGGATTTTATCTTCGGTCCGGATGTGGAGTTTGTGCCGGCCAAACTATGCCAGCAGGTGCGCATGAAGAAAGTGGTGCTCCCCGAAGGCTGCCAATATATCGGTGCAGGAGCGTTTGCTTCCAACAACAGTTTGGATACCGTCATCCTGCCTTCCACACTGACGGCGATTCACCAGGAGGCCTTCAAAGGGTGTACGAAAATCACGCAAATCGTTCTGCCTGAGAGGATGACGGCCGTCAGTTCATCCGTCTTCAACGGCTGTAGCTCCCTCGCACGCGTCCATCTGCCTGACAGCATAACAACCATCGGCGATAATGCCTTTGCCGGATGCCCCGCGTTGGACTCGGTTGTCCTGCCGAAAGAACTTACCATGATTGGCGGCAGTGCGTTTAGCGGCATCAAGCTTCAGGACACACTCATCATTCCCGACAAAGTCATATCCATCGGCACGAATGCGTTTGAGAATTGGTCGGCGCTCACGGAACTGTCTATAGGCAAGAACGTTGTGCTCATTGGCGACAACGCCTTCAAGGGTGATAGTGCCGTAACGCATATAACCGTCTGGGCGGCCACACCGCCTGCTGTCTCCGAAGGCACACTGGCGGACATACCTGACAGCGCGCTGCTCTCCGTCCTGCCGGACAGCCGGAAACTATACCGCGAACACCCCTACTGGGGACGGTTTCGCATGAACGACACACCGGACTCTGCCATGATTCAGCGCACCGTCACCGTCGAACCCGCCGAGACAACAGCGGACTTCACATGGCCGACAGACTCCGCCGCCCACTCGTATCAGATAGACATCTACAAGGATGGCACCGTCTTCTGCCGGCTCACACTCGGCAACCGCGGACAACTCCTGGCCATCAACTTTGCCGCCCCCGGCAGACGGATGCCGCAACAGAACACGGCCGACAGCTCTCAGCCCTACACCCTCTCTTTTATGGTCACCGGCCTCGACGAGGCGTCGCGCTATAACTACGTCCTCTCCGTGCTCGACGCCGACGGCACGCCCCTGCATGTTTACATAGGCGACTTCGCCACCACCGGCTACCCAGGCGTCGTCCACGGAGGAGGAGACGAAGTAATCCCCACTCCGCCCATCATACCTGCCGACCCTGAAGCACACACACCCGGCACACTCGACAACCCAATGGTAAATGGTACATGTCCAGATGGTAAATGCCTCTTGGACGGCCGCCTATATATACGCTACCGGGGTCGGCTGTTCGACACCATGGGCCGACCTATCCGCTAATCCCCAAATCATACTCTTATGCGAAAGAATCTGTTCTGTCTATTGACCGCTCTCTTGCTCTCTACAGTCAGCACCTACGCCGCGGAAGGCGCCCTGCGCGGACGCTTCGCCGTCAGTGCCACGGACACCGTCGCCTTCTCCCGAGGCAACCTCCGTTACCAACCGAGCACCGCCACATGGTGCTTCGCCGACAACCAGTGGGACTTCGTCGGCACACCCAACTCGCGCATCCGCAGCTACCAGTACACCTCCGGCGGCTGGGCATGGACCTACGACGGATGGCTCGACCTCTTCGGTTGGGGAACCGGCAATAACCCGACGACCAGCACGACCGACAACAGCAACTACGGCTCCTACAACGAGTGGGGCAATAATACCATCGCCAACGGCGGAAACGCCCGTAACCGGTGGCGGACGCTCAACAGCAACGAGTGGGACTATCTCTATCACGGCCGTGCGAATGCGGCTGAGCATTATGCCAACGGCTCCGTGAACGGCGTGAACGGCTCTATCCTGCTGCCCGTGAACTGGGTCATCCCCGCCGGACTGCATTTCCGACCCTCCAACAGCACCGACTCCGCCTTGGCGCCCAACACCTACACCGCCGACGAGTGGATACGCATGGAGATGGCCGGAGCGGTCTTCCTCCCCATCACCTACGAGCGCTCTATGTACTGGCAGAGACAGGAGTACTGCACCGCCGTCTATGCCACGCAAACAGCACGCTACTGGACTGCCACACCGAACGGAACCAATGGAGCCTACTACTATAGTGTCTATGGTACGCCGGCTAACCTATTGGACAACCGCTATGTCGGCAAGGCGGTGCGGCTCGTACAGCCCCATGACGGCAGCGAACTCTTCCCTGTGATGGAGGGCGCAAACGACGCCCTGCTGCACTGGGAGTCAGTCCCCGACGCGGAGACCTACACGCTGCATGTCTTTGCCGATAGTGCCAAGACCGAAGAGGTCTGCTATGTCACCTTCGACCGCGACGGTGTGGTCACCGGACTGCATTTTATCTCTCACGCCCCGGCGCGCACCCCTGCCGGCGAACCCGGTATTGCACGCATCTCTGCCGGCGAACAAGATGACGCTCCGCGCATGTTCTTCTACACCCTCGAGGGCCTGCAATCCGCCACGCAGTACTGGTACACCCTCTCCGCAGAGGATGCCGACGGACAGACACTGCAGTCGCTGGATGGCAACTTCTGCACACTCACGGACGAGAATGCCGCCACACCGCCCGACACCCCCACAGACCTCAACAACCCAATGGTAAATAGTACATGTCCAAATAGTACATGCCCCAATGGTACATGCCCAAATGGTATATGTCCGAATAGCAAGGTTCTCTTGAACGGCAGAATACTCATCTTCCGCCAAGGTCACGCCTACACCCTCACCGGCCAACCCCTCCGCCCCTAATCCCAAACGCACGTAATCCCCCAACGCCGCCACACATTAAGCCCGCGCCCACCTGGGACGCGGGCGGCTCGCCCGCGATTGCGCCACAAGGCGCAGGACATCATCGGCACCTCCGTGTCTTACGACCCGGACGCGGGCGGACAAGGGCGTAAAAACAAAAAGAGTTTCCAATGTAAAAAACAACGTCCTTAGTACGTCTCCTTCTTCGTGTACGTGTATGCGTGACCGCAAAGGTACAAAAAAGATGCGACATATGCAAGAACATACGGTTATTTTATTGCACAATGACTTGCCCATGTCGAAAAAAAGCAGTACCTTTGCATTGTCAATACGACCGACCATGACACGCTGGTGCTACATACTCCTGCTGCTCCTCCACGTCTGCCTGCCTGCTTTCTCGGCGACAGGCGGCGCCCGGTACACCAACGACGGCCCTGCCCCGCAGGAGTCGTCCGCCTACGCTCTGCGCCCCGCGGACACGCACACATGGCTCGGCCTTCAGGGCGAGTCACTCATCACACTCAGCGGCAGCACCTTCAGCTCGCCCACGCCCACACAGTTCTCCGTCGGTCAGTCCCGCGTACCGGTCAATAAGAACCGCACACGCACCGCGTTCCTGCGTCATATGCTCCGCCGCTGCCAGTCCTACCTGACCACCTATCACGGCATACCCCGCCGCGAGACCGGACCGTTCGCAACGGCCACCGGCAGTGCATACTATATCTTCGCACTCCGGCGCATCCTCTGTTAGCCGACCTCTCCCCAGCTCCCGCAACCGTGCGGGACCACCTCATCACCGTCTATGCGCCGCATCCCGCGTATGGACATTCTCTTTATTAACTTATTCAATATATACAACTTATGGAAAATGAAAATAGCACGCTGCAAGCACTTGTAGCACAACATACTGACATCGAGCCCCGCAAACGTTTCCTCGGACTCATCACCGACCTCGTCTATAAACCCACCGGCAGCAAACTGCGCTTCCGCGACCACTACTACGGACCGCAGCAGAGTGCCGACATCAAGAACCTGTTCGCCTGCAGCGAGGACGCACTCACCCGACTCGCCGCACGCACCGACCGGCCCCGGAGTACCCAAAACGGCAACCTCCGCCTGGAGACAGCCTTCTCCGAGGACCTGCAGTTCGTCGCCATACGACTCTCGCAGTTCTCCTCCCTGCTCTACAACCCCATCACCGACGTGCGCTTCCTCACCGGCGCCTCCGCCCGCGCCCTCTGCCAATTCCTCGCCTAATCCGCCAGCCTCTTAACCGGCTGATTGACTGTATCACTGCCGCCGACGCCGAGGCCTCCCTCGGCGTCGGTTCTTTCTCTCCCCGCTCCCCATGCCGAACGTGACGCGGCCCGTACCTCCGCCGACGGTCGGCCGACGGTCGACCGACGGTCGACACTACCTCCGCCCATCCCCCGGACAATAAATAAGAGTATCCCCTCACCGGTCATATCAAGTCACTCACTTCCAGCGGCACGTAGTCAATCAGGTCTTGCGGCGCCAGACGAATCTGCATACCGCGCTGACCGGCAGACACATAGATACGCTCATGTAGCAGACAGGTCTCGTCGATATACGACGGGAACGGTTTCCGCATACCTATCGGGCAACAGCCGCCGCGGATATAGCCGGTGAGCGGCAGCAACTCCTTCTGCGGGATGGGCTTACACGACTTGTTGCCGCTGGCCCGCGCCGCTTTCTTCAGGTCCACCTCGCACGCCCCCGGCACCACACAGACGAAATGCTTCGTCTTGTCTCCCTCCAGCACGATTGTCTTGAAGACCGTGTCAATGTCCTCGCCCAACTGCGCCGCCACATGCGTCGCGCTCAGGTCCGACTCATCCACGGCATACTCCACCGTCTCATACGTTATCCCCGCCGCATCCAGCAGCCGGCACACGTTCGTCTTCTGTATCTTCTGCGCCATAACCGTATCAACCTATTCGTGTTAACCCGCCGACATCCGTCATAGTCTCTTTATCACTCGCGCCGGCACACCCGCAGCGACGCTATTGGCGGGGATGTCGTGCGTGACCACCGCACCGGCCCCGATGGTGCAGTTGTCGCCGATGGTCACACCGGCCAGGATAGTCACGCTGCCGCCTATCCACACGTTGTTACCCACCGTCACCGGCTTCGCCCACTCCTCGCGTGTGTTGCGCTGCACCGGGTCAGTGCTGTGGCAGGCGGTATAGATGCTCACGTTCGGGCCCAGGAAACAGTCGTCCCCGAAACGCACAAACGCCTCGTCCAGGATTGTCAGGTGGAAATTGGCAAAGAACCGCTTGCCCACGTGGATATGCCGCCCGTAGTCGCAGTAGAACGGCTGGTTGACGAACGTGTCCTCGTCGGCCGTACCAAGCAACCGCTGCAGCAGTGCACTCCGCGCCTCCAAATCCGTGGGAGGCAGATTGTTATACTGCTGACACAGCGTCTTAACGACATTCAGTTCAGCCTTCAGTTCCTCATCGTTGGCGTTGTACAACTCCCCCGCCAGCATCTTCTCTTTCTCTGTCTTCATTGTTCCCTGTTCGTTCTCTCTCTGTTCGTTCTCTCTGCGCTTTGCTCTCTTGGTGTTTTGTTCTCTTGGCGCTTTACCCTCTTGGTGCTTGTTGGTGCTTGATGGTGCTTTGTTCTCTTGCCCGCAGATGCGCCAAATCGTCCGTAAAAGTACAAAAAAAAATGCACATACGCAACACTTCCTCTCTTTTTCTGCATATTTTCTCTTGATATCCCCCTTCCTGTATCCCCCTTCCCCGCCGCTTTTCCCTCTCCCCTTTCTTCCATTACGCCGGATCGTATCCGACACGGCTCTCTGAGCCGCCTTCGCCCAATCTGGGACGCGGGCGGCTCGCCCGCGAGCGCGTCTCTATACGCGTCCTTCCCCCTGCCCTTCCGTGCCATTCCGGGCCTTTCCGTCCCCTTTCTTCCATTACGCCGGATCGTATCCGGCACGGCTCTCTGAGCCGCCTTCGCCCAATCTGGGACGCGGGCGGCTCGCCCGCGAGCGCGTCTCTATACGCGTCCTCCCCTGCCCTTCCGTGCCTTTCCGTCCCCGTTCTTCCATTACGCCGAATCGTATCCGG
>JAFUUE010000019.1 GCA_017483945.1 Paludibacteraceae bacterium | reverse complement strand
GAGGGGGCATCGCTACACAAAAAATGCATTCGACTATTGCGTATGTCCGATTTTTGTTGTACCTTTGTACGCTAACAACACCGAGGCGTGCCTTTTCCATAGGAGATAGACGCTCTTAGAATCGCTTTTCCATAGGAGATAGACGCTCTTAGAATCGACATCTATCCAATAGAATATCGACATCAATCCACTAAAATAATCAATACTATGAACGAAGAACTACAGAAAGTGATGGCCGTGGCCGAGGTATGGACACGCGAGCCTTTTGACGCGCAGACACGCGCACAAGTGAAAGCCATGATGGAGGCGGAGGACAAGACCGAACTCATCGACAGTTTCTACCGCACCTTGGAGTTCGGTACGGGCGGTCTGCGCGGCATCATGGGCCCGGGTACGAACCGCATGAACAAGTATATCGTGGCGCAGGCCACGCAGGGCTATGCCAACTACCTGCTGAAGGTGCAGCGCGAAGGCGGCTTCGAGCATGTGCAGAACGGTCAGGTGGCCGTGGCTGTAGGTCATGACTGCCGCAACAACGGGCGTCTGTTCGCTGAGACCGTGGCCGACGTGTTCAGCGCCAACGGCATCAAGGTGTATCTGTTCGAGAGCCTTCGTCCGACGCCGGAAATCAGTTTTGCCATCCGTCATCTGCACTGCCAGGGCGGTGTGAACGTGACGGCCAGCCATAACCCCAAGGAGTACAACGGCTACAAGGCCTACTGGGAGGACGGCAGCCAGGTGCTGCAGCCGCACGACCAGGGCATCATCGACGAGGTGAACAAAGTGCGCATGGAGGATGTGCGTTGGGAGGGTAACAAGGACCTCATTGAGATTATCGGCGGCGAGATGGACTATGACTACATGATGGCCGTCAAGGACGTCATGATTGACCAGGAGACGATACTGCGACAGAAAGACCTGAACATCGTCTATACGCCGATGCATGGTGCCGGCCGCCAGATAGTGCCGATGTGCCTGCGCAGCTGGGGCTTCCAGAACATCCACGTCGTGCCGGAGCAGATGGTCATCGACGGCAACTTCCCGACCGTGGTCAGCCCCAACCCCGAGAACGCGGAGGCTATGACGATGGGTATGAACCTCGGCACCAAGCTGGGCGCCGACCTGGTCATCGCCAGCGACCCCGATGCCGACCGTATCGCCATCGTATGCCGCAACGACAAGGGTGAGTGGGTCATCATCAACGGCAACCAGACCAACATCATGTTCCACTACTACATCATCAACAACATGAAGCGTCTGGGCAAGATGCGTGACGACATGTTCATCGTCAAGACCATCGTGACGAGCGAACTCATCCGCAAGATAGCCGATGCGCAGGGCGTGACCCTGACGGACGAATACACGGGCTTCAAGTGGATTGCCAACCGCATCCGCATGTGGGAAGGCAAGCGCAAATATATCGGCGGCGGCGAGGAGAGCTTCGGCTTCCTGCCCTACGATGCAGTGCGCGACAAGTGCTCGCCTTCGGCCATCTGCCTCATCTGCGAGATAGCCGCCTACGCCAAGGACAACGGCATGACGCTGTATGACTACCTGCTGAAGATATACGAGGACTACGGCTTCCAGCGCGAGACGACCATCAACGTTGTCCGTCCGGGCAAGAGCGGCGCCGAAGAGATACAGGCCATGATGAAGAACTACCGCGAGAACCCGCCGCAGGTCATCGCCGGCGAGAAAGTGGTGCGCATCAAGGACTTCAAGACGCTGCGTCAGTATGACATCACGGACGGCAAGTGCGTGGAGTCGGCTATCGAGATGCCGCTGAACGCCACAAGCAACGTGCTGCAGTACTTCACCGAAGGCGGTCTCAAGGTGAGCGTCCGTCCGTCGGGCACCGAGCCGAAAATCAAGTTCTACTTCGAGATCCCCGTCGCTTCGGGCAAGCCGTTCACCGGTGCAGACTACGAGCGTTGCACCGCGGAGGCTGAGGCACGCGTGCCGGCTATCCGGGAGTCGCTCGGTATATAAGAATCCTGCACCTCCCTCAATCTTCCCCGCGGGGACGGAGAGAGGGAGGTGCTCTGCTGTTTATAACCCACCTAACCTCTATACATAATTCTAAACCCCAACAAGATACGCTCTATGGAACTTTTATGGAAAATACTGAACGAGATAGGGGCAGCCATCCTGCTGGCCTATTTCGTGATATGGGCAGGCATCGCCTATCTGGCTATCCGGCGCTTCCGCACTAATCGCAAGAAACTCATCCGCGCGGCGTTGGTCATCGTGGTGTCCTTCTTTACGCTCTTCAGCTCCTTGTCGGCGGGCGACGCCTTCGCTATGTCACTCTTTATCGGCGGCATGGCAGCACCTATAGCATACGGTGCTTTGTTCTTCCGATTTGACGACAGCCGCGCCAAGAAAGATGCGTTCCTAAAGCGGTTGCTTCGCTGGACGCTCTTCATCGGTTTTGGCGTCGGATGCGCTACCGCACTATTGAATATCGGTATTACGGATATAGCGGGCCTCGGCATCAGCATACTCGTGGCGGCATTAGGTGCCTTCATCTCCGCCGGCATGGCGTGGGTGTTCGCCATCAATATCCCTGAGGACGACTACTGCACCCAATGCGGGTCGTACGGAGAGATTTATTGCAAGGAGGAAGAGCAACTGAACTGGAAGAAAGTCAAAGAATGGGACTCGGAAGAATGGGAGGAAACCAAACGGGGAGACGTAACAGTCAGTGAAACCACACACAAGCACTACCATAATATCCGGTATCATTACACCGCTCTCATGCATCTACGATGCGACCATTGCGGGCATGAGTATGAGAAGATGGAAGAACGCGACGAGGTGCAGAGTGATAGAATAAACAAGTAGAGACCATACGTGCTACTCCACATAGCACAAAACGACAGATACGATTATGAAAGGAATCATTCTTGCGGGCGGCAGTGCCACCCGCCTTTATCCCCTCAGCAAGGCTATCAGCAAGCAGATAATGCCTGTCTATGACAAGCCTATGATTTACTACCCGTTGTCGGCGCTGATGATGGCGGGTATCCGTGAGGTGCTGGTCATCTCGACTCCCCGTGACCTGCCGATGTTCCGCGACTTGCTGGGCGACGGGAGCCGTCTGGGTATGCGCCTGGAGTATAAGGTGCAGGAGGTGCCGAACGGTCTGGCACAGGCTTTTGTGCTGGGTCGCGAGTTCCTCGCCGGTGAGCCGGGCTGTCTGATACTGGGGGACAACCTGTTCTACGGCATGGGCTTCGGCCGCATGTTGCGCGAGGCGGTGGCGTCGGTGACGGACGGCAAGCGCGGCGCCTGCATCTTCGGCTACGAGGTGCGCGACCCGCGTGCCTACGGCGTGGTCGAGTTCGAGCAGGCGGGACAGGACGACGCGACGCTCCGTGTGCTCTCGCTGGAGGAGAAACCTGCCCAGCCGAAGAGCAACTACGCCGTGCCGGGACTCTATTTCTACGACAGCACCGTCTGCGACAAGGCGGCCCGGCTGAAGCCCAGTGCGCGTGGCGAATACGAGATAACCGACCTGAACAAGGTCTATCTGGCGGAAGGCACGCTGCAGGTGAAGCTCTTCACACGCGGCTTCGCATGGCTCGACACGGGCAACTGTGACAGCCTGCTGGAGGCGGGTAACTTCATCGCCACTATCCAGAACCGGCAGGGCTTCTACGTCAGCTGTATCGAGGAGATAGCCTGGCACAACGGCTGGATAAGCACGCAGCAACTGCATGACCTCGGCGCCGAGATGAAGACCGCCTACGGACAGTACCTGCTCCACCTGGCACAGAACGCTTGATACTTGCACTTACGCCTATGAACCGATTATGCCGCCATATGGCCCGTCTGCTGCTGCTCCTGCTGCCCCTGTCGGCAGCGGGGCAGTTGCCGAATACAGCGGACCGTCTGACCGTCACGCACTACGGTGTGGAGAACGGTCTGAGTCAGAACACCGTCATGTCTATCCTGCAGGACAGGCAGGGCTATATGTGGTTCGGCACATGGGACGGCCTGAACCGTCTGGACGGCTATACTTTCACGGTGTTCAAGGCGCGTCAGGACGCGCCCAACACTGCCGTCAATAACCGCGTGGATGCTATCTACGAGGACGACTCGCAGCAGCTGTGGTGGCGCACGTATGACGACCGTTTTTACCGGTTGGACAGCGAGCGTCAGACCGTCACCTCTGTGAGCGGTGACAGCCTGCCCGCAGATGTGCAGACCGCCCTGGCGCCGCGCGAGGACAGCATCGCCATCGACCATAACGGCATCGTGTGGCGCGTGGACGACCGTCCGGGCATAGCGCGTTGCCGCGACGGACAGTGGCGACGGCTGCAGCCGGTGCTGGACAGCCGTTATGAGGGGCAGCTGCGGCGTAATTTCCTCCTTCTGGAGGACCGGCAGGGGCGTGTGTGGGTCAACCCTACGGGCGGCGGATTCGGCTACTACGACCCCGAGCGGGACGAACTGGTGTCCCCCTTCTTCGGGCGCGTGTCCAACATGATACATACGGCCTATATCGACCATAACGGGCGCCTCTGGCTCTCGACGTACGACAAGGGGGTGGACTGCATCGACATGACCCCGCGTCCCTACTGTCTGCACGACATGCGCGAGCCGGGCGTCAGCGGTGAGGTGCGCGCCCTATGCCAGACAGCCGACGGGCGGCTGATTGTCGAGCGACGGGACAACCGCCGTATATACAGCCTGCTGCCCACGGCGGACGGCCTGCTCATCGGCACCAAGGGACATGGTGTGCTGCGGCAGGGAGCACCGGCCGCCCCGGATGCCTATCCGCTGAACTGCCCCGATGTCTATGACATGCTGCAGGACAGCGCGGGCATGCTCTACGTCGCCACCTACGGCGGCGGCATCAACGTGCTGCGCCCCGAAGGGCGCGCTATGCGGCCTCAGGCCGTCATCGGCAGCGGGCGTAACGTGCGTGCTATCCTTCTGGACGGGCACACTCTCTGGGCCGCCACCACCTCCGGACTGCTGCGCGCCGACCTGCGCACCGGCCGCGAGGACTTCGCCGACTACGGCGATGTGCGGTGCCTGTGCCTGACAGACACGACGCTATGGGTCGGCTCCTTCGGCAGCGGACTGGCACGCGTCAACACCTGCCGCACCGACTCGCTGGTCATCACCCCCGTGCCGACCAATGCCGACATCCTACTGAGCATGACCACCGACGGCGAACAACTGTGGTACACCTCCGAGACCGGCATCACCTGCCTCAACCCGTCCGACCTCACCTATCGCTATTTCAGCGCCCTGGAGAGTGATCCCGGCGCCTACTTCACCGAGGCCAAGGCCCTGTGCGCGGCGGACGGCACCCTCTATTTCGCTTACTCCAACGGCTACTGCAAGATGTCGCCCCGCCGCGTGACCAGCCTGGACGAGGTGCCGCCGCTCTATATCACCCGCTGCTACGCAGACGGGCAACCGCACCCTGTCGGCCCCATGACGCTGGACTACGACCAGAGTACTTTCGCCGTGGACTTCGCCGCACTGGAGTTCACCGCTCCCGACCGCATCCAATACGCCTGCATGCTGGAGGGCGTGGATAACGACTGGCACTATGTCGAGGGGCAGCGGCATATCATCTACGCCAACCTGCGTCACGGCACCTATACCTTCCGCGTCCGCTCCACCAACCGCGAGGGGCTGTGGGTGGACAACGAGTGCTCGCTGGCCGTGCATGTCCGCCGTAACCCATGGTTCAGCCCGCTGGCCATACTCTTCTACCTGCTGTTGCTGGCCGGAGCCGTCTATATAGCTTTCCGCCTGCTGCGCTCCTACGAGCAGCTCCATCAGGAACTGGAGGTCGAGCAGAAAGTGACCGACATCAAGCTCCGCTTCTTCACCAACATCAGCCACGAGCTGCGCACCCCCCTCACCCTCATCAGCGGCCCCGTGGAGAATATCCTCCAGACCGAGAAGATAACCCCGGCCGTGCGCGACCAGCTGGAGATAGTGCGCAGCAACAGCAACCGTATGCTGCGCATGGTCAATCAGTTACTGGACTTCCGCAAGATACAGAACCGCAAGATGCGTCTGCGCATCCGCCGCACGCTCCTCAGCGACCTGGTGAGCGAGACGGCCGCCAACTTCAACAAGGAGGCCTACGACAAGCACATCACTTTCCACGTGGAGAACCATGCCCAGAAGGGCGTCGTGTGGGTGGACCGTGAGCGCGTGGACACCATCCTGTATAACCTGCTCAGCAACGCCTTCAAGTTCACGCCAGCCGGCAAGAGCATCACCGTGCGCATCGACGAGAAGCCCGACTTCGTGCTGCTCAGCGTGCAGGACGAGGGCGTCGGCATACCCCATGAGAAACGCTCCGTCCTCTTCGAACGTTTCTCCAGCCATAACGAGGTCCGCAACGACAGCGCCACGCCCGGCACAGGCATCGGGCTCAACCTGGTCAAGGAACTGGTGGACCTGCACCACGGCTATATAGAGGTCGAGAGCGTCGTCGGCCAAGGCACCACTTTCACCGTCATGTTCAAGACCGGCAAGGAGCATTTCGGCAACGAGGCTGACATCATCGTGGACGACCAGACCGGCTCGGCCTCGCTCACGGGCAACAGCCCCATAGCCGAACTGGAGGAGCAGACCGCTGAGCGCAAGAGCCGACGCGTACTCGTCGTGGAGGATAATGACGACATGCGCCATTTCCTCCGCACCCTGCTCAGTGCCGACTATGAGGTGCTCACCGCTGCCGACGGCAAGGAGGCACTCTCCCTCATCGAGAAAGAAGTGCCTGACCTGATTGTCAGCGACTTGATGATGCCTAACATGGACGGACTCGAACTGACTAAGGCCATCAAGACGCACCCCAACTACAACTATATCCCCATCATCCTCCTCACGGCTAAGTCCGCTATCGAGAGCCGTCTGCAGGCACTCGAGCAGGGAGCCGACGACTACGTGACCAAGCCCTTTGAGCCCGAGTACCTGCGTGCACGTGTGAAGAATATACTGAAGATGCGCACCGACCTCGAGAGCGCCTACCGCGAACGGCTGCTGCGGCTGGAGATACCGCGCTCCGAAGAGGGACTGCCCAACGATACGTTCCTCGCTAAGTTGCTCAATGTCATGGAGGAACAGATGGATAACAACGAGCTCACCGTGGACGAACTGGTGGACGCTATGCATATGGGACGGACCGTCTTCTTCAATAAACTCAAGGGTCTCACCGGCCTCAGCCCCGTCGAGTTCATACGGGAGATGCGTATCAAGCGTGCGGCACAACTCCTCGAGCAGGGGACGTACAACATCGCCGAAGTGACCTACATGGTCGGCATGAACGACTCGCGCTATTTCTCCAAGTGCTTCAAGAACACCTACGGCGTCACCCCCACCGAGTATAAACGCAAGATGACCGCTTCGCATGAGCAGAAATAGTGCCCATATAGCCCTCCTGGTGCTCTGCATGACGCTCCTATGCGCGTGTCGCCGCACGGCCCCGCAACGTCCCTCACGGCCCTCCGACCCGCCTAAGGTGGACAGCGCCCTGCTCGCCCTCATGGACATCAACCGCCATCTGGCCGACGCCGCTGACACTGAACTGGTCCGGTGGGTACGGCAGCAGCCCGCGGAGTTCGTCCAGATTGAGGACGGTGTGTGGCTGCAGAAGCCGCTGCCCGCGCAGGGAGGTGTCACACCCCGGCAGGACGAGCGTTGGAACATACACCTGCAGGTGCGCCGGCTCGACGGGACACTCCTCGCGGACCGGCAACTCCGCTGCCTCATCGGGCGCAAGACCCTGCCCGATGCCGTGGAGACCGTCGTGGCGCTCATGCACGATGGCGACAGCGCACTCGTCGCCGCACCGTGGTACACCGCCTATGGCGTACAGGGATACGACGCCGTGCCTCCCTACGAGAACGTGCTTTTCCGTATTGGATTAACCAGATAATACTGCAAATCAATGAAATATCAACCTATCACACTCCTGTCGGCACTCGCCGCATGTCTCCTCTTCTCGCTGACGGCATGCAACTCCGCCAGCAGCTATTCCTCCCAACTTCAGGACGAGAAGCAACTCATCGCCGACTACATCAAGCGAGAGCATATCAACATCATCTACGAACTGCCGGAGGACGATCAGTGGGGCGAGAAAGACTACTATCAGGTTCCCCTGCGCGACAATTTCCTCTTCCACCTCGTCCGGCGAGGTGACACCATCGCCATCAATGGCACGGACACGGTTCACTTGAGTCCGGTGACGGATAATGATATGATTATCATGCGCTATCGCCGCTACACCCTCACCGAGCACCCCGACACGGCCTCCTTCTGGACCACTATGGACACGCCGTCGCCCACTGAGTTCCGTTACCTCACGGACTATACCAACGCCAGCACCGCCTGGCATATCGCCGTCGGACTCATGCGCTACAGCGGCTCCGAGTGCAGAATCATCTGCCCCAGCAAGCTCGGACTCTCCGCCGAACAGACATCCGTCACACCCTACGGATATGACCTCTATATGCGCATCAAACGCTAACCCACTAATCTTCAATCCACACAAATATGCTCGTAAAATCCATTTCCGGCATCCGCGGAACAATCGGCGGACGAATAGGCGAGGGACTCAATCCCGTTGATATCGTACGCTTTACTGCGGCTTATGCCACACAACGCCGGGCGGCCATGCCTGACAATAACACCATCGTCGTTGGACGCGACGCACGTATATCGGGGCCCATGCTGAGCCACCTCGTCTGCGGTACACTCCTCGGCATGGGATACAACGTCGTCAATATCGGACTCGCCACCACACCCACCACCGAACTTGCCGTCACGGGGGAGCACGCCGCCGGAGGTATCATCCTCACCGCCAGCCATAACCCCAAGCACTGGAATGCACTCAAACTGCTCAACGAACGCGGAGAATTTCTCTCCGACGCCGAGGGGAAAGGGGTGCTCGCCATCGCCGAACAGGAGGACTTCACCTTCGCCGACGTGGACCGGCTCGGTACGCTCACGACCAAGGACTACCTTCCGTACCATATAGATAACGTCTTGGCGCTCAGCCTTGTGGACCGCAAGGCTATCGAGCAGGCGCACTTCACTGTCGCCATCGACTGCGTCAACTCCGTCGGAGGTATCGCCATCCCCGCTGTCCTGCGTGCACTCGGTGTGGACAATATAATCGAACTCAACTGCACACCCGACGGCCACTTCCCCCATAACCCGGAGCCCCTGCCGCAGCACCTCACGCAGATAAGCGAACTCCTGCGTCAGGGCAAGGCTGATGTCGGATTTGTCGTGGACCCCGACGTGGACCGACTCGCTATCATATGCGAGAACGGCGATATGTTCGGCGAGGAATATACGCTCGTCAGTGTAGCCGATTATGTGCTGTCCCATACGCCCGGCAACACCGTCAGCAACCTCTCCTCCACACGCGCACTGCGCGACGTCACATGCCTCCATGGCGGGGAGTACCACGCGGCCGCGGTAGGTGAGGTCAATGTCGTGACCGAGATGAAACGCACCAACGCCGTCATCGGCGGCGAAGGCAACGGCGGCGTCATCTATCCCGCCAGCCACTACGGACGCGATGCACTCGTCGGTATAGCCCTCTTCCTCAGCCATCTGGCGCATCGAGCCTGCACCGTCAGCGAACTGAGACGCACCTACCCCGAATATATCATCAGTAAGAACCGTATCGACCTCACTCCTGATGCCGACGTGGATGCACTCCTCCGCGCCGTCGAACAGGCATACCGCGCCCAGGCCGACACGCTCCACTGCACACTCACGACCATCGACGGCGTCAAGATAGACTTCCCCGACGGGTGGGTGCACCTGCGCAAGTCCAACACCGAACCCATCATCCGCATCTATTCCGAGGCCGCATCGGCCGAGCGCGCCGACCAACTCGCGCAGGACATTATCCAACGCGTACACGCCCTGCTCTAAACACGTCCCGGACGTGGAGCGGCATCGGGTGCTCATCGGATGCTCATCGGATGCTCATCGGATGCTTGCGGGACTAATACGCATACATAACACACATACAAACCTATGGAAATACTCATCACCAACGACGACGGATGGGGCAGCCGCGGCATACGCACCCTCGTGCGCATTATGACGCAGTTCGGGCATGTCACCGTCGTTGCGCCCGACGGACCGCGTAGCGCACAGTCCAGCGCCATCACCGTCGGCGGACCTATGACGCTCCGGCGGCTGGCGGATGACCCGCAAGCCTCGCGCGACGTGGATATCTACCTCACCAACGGCACACCGGCCGACTGTGTCAAACTGGCGCTTAATGTCCTATACAAGGGTGACAAACAGCGCGTTGATTTCCTCGTCAGTGGCATTAACCACGGCAGCAACGCCTCCGTCAACCTCATCTACTCCGGCACGATGGGGGCATGCTTTACTGCCGCCGAACATGGCATACCTGCTATCGGATTCAGTATCAATACACATGAGTCCGATGCCGATTTCTCCTTCATGGAACCGTATGTCGCCGAACTGACACGGCATATCCTCGACGACTATATACCCTACGGCGTCTGCTATAATATCAACGCGCCCGTCGGACCAATTCGGGGTATCCGTTGGACGCGCCAGTGCAAAGGCCACTGGGAACGCGAGATAGAACAACGCACCGATGTGGCCGGTAATACCGCCTATTGGCTTGTCGGTGAGTTCGTTAACCACGAGCCGGATGCCGATGACACGGACCAGTGGGCCATCGACAATGCCTATATCAGCGTCCAGCCATGCACCATCGACATGACCGCCTATAAACAACTCTAAACCACTCTAAACAATTTGAAACAATTTGAAACAACTTCAAACAACTTCAAACCACTTCGCCCATGCGCCGCTTCGATAAATACTGGATTGGTATCCTCCTCGGGCTCATCGTTCCGATTATCTTCGGGCTGCTCTATATCCAGCGCATGAACTTGTACCCCTATCTCCGCACGCTCGGGTGGGGGGCTGTCGGCACATTGCCCACTAAGTTGGTCTCCCTCGCGGCCTTCCCCGACATGGCAATGCTCTTCCTCTTCTATACCACAGAGTCCTGGCGACTCTGCAAGGGGCTCCTCTTCTCCACGTTCCTCTACCTCTTTCTCGCCGTTTTGCTGGCTGTCTAACCGTCTCTCCTCTATGAAGATACCCTGTAACATAACCGATATAGAGCGCCTGCCGCAGGACAGACGCCGCGTCCGTTATATCGTCGAACTGCAGAACCTGCGCAACGGAGACTTGGCGCAGACGGAGTTCTATGATACGGACTCCGTGACGGACTTCGTCGGGAAAGTCTGCGCCGCGATAGGAGTAGCAACCTTGCTGGACTCTAACTTCTTCTGCATCACATGCAATGGCAGAATATATATGCCCGGTACAGATATACCGGACTTTGTAGATCGGTTGTGGGAGGGGTGCGACGACCCCGAAGACTTGGAGAAACAGGGCGATATCTACCACGAGGATAGTTATACGCCGTTGGATGATATGTTAGCCTGTGACCTGTTCACCGTCATCGGCTCTGCCTGTGTCTATCACTGCGGCTTCTACCACGTGCGGTGCACGCTGCTCGACCGTGAGCAACTGTCCGATAGCCCGGAAGAATTCTACGACAATATCCCCCGCTGATATCCCCCGAAGATACCTCTGCTGTTAGTCCTCGCAGCCCCGCGCTCTTAGGCTTGCGGGCGCAGTCTGCGCACTTGGTATAGCCACTCCTCCAGCATCCAGTGGAAGGGGATGACCGTCCATAATGTCAGCGTAAAGAACAGTACCTGCAGACCGTACTGCACCGTGTTGCGGAACGCATCGTCTTCTACGACCTTGTTCACAATCAGGCGTCCTACCCATATGGGCAGGGTAGCCATGGCGCATGCGGCAGCGAGGGGAGCCGTGAGACCCAGCAGTGTCCATCTCAACCCTCGGTGCTTGACCGCAGGACGGGGAGTGCGCTTGGCAAGCGTCGTCAGACGCTCGGTCAGTGCTTCGCGCATGGTGTTGATGAGTTGGGCTGGGGTCTGCTCCTCACCCTTCTCCCGGAGCAGGTGCCTTATGTCCATCGGCTCGCTTATCTCGACCTCCACCTCGTCCCATAGGTGGAACCAGTCGCGGTAGCGGATACCCATGGGGACAATATAGACCGGCACGTCCGCCGGCAGTGTCTCCGCTGCCTGTATAGCAATGCGGAAGATGCCCTTGTTGAGTGGCAGCAGACCGTCTGATGCGTGATGAGTCCCCTCGGGGAAGATGCAGAACGGCACACCGTCGGCCAGTATCTGTACCGCTTTGTCCATGATGACGTCGTTGTGACGCACCTCTCCTAAACCGTCCCGCGTGCGGTAGATGGGCATAATCTTGAGGAATGTGCACACCTTGGCAAGCCATGGGATGCGGAACATGTCGGCTCGGGCGACAAACACCTTCTGGCGGTCGTCAGCGCGCAGCAGCATCAGCGCATCACACATGGCGTTGGTGTGGTTGCTGCAGAGGATGACGGCCCCCTGTCGGGGGATTCGTTCGCGCCCCGTAAAACGCATGCGTCTGTAGGAACACCGTAACAGGATATCCAAGTAACTACGTATGAATCGGTAGGCGGGGGTGTTGTCTTGTATTTGTGCCATAGGGTAGAGGTGGATAGGAATGCCGCAAGCGGCCGTTTGAAGAGTGGAGGGCGGGATGTCAAATCGCGAAATAAAAATAGGGCTACCGCATATGGGTAGCCCTATTCGTGTGCTTAGTGATTACTTGAGTTCTGCCAAGTACTTGATGGTGCGAACCATCTGGCTGGTGTAGCTGTTCTCATTGTCGTACCAGCTGACAACCTGTACCTGATAGGTGTCCTCGTCAATCTTAGCCACCATGGTCTGGGTAGCGTCGAACAGAGAGCCGAAGCGCATGCCGATAACGTCGCTCGAAACAATCTCGTCCTCGGTGTAACCGAAGCTCTCGGTCTGAGCAGCCTTCATGGCAGCATTGATGCCCTCTTTGGTGATGTCTTTGCCCTTAACGACAGCCACCAGAATAGTGGTCGAGCCGGTGGGAGTCGGAACGCGCTGTGCGCTACCGATGAGCTTGCCGTTCAGTTCGGGGATAACCAGACCGATAGCCTTGGCAGCACCCGTGCTGTTCGGAACGATGTTCTGCGCACCTGCGCGGCTGCGGCGGAGGTCACCCTTGCGCTGCGGGCCGTCGAGAATCATCTGGTCGCCGGTGTAAGCGTGGATGGTGCTCATGATACCGCTCTGGAT
>JAFUUE010000004.1 GCA_017483945.1 Paludibacteraceae bacterium | reverse complement strand
TTCATGATTGTAAAATTTTAATGTTAGTATTCTGTTGTGTCCAACTCCCCGAATAGCCTCCTATTCACTGGTTTGAACGATGCAAAGTTACTACTTTCCACGCACATACAAAACCTTTATTGTTAAAATATAGACAAATTTGCCCTATTTCCATATGCATTATTATATAAAATATAATAACCCATGCAACATGCATGGGAAAATATCAAGTGATTATACAATGAAAAATGGTCTTTATTACCCCTTTTTAACACCCCTGCGGGGACCGCAATTTTGCAGTTAAGAAAAAAAATAGTACCTTTGCATCGTCAAGTTGATTTTAACCCTATAGCACAACTATATTATGAAGAAGTACATGCTTATTCTGGCCACTTTGGCTGCAACAACTCTATTCGCCCAACAGACGCTCAACAACCCTGTCGGCACAGACGGATGCTATATCGTCCGGTGGAACTGTCAGAGCAACTCCTTTGCCGCCTCCAACGACTTCGAGGCGGACGAGACCTTCACCTTCGCCATTGACGTGACCGGTACCCAATGGGAGACTTGGCTCGCACAACCCGGCACCAATGGCACACGCGGTATCGCCACCAACTTCAGCACCGACCAAGGGCAACAGGTGCGCCACGGAGACCGCCTCTTCCATATCCAAGGCAATATCTACGGCAAGACAATCAACCTCAGCCAACTGTCCGCAGTGAATCTCAGCCTGACGGCTAACTCACAACTCATCGTCTATAGCAACCTTTTCGGATTCGAATATACCGCCGAAAACGCCGGAGCAGGTTGGTATATCAACCCCTCGCAGGACATCCTACCCGACGGGAACTGCTTCTTCAAAACCGCACCTTATACAGGTACGCACGCGTGTCCCGCGTTCACTTCGCTTGACTATGGAACCAATATCTATGGTATAGACCAATCGGGCTATGCCGTACCATGCGTCATCGACGAGCCTTGCTACAGCGGCTCCACACCCGTCAATCCCGATCCCGAACCCGTCATCCCCACCCCGGAACCCGTGGAGGGCAGCCATGTCTATCCTTTCCCGAGCGATGCACAACACCACGGATACTACAACCGCCCCTACGAGCGCTACGAGGCCGAACCCGACTTCTGCTCGACTAACGGCTCCTTCCTCCCCGCTTCTGACGACCAGCGCGACCTTCAGTCCGAAGCCAGCCACCAGCAGGCCGTGCAACTGACCGCGCAAAACCAGTACGTCAGCTGGGTGGTCAACCAGCCCGGCGACGGACTCACCATTCGCTTCTCACTGCCGGATAACAGCAACGGCACCGGCACCACCGGCACACTCGCCGTCTATGCCGGAAACGACCACGTCGGGACACTCAACCTCAATAGCTACTGGGCTTGGCAATACACCACTAACGGCGGTAACTACCCCACCAACACACCCGTCACACCCGGCTCCGGCAACGTCGTCCGCATGCGCTTCGACGAGACACATATCCGCCTCTCACGCGCGGTCAACTCAGGCGAGACCCTCCGACTCGTCAAGACCGATAACAACAGCACCCCCTACACCATCGACTTTGTCGAACTCGAACCTGTCCCCGCTAAGGTCACCTACGAGAGCCTCAGCGGCAACAAGGTGCAGTTCACCGGGGGAGATATTGCCGACTTTGTCAATGCCAATCAAGGCAAAATCATCTATGTCCCCGAAGGACGCTGGGAGACTGGCCAACGTATCTATCTGAATGCTGACGGCACGCAGTTAATTGGAGCCGGCATGTGGTACACCGAAATCTATTTTAATGCCTCATCCGACAACTCCTCGACCTACTCCAAACGAGGAATTGAATCCTACAACAGCAACTTGCGCATCGAAGGTCTCTACCTCAACACTATCAATAACAAACGCTACTATAACAACAACGATGCTAATCAGGTGGGCAAAGGCTTTAACGGCGGACTCGGAAGCAACAGTGTGATACGAAACTGCTGGGTGGAACATTTCGAATGTGGAGCGTGGATTGCAGATTATGCAAATCGTGGTTCGAACAACCTGTTGGTAGAGCACTGCCGCTTCCGTAATAACTATGCGGACGGCTTTAACTGCGCACACAACACAAACGGACATACTATCCGCTACTGCTCGTTCCGTAACAATGGTGACGACGATATCGCCTCCTGGTCGCAGAGTCTGCGCGCACGTAATCACACATTCGCCTACTGCACCGCAGAGAACAACTGGCGCGCATCCTCCCTCGGCATCTTCGGCGGAGAAGGGCACACTGCACATCATTTATACATTGTAGATGCCTTAGAGAGCGGTCTGCGGGTTAACAGCGACTTCGCCGGAGCCGGATTCTCGCAGAACGGACGTATCAACATACACGATGTGACCGTGCAACACTGCGGCTGCAAAGGCGGCACACGTGGCAACAGCGGCGACTTCTGGGGCTCGGCACAAGGTGCAGTCAATATCGGAGGCACACGCAACTACCCCATCTATAATGTCACATTGGATAATATCAGCGTCTTCAACGCCCGAAATCATGCCCTCTACCTGCTTGGAAGCGGAAGCAACGGCAATCAGTGCCTGAACATGGAAGTGAAGAACATCTATGTAAACGGCGCGAACTATGGCATTTTATTCAGTAACATGGCCGGTAGTGCCACATATTGCAACCTCGTCTTCCAAAATGTGAATACCGACATGAATGCCACTTCACGCGGCTTGACTTGGACCCAAGCCGCCGATTGTACGCCCACCGACACACCCGAACCGCCCGACACACCTGAACAACCGCAGAGCATCAGCGAGATTCTATCCGGCGCCACCGAAGCAGCCATCTACGACACCTGCGGACGACGCTTCTCACGCTCCGACGCCGGCACCCTCTCACAAGGCGTATATATCATTCTTGAAGAAGGAAAAGCACACAAGATATGTATCTTCTGAAACGGCACAACCTGCTCGTCCTCATGCTCTTGCTGACCGCAATGAGCGCTAAAGCCCTCACGGAACAGGACCTCCTCCTATTGGACTCGGAGTTGGAGCGGAAAACACTCTACGAAACGCAGAAGCAGGAGAACATCCATGCTATAAGACAGCAGGACATCTCCCACTATGACATGCTCCTGCGTCTCTTCGACGAGTACAAGTCCTACTCCTATGACACCGCCTATTGGTATGTGGACCAACTCTACGACGAGACACTCCGCCACGGCGATAACAACGCCCTGGCGCGCGTGCAGTTAGGACGAGCTTTCCTCAACCTCTCTTCCGGATTGTTCAAGGAGAGCAGCGACATCTTCCTCTCGCTCAACCCTGCAGAGCTGGACACCGCTAATCGCATCGACTACTATACCAACTACGCACGCCTCCTCTACGACATGGCCGACTATGTCTCCGGACAGCTCAGCCAGAACTACACGGCCGAGGGGCACAAGATGAGCGAACACGCACTCGCACTCATCGCCACATCCGACACCGTCCTATATTGGCTCACTGCCGGACTGTACGCAGCCAAACTCGGCGAGCACGAACGAGCTATACAGCGCTTCGTCAAAGCCCTCCAGGCCGGCACCATTACCGAGCACCAGCGTGCTATAGCCTATTCCTCGATGGCCGCACTCTACAACACCCTCGGAGACACAACGACCAGTGAGCACTACTGGGTCATGGCCGCCGTGAGCGACCTGCGCTCATGCACCAAGGAGACCGTCGCCATGGGCATCGTCGCACAAATACTCTATCGGCACGGCGACCTCGACCACGCCTCACGCTATATCTACGCCGCTCTCGATGATGCTACACGCTATAACGCACGCCACCGCCAACTGAGCATCAGCCGCATCCTCCCCATCATCGAGCAGTCGCAACTGGCCGTCGTTCAGGCCAAAAACCGCGACATCACACGCCTGAGTATCATGCTCTACATCCTGCTCGGAGTGCTCCTGCTCGCTATCATCATGCTCATCAACCGGCTCTATGCACTGAGAAAAGCCAAGGAAACTATCCAGACAATCAACCGCAGCCTCATGGAGGCCAACCGCATACGCGAAGAGTATATCGGCAGCACCTTCTGCCAGCAGTCCGACCTCTTTAGCAAACTCGAGAAATACCAGCGATATGTCCGCAGAAAGGCACAAGAGAAACGCCCCGAAGAACTCGTCGTCGTGCCACAATATATTGATGCCAATATCCAGCGGCGCAATTTCTATAAGCAGTTCGACCAGATATTCCTCCGCATCTTCCCCAATTTCGTACAAGAATTTAATGCCCTCCTGCGTCCGGAAGAACAAATCGTACTCGGCAAAAATGAGCTCCTCAACACCGAACTTCGTATCTTTGCACTCATCCGACTCGGTATTGATAACAACGAGCAGATAGCTGCGGTGCTGGACTATAGCATCAACACCATCTATACCTATAAGACCCGCATCCGCAACCGCTCCAACCTCTCCAACGAGCAGTTCCAGCAAGCCGTCATGGCCATCCCCTCTTTCTGAGGCAGATTTCAAACCGGAAGATTTGACACCATCGGGGTGGAAAAACTATAAAATCCATTTAGGAACGCAATTTTTTACGGAAGAGAGGTACAGGGAGCACCTGTATTTTCCCGGGGGACTTAGTCAGGGCACTGACGGGCCTCGGTGGATGACTAAGGACAACTAAGAATCTCTAAGAACCACTAACGAAACACAGGGGCGATTTGCCCCAATTAAGCGAAAAACGCTTTGCACTTTCTGCACTATTTGCACTTTGAAGGTGGTAGAAGGTGGTAGAAGGTGGTTTAAAATTGTTTAAGGTGGTTTAAGATGGGTGAAAGTGCAGAAAGTGCAAAAAGTGCAAGGCAAATAATTAAAGTTTGCGGGTCAAGGCCGTCTCAGAGGTGTAATGAGAGGGAGGGTGTGGCAGTAAATTGCATTTGTTGATGGACAGCACACGGGGTGGAAAAACCGTTAATTTATGTAGAAAAACGCACAAAAACTTGTAGGTGTGCGTTTTTTTTTGTAATTTCGCGATGTTTTATCATACCGACAATTTATATACGTAATCTATTCTCCCCTACTCAACGATGAAAAACATCCTCCCTATCCTCAGTCTGGCCGCCCTGATGAGCGCATGTACGCTCTCCTCACCGTACCAACAGACCCGTCAGACCGACGTGGACCGACTCACACAGACAGCATGCTTCCCCATACAAGTGAAGGTCCCCTCCTTCCCTGACCGCGTATTCAACGTCCTCGACTACGGCGCTGACCCCACCGGCCACGCCTTGAGTACTGCCGTCATCCAGTCGGCCATTGACGACTGCCACCAAGCCGGAGGCGGTACCGTTCTCATCCCCGGAGGCGTTTATTACACCGGTCCGCTGACCTTGCTGAGCAATGTGCGGCTCCACACCGAGAAGAACACCTTCGTTCTCTTCGATGACGACCCGGAGGCCTATCCACTCTACGACACATCCTTCGAGGGCGTGGACACCAAACGCTGCCAATCACCCATCTCCGCCTTCAACGCTGAGAATATCGCCATCACCGGCGCGGGGACCTTCAACGGAAGCGGTGACTCATGGCGCCCTGTCAAGCGCAGCAAGATGACCGCCGCACAGTGGAAGAAACATATCGCAAAGGGCGGAGTGGTCAGCGAAGACGGTAATATCTGGTACCGCGACTCGGCGGCCATGTTCGCCGCCACATTATGTGTGGACCAGAACGTCCCCGTCGTGCAGAGCGAAGAACAATGGGAACAAATACACTCCTTCCTGCGCCCCGTCATGCTCCACTTCTTCCGCTGCCGCAACATCCTGCTTGAGGGCGTCTGCTTTGAGAACTCTCCGGCATGGAACCTGCACCCCCTCTGCTGCGAGAACCTCACGCTGCGCAACCTGACCGTACGCAACCCCTGGTACAGCCAGAACGGCGACGGCGTCGATGTAGAGAGCTGCAAGAACGTACTCATTGACCATTGCTCGTTCGACGTGGGAGACGATGCTATTTGCATGAAGTCGGGCAAGAACGAAGACGGCCGCCGCCGCGGAGTAGCGTGCGAGAACGTGCTGGTCAATGCCTGCACCGTATATCATGGTCATGGAGGCTTCGTAGTCGGCTCCGAGATGTCCGGCGGAGTGAAGAATATACAAGTGGACAACTGCCTCTTCATCGGCACGGATGTCGGACTGCGCTTCAAGTCCACACGCGGACGAGGAGGAGTCGTGGAGAATATCTATATCCGCGGTGTCAATATGTGGGGTATCCCCAATGAAGGACTCCTCTTTGACCTGTTCTACGGCGGCAAGGGAGCCGGCGAAGAGACCGAAGAGGAATTAGCCGCACGCATGGCTGCAGACGTTCCTCCCGTCAGCGAAGAGACACCGCAGTTCCGCAACATATACATTGAGAACGTAGTCGGCACAGATGTCGCACGAGCCATGTATTTCAACGGTCTCCCCGAGATGAAAATCCAAAACGTGAGCCTACGCCACATCACCATGTCCTGCCGGCAAGGTGCCATCCTGCGCCAGACGGACGGGCTCACAGTCGAGGATGTGACCCTCACACCGCAACAGGGTGAGCCTTTTGTCATAGCCCCCACTGTCACCAACTACCGGTTCATCGAATGACACACTCCTCCCCTCTCTCCTCTCTCGCAATAGCACTCACTACGGGTGCCATTGCCTGTATGCCCCTCCTCTCCGGCTGCCGCAGCACCAATCAAGTGCCGCAGCCGCAGCAAGCGGGCGTCTGTACCTCCTTCTGGCGGCGCGTCACACCGGCAGACTCCCTGATGCCCGATTATCGGGTCGTGTACGAAGGCACCAAACGACGCGACGTAGTGCCCGTGCAGGAGTGGACATGCTACCCGGGAGAAGACTCCTATCGCGCTTTCCATCACCACGGCGTAGCCGTCGAGTCCGCCCTCATGGCCTATCGCATCTATTTCGACAAGAAACACACCATTGATGTCTATGCCAAACGCACACCGCGACTCGAACTACCCACCTCCTATTGGTATCCCGATGAGACGCAATTAGAGCGGCATTACGGCGACGATATCCTACGCGTCGGCGGTACGGTAGGCGTGGGCTCCGTTAAACCCTGGAACGGCTCAAAAATGGTCCACTTCGACTCTGTGGCAAGCCGTACCCAACGCATCGTCTCCTGCACACATGACCGCGCCGTCATGGAAGTGGTCGTGCGCGGTTGGAAGAACGGGAAGCAACCGGTGGACTGCCTCACCGTGCGCTATACACTGGAGGCCGGCCATCGCGACATGCTCTGCGAAATCTTCTGCTCCGACAGCGTGACCAACCTCTGCACAGGCGTCCAGCGCGTGGGGCAAAGCAGTGCTCACATAGACACTTATCTACAGGAAAGCAAGGGCGGCACCGTTATCAGCACTTGGGGAACCGACTGGCCTGTCAACGACACCGTCCGTTATGCCAAAGAGACAGTAGGCCTGGCGGTCTGTATCCCCCAAGCATACTGTGGTGAGTACGTGCATGACAAGCACAACCACCTGGCCCTGCTGCAGCTACACAAACATACGAGTACTATGTGGTACGCACGCTTCCGACTGACCGTCGTAGCGCAGAAAGAAGACACCCCGCCTGCCCGCAACGAAGAGGAGTTCCGCGCATTCCTCAAACAATGGTGTATGGGAAAAGAATAGTCGAAAGCCAAAAGCCGGATTAGTGCCGTCGGGGGCACTCGAATCCGCCCGCGAGTGCGCCACAGGGCACACACCTCTCGACTAAAGCACTACATAAAGCCCAGTTCCAACTTAGCTTCTTCGGACATCATATCTTTGTTCCACTCGGGTTCAAAGACCAAGTCCACATTGACATCCCGGATGCCTTCCACACTCCCCACCTTCTGCCGAATATCTTCCACGATAAAATCGCCGGCCGGACAGGATGGTGCCGTGAGGGTCATAGTAATATGACACACTCCGTCGTCCTGAATATCTATGTTATATATCAGCCCCAAGTCGTACACATTAACGGGTATCTCAGGGTCAAACACGGTGCGCAACATGCGCAGGACCTCTTCTTCTATTTGCAGGAACTCATTCATAAAGCGGTGCAAAGATACAAAGAAAATAGGAGATACGCAAGAAAAAAGCACATCTACACACATTTTCTCTATACTCGTCTCCGGTATCCGTCTGTTACCACGTGACCGCGAAGCCGGCATGAACATTTATACCGGCCTGTGCGTAGTACCATGGCCAGCAAGCCTTTCCGTCCGTGAAATAAGAACAGTCGCTGCCGCCATTCGAGGCATATTTGGCATTAAAGATATTATTAACCTGGCAAAGCAACTTCACTTCCGGCACGAAAGGTCTATCCGTTAGCCATTGCTTCATCGGCAGAGAATATTCCAAGTGAACATTCGTGGTCGTATAGGGCTTTAAGACTGCCGTCTCATTCCGGGTATTGTCCAAGTACTGCTTGCCCGTCACATTCGTCTGGATAGTGCCGATAAATCCCGCGTAGTCAAACGTGAACAGACTCATCGCTGTAATCGTCGGCGAGAAAGCGATAGTCGTTTCCTTGAAGAACACCTGTTCTTCGCCTACCCAGTCCCAGTTCTCGTCATAGCGGGTAACAGTCTCTGTGTAGTTGAGTATCTTGTTGCGGCTGATGACGCAGTTGCCGTCCCAGCGGAACCAGTTAGTTATCTTCACGCCGGCGGTCAGCTCCACACCCATCCGGTACGAGTCCTTGACGTTCGTCGTAGATTGTTTCCCGACATCATTGATACGGCCTGTGAGCACAAGCTGGTTGTCATAATCCATAAAATAGAGGTTAGCCCCCAGTGTAAACCGCGGATGCGAATAGCAATAGCCTATCTCATAGTCATAGAGCGTCTCGGCTTTCGGCATCGTGCCGGAGTAAGTACCCGTAGTCTTATCATAGAGCATGTTCTCCGTGTAGTTGTCGCGGCTCGGGTCACGGTTAGCCATGCCAAAAGAGCCGTATAGCAAATGCCCGTGATTCGTATAAGTCAGTCCGGCCTTGGGGTTGAAGAAATGGTATTGGACCAGCAGCGGCAGTTCGGTCAGGTCGGGTTGGTCGGCATACTCCTTCAGCGCATCGGCATTGATGCCGGAGAGACGGTAACGGATGTATCGGTACTGCAGGTCGGCGTAGAGCGACAACTGCTCCTGCGCGCGGCGGATGATATGCCAGTTGGCTTTAGCATAGATGTTAGCATCCGTCTTACGGCTCTTGGAGCGGTAGAACTCATAGGCGTACGGCAGTTGCCGCGCATAGAGCGAGTCGCTAACCCATAGCAACTCGCCGTAGTGCGAACCGATGTAATCATTCGCAGCAACGCCTATCTGTGCCTGCACCGCCTCCGACGTGTATTTGGCGGAGAGCACCGCGCCGTAGAAATGGTTGTTCAGGTTCTTGCGGTAGATGCCGTCGCTCTTCTTCACTTTGCTGCCACCGGCATCGGTGTAGGGCAGCAGATTGAAATACTTGAGTGCTTTGTTCTCATACTGCTCATAGTAGCCGCCTCCGTGGGTGTAATGGAGTGTAGCGGAGAGACTCCACTGAGGCGTGAAACGGTGCGTCAGGGCCAACTGCGCATGCTGCTGGGCATAGTTGTCCGTCTGGTTGGAGTAATAGGCCGTAGAGTCTTTGCCGTCACTTCCCCGTAGTGTATATTCGCCCGCGGGGTTGTAACGGCGGTCTGCACCGTTGATGCCGTAGGCCGTGTTGTAATCCACTCCATCCCATCCCATACCGGTATGCTCACTGCCGCCGAAGAAACGTCCCACGACCTGTGTCTTCTTGCCGTACCAGCCGAGGTCGCCGTAGTAACTATACAGGTCGCTGCCCGCGCGGTAAAGGAACCCGTCGGAATTGACCTTGCTGAACCGCGCGTTGGCCATCCATCGGTTGGGCAGCACAATATGTGCATTGGCCATCTCCCGGAACGTGTTATACATACCGCCGTTGAACGCCAGGGTGAAGCGACTCTTGTCCCCCTCTGCCGGAGTACCGGCCGTGGGGAGGTTGTCTGTACGCATATTCAGGCTTGCGCCGAAAGAGGCGGAGCCGTTGGTGCTGGTGCCGACACCACGCTGCACGTCGATACTGCTCATGGACGATGCCATGTCCGTCATGTTGACCCAGAAGACGGTCTGCGACTCCTGGTCATTGAGCGGCACGTCGTTGACGGTCATATTGATACGCGTGTGGTCGGTACCGCGTACGCGGAAATAGGTGTATCCGACGCCGAGACCATCGTCGCTCGTCACCTGCAGACCCGGAGTCATACTCAGCAGGTACGGCAGGTTCTGACCCGCGTTCTCACGATTGAGCTTGTCACGGTCTGTCACCTCATGCGAGAGCGTGGTCTGTTGCACGCGGGAAGCGGTCACTACTACATCTTGCAGCGTGAAATCATTGAACGAGACAGACAGAGAGTCTTGTCGGGAAACAGGCGCATTACTCTGTGCGCTGACCTGTACAGTCACGAGTGCGAATGCACTCAAAAACATCAACCATGCATGGTTGATAAAGAATGGTTTCTTCATTTTCTTTGACGGCATTACCCGCCCAAGTTCTACGGGTATGTTCTCAGCCGAAGCACCCCGAATGGTTAATATACAATTGTTTACAATGGTTTTATTTCAAACCTTTTTTATAATCTATACGAGAACGTGGTGTACCAGCCCCACTCCCACATGTGTTGGTCGCCGGTGAGCGGCGCGGCAACGAGGTTGTTCAGTCCGAAGTCGTATCCGGCCTGCAGACGGTACCGGTCCCATTCCAAGCCGCCGCCTACGCCCAACTGGATATTACAGCGGCCCAATTCGCCCTCTGCCAGACGGTCGTAGGATTTAGTCGGGACACCCTGCGCCTCCAGCCATGCCAGCATGGGTGCACTCAGGTGCTGCTCCATATAATCATTCTCCGCCAGACCAATCTGCAGCTGCGGACCGCCATAAAAGAAGAGGTTCAACTCTTTCCATAGGGGAACCGTATAGAAGGCCCTAACCGGTATCACCAGATTATGCTCAAGCACCCGATGCCGCATATACTCCGTCTGAACCGTCTCCTGCGTCACTGAGTGCCAATGCTGGTCGGTCACACCATAGGCGATGCTATACAGCAATCCGGCCTGCAGGCTAAAACGGGAGGGGAGAATGAAGGTAGCAGTGGCTCCCAGTCGGGCGCCGTGCAGATACATGTCGGGGTAGGAGCCCGTTGCCGAGCGCTCGTTGTTCTGCACATATCCGGCCTCCAAGCGGTAGTGAACGGCAAAGTGATAGAGCTCTTCCACCTTCTCCGGTGCACGCGTCGGGTCGAAGAAACGTCCGTCAGCGGTCTGCAAGTCAGGTGCCCGACGGCCCTCCTGCGCACGGGCAGACATAGCCATGCCTATGCACAACACCATCACTATGATACTATATATACGAGTACGCATCCGGTCTAAATTGATAATTCAAAATTTAATATTCAATATTCAAAATTCGGCTCCCCGGAGATTCAAAATTTAATATTCAATATTCAAAATTCGTGAATCCTGGCAATCTTAAATTTTAAATCTTAAATTTTAAATCTTATTTTTTTACCCTGCAAAAGTACAAAAAATCCTCCATATAACAAAGAAAATGCAAAAAAAACTCATTTTTTTCGCCGAAAATTTGCGTAATTCAAACTTTTGCAGTACCTTTGCACCCGCTTTTCGCGCCCAACGACCTCTGGGAGGGGCGTAAAGAGCCTTTTTACACACCCGTCGAGAACTCTGTTCGAAGACGGAGAGGAGTAACCGCGGCGACCAAAATGCGTAAAACGCATTCCGTGTCGCAAGCGAGTTACAACAAGAGTCCTTTAACATCTTGAAGTAAATACAGATTCAGAAGTTGAGCGAAGCGAGACTTATGAATCTGAGAGGAGTAACCGCGGCGACCAAAATGCGTAAAACGCATTCCGTGTCGCAAGCGAGTTACGACGAAGGTCCATTCGTCTATCGGTTAGGACGAGAGATTTTCATTCTCTAAAGAGCAGTTCGACTCTGCTATGGACTACTAAATAAGAATTATCATACAACACTATTTAAAATCACAGAAATAAGATGGCAAATCATAAATCATCTTTGAAGCGTATCCGCCAGACACTCGCACACAAGGCGCACAACCACTATTATGCAAAGACCGCACGTAACGCAGTTCGTGACCTCCGTGCCACTACCGAGAAAGAGGCAGCAGCTGCCGCTCTGCCGAAGGTAGCCTCGATGCTTGACAAACTGGCAAAACGCAATATCATTCACCGCAACAAAGCAGCCAACCTCAAGTCGAAACTGGCTCTGCACGTGAACAAACTGGGCTAATAGCCCGGAGGGAACAATCATCCTACCCTATTATACATTAAGGGGCTGCCTTTCGGTAGCCCCTTAATGTATATCCCCTCACACCGTCTCGGTTTTACAGACCGTGCCTGCGGATGTAGATGCGCCACCCCAGGCGGAAGACGAGCAGGACGAGCAGGACAAAGAAGAGGACGGTGCACCACGCGAAGAAAGGCGGCGTGTGCGGCACGAGCCGCCCGCGGATAATCGAAACGGTCAGAAAAGCGAAGATTACATCTCTGCGCCTTGGCGGCGCACTCGCTGGCGAGCCGCCCGCGTCCCGGGTGACAGTCGTGTCTTGTCTCGACTCTCGACTCCCTTACGCGTTGTCCACTTCCGCGGCGGCGGTGTGCCACAGGTACTGGGTGAGCGTCTTGAACGTGGCCTGCACATAGGCGTCCGTGTCATTCTCGCTGCGGGGCGCCCAGCGGCTGATGATGGCCGACGGGGTCGTCAAACGGTACTCGCGGATATAACGACGTATCAACTTGAACGCCGCGCGGAAACCCGCCTCCATCGTCAC
>JAFUUE010000018.1 GCA_017483945.1 Paludibacteraceae bacterium | reverse complement strand
TTACAGTGCTGCTTTGAGGGCTTTGTCCACGATGTGGTGCATGTCATAATACTTGTATTCGGCGAGTCGTCCGCCGAAGAGGACGTTCGTCTCGCGGTCAGCGAGTGCACGGTAGTCCTCATAGAGGCGGCTGTTGCGGGCATCATTGACGGGATAATAGGGCTCCATGCCGGGGTGCCATTCAGTGGAGTACTCGCGGCTGATGACGGTGCGGGGATTGGCATAGACGTCCGCGCCGAAGGACTCAAAGTGCTTATGCTCAATGATTCGCGTATAGGGTACAGCGGCGTCGGTGTAGTTGACGACAGCGTTTCCCTGGTGGTTAGGCGTGTCGAGGACCTCCGTCTCGAAGCGGACGGTGCGGTACTCGAGGTGTCCGAGCGAGTAGCCGAAGTACTCGTCGATAGAGCCGGTGAAGACGACCTTGTCCGCAAGTGCATCCCAGGCCGCCTTATCGGCGAGGTAGTCTGTTCCCAGCCGCACCTCGCAGCCCTCAAGGAGTCTGTCGATGAGCACATTATAACCGCCGACGGGGATACCTTGATAGAGGTCGTTGAAGTAGTTATTATCAAAGACGAGCCGCACGGGCAACCGCCGGATGATGAAGGCGGGCAGGTCGGTGCAGGGGCGTCCCCATTGCTTCTCGGTGTAGCCCTTGATGAGTGCCTCGTAGATGTCCCGTCCGACGAGCGAGAGTGCCTGTTCCTCGAGGTTAGCAGGCTCTCGTCCACCGAGAGCAGCCAGTGCCTCCGCGCGTTGTTCGTCGAGCCGAGCCTGCGCCTCGGCGGGCGTGACGACGCCCCACATCTGCGCGAAGGTATTCATATTGAACGGCAGGTTATAGAGCCGTCCGCGATAGTTAGCCACGGGCGAGTTGGTGTAGCGGTTGAAGGGGACAAAGCGGTTGACAAAGTCCCAGACCTCTTTGTTAGACGTATGGAAGATGTGTGCGCCATACTTGTGCACATGTATGCCGTGGACATCTTCGCAATAGACATTTCCGCCGCGGTGGTTGCGACGGTCGATGACGAGGACACGCTTGCCCGCCTGACGGGCGCGGTAGGCGACGACGGCGCCATATAACCCGGCGCCCACTATGAGATAATCGTACTGCTTCATGGCTCTTTCAGAATGGAGGTACAAAGATACAAAAAATATTGCATATACGCAAGAGGAAGGCGTTATTCGGGTGTTTTTTTGCATCGGAGAGAGCTATGCAGGCGCGTGTGTTTGCATCAGGAACTGCCATTACCCACTCTGCCCCGCATGCAAAAAAAGAAAAGGGAGGAGATACGGAGAGATACGGGAGAGGAGAAAAAGAGGCACGAAGGGAGGCGGAAATATTTGCATATATCAAAAATAAGTCGTACCTTTGCAACAGAAAAATGTTGCGCCATGAGAAACACCGTTATCACTTTCCTGTTTTTTTGTGCTTTATTTTTGTGTTCCTGCAGGCCTCACGAGCCGCAGTACCGTATTGGTGTCAGTCAGTGTCTGGACGACGCGTGGCGCCGCAAGATGAACGAAGAGATGGAGCGCGAGTTGCTGCTGCATCCAGAGTTAGGGCTGAGCCGTCGTGTCGCCTATGGCAGCAGTGCGTTGCAGTGCGAGCAGATAGACAGTTTCATTGCGGAACGTGTGGACCTGCTCATTGTGAGTCCGAACGTGGCCGAGGAGGTTAAGCCGGCCGTGACCCGCGCTTATCGCGCCGGCATCCCTGTCATTGTAGCGGACCGGCGTGTGTCGGGCGACCAGTGGACAGCCTTCATCGGCGGCGACAACTACCATGTGGGCGAACTGATGGCGGAATGGGTGCTGTCCCTGCAGCGGGGCACGCCTCATGCGCTGCATGTTCTGGAGGTGCTGGGTCTGCCGGGGTCCACGCCGACCGCCCTGCGTCACAAGGGCATGACCGACCGTCTGGCGGAGCGTCAGGACACGTCTCTGCACATGGCGTCGGTGTCAGGCCGTTGGTACAGGGAGGACGCTTATCAGGCCGTAGCAGAGTACCTTGCCACACATCCCGACGTGGATGTTATTGTGGCGCAGAACGACCTAATGGCCATCGGCGCCTCGGAGGCGGTGCGCGATGCGCGCGACTACCGGGAGGGGCAAGTGCACATCATGGGTGTCGATGGTATCATGCTCGGCCTTCAGGCTGTGCTGGACAAGAAAATCGAGTGCACAGTCACTTATTCCTCGCGCGGGGACCTGATTATAGAGACCGCGGCGCGCATACTGGGCAAGGAGCCATTTGTCCGCGACACGGTGCTGGAGACGGCCATCATCGACGCGGAGAGCGCCCGCGCCATATCCATGCAATACCGCGAGCGGATGCACGACTTGGAGACACTGCGTATCGTGCAGGTCAACTCGGACCTCCAATGGCGCAAATCCCGCATTGACAGGACGATACTCATCTGCATCTTGGGGCTGGTGCTCGTCGCGTTCTTCTTTGCCCTATGGTTCCTGTACTTCAAGCAGCAGGACCTCCAGCGCGAGATTAAGAAAGAGATTATCCCTCAGTTGGAGAATGTGCAGGAGACCATCCTGCTCAACAAGCGCGACGAGGCCTTTGCCGAACGGATGAAGCAGATAGTGGAGGAGCACCTGACAGACCCCGACCTGAACGTAGAGTCGTTGGGGTCAATGCTTCAACTCAGCCGGACGCAGCTCTTCCGCCGCGTCAAGGCCATCACCGGCAAGGGGCCGCTCGACTATATCCGCGAACGCCGACTGGTCCGCGCCGACCAACTGCTCCACACGACCGACATGACCGTCCAACAGGTATCCATCGAGCTATGCTTCTCCTCGCCGAGCTATTTTGCCAAGTGCTACAAGGAGCATTTCGGGCATTTGCCGAGCAAGCCAGAATAGAAACAGACGAAAAAATCCGAAGACGGAGAGTTTCCAAGGTTTCAGCCCTACAAAAGATTTGTTGCAAAAAGCGTCTCAAATGTTGCAGTGCAACCTGAGTGGTGCTTTTTACAACATCTTTATTTGTACACACATGCGAAAAAGAGTACCTTTGCCACACAAAAAAAACGTTTTACCACTCAATCGCAATTATCATGAAACACAAACGAGTAGTTATTTCCGTTCTGACGATACTGCTTTCTGCGGCACTGTATGCGCAGCAGGTGATGCAGGTTTCCGGTATTGTTGTGGAGGCCGGGACAGACGAGCCGATTATCGGTGCCTCTGTTGTGGAAGAGGGCTCAACCAACGGAACTATTACCGACTTAGACGGCCGGTTCACATTGTCCGTACCGGAAGGGTCCAAGATAACCGTTTCCTACGTGGGATACAAGCCACAATGTCTAGGATCGCTCCCCGATATGCGCATATCTCTTGCGGAAGATTCCGAGGTGCTGGAGGAGGTTGTGGTCACCGGTTACACGACCCAGCGCAAGGCCGACCTGACCGGTGCCGTAGCGGTGATGGACATGTCGAAGATGACCACCGAGACGAATGCCAACATGGCCCAGTCGCTGCAGGGACGCCTGCCGGGTGTACAGATTGTCACGGATGCCGCGCCGGGCGCTGGCGGAGCCGCCATCCGCATACGCGGTATGGGTACGATGAACTCCTGCGAGCCCTTATATATAATAGACGGTGTCCCCTCCCAAGAGAATCTGAACTCCCTGAACTCGGCGGATATCGAGTCCATTCAGGTACTGAAGGACGCCGCATCGGCCTCCATCTACGGTTCACGCGCCGCCAACGGCGTCGTCATCATCACGACGAAGAACGCCAAGGGCGAGAAGATAAACGTCAACCTGGGCTATTCGACTACGGCTCAGACGGTTGCCCGTACGTACAAGATGCTCAATGCCGCACAGTGGGGACAAGCCTACCGGCTCGCCTACCAGAACGCCGGCATGGTGCCCTCCCACCCCTTCTACTCCGAATACAAGGGGACGGTCAGTCTCCTTCCCTACCTGGACGACGAGGGCAAAGTGCCTGCCGCCGACACCGACTGGCAGGATGCGGTCTATCACACGGCCTGGACGCATAATGTCAATGCCAACGTGTCGCTCAACACCAAGTCCGGCGGCGTGCTTTTCTCGGCCAACTACATGAACCAGGAAGGTCTGATTAAGGAGACCTACTACGAGCGTTTCTCCGCCCGTCTCAACTCCAACTTCAACATCGGCAAATGGGTGAAGGTGGGTGAGAACCTGATGGTAGCCAAGTGGAAGGGCAACGGCGTCGGCACCAACTCGGACGGCGGCATTCCCTTCACCGCCATGCGGCAGCACCCGGCTATCCCCATCGTGGACAAGGACGGCAAGTACACCAGTCCTCTGCTACTCGCCAACTCGGATATCGCCAACCCGGTACACGTGCTCGCCAACGCCAAGGACAACAGCTCCGACTCGTGGCGTATCTTCGGCAACGCCTACCTGGAGGTCAATCCCTGGGTCAAAGGGCTGAATATCAAGAGTAATATCGGTATCGAGCATATCCAGTACTTCAACGACAACCTCAACCGCCGTCTGAACGCGTCGGATGTAGCATCCGTAGGGCGTGACTACGGCACGGGAGACACATGGACATGGACCAACACGCTGAGTTACAACAACGTGTTCGCCAAGAAGCATCATGTCAGCGCTCTGCTCGGTACGGAGGCCATCGGCTACACCTACCAGTCTATCGGTGCTTCACGCCAGTCCTATATTTTCGAGACGGACCACTTCATGACCCTGGACGCCGGCGACCGCACGACGGCCACTAACGGCGGTGCCAAGCAGACATGGGCGCTGTTCTCCGTTTTTGCCAAGGCGGATTACAACTACGGGGACCGCTACCTGATTAGCGCGACACTCCGCCGCGACGCCACGTCCCGACTGGCCAAAGAGAACAATGCCGGCATCTTCCCCGCCGTCTAGGCAGCATGGCGCTTCACGGCCGAGCCGTTCTTCCCCGAGAACGAGTGGCTGACAGACGCCAAGATTCGCGTCAGCTGGGGTCAGAACGGTAATGCCGCCATCAGCAACAACTACGCCTCCTACAGCACGTACGTGTACGCGGGCAATGCCTATTATGACCTGAACGGCTCTAACGGTACGCCGATTGCGGGTATCGCTCTGGCCTCGACGGGCAACAAGGACCTGCGTTGGGAGACGACCACACAGACGAATGCGGGTATCGACCTGGGGCTGTTCAACAACGCCCTGACCATCAATTTCGACTGGTACCTGAAGGACACGAAGGACATGATTACCGCGCCGCCCGTGCTGTCCACAGCGGGTGAGGGAGCCTCCTATCTGGCCAACACCGGCGACATGCGCAACATGGGCTTTGAGTTGAATGTGGATTACCATAGCCCCGACTACCACGGGTTCTCCTGGTCGGGCAATTTCAACCTCGGTCACTACGAGAACAAGGTAGTCAAACTGAATGATTTCGTGAACACTATCGGCGGTGACGTCCGTCTGATGGTCGGCCAGCCGATGGGTGTATATTACGGATATGTGGCCGACGGGCTGTTCCGCACGATGGAAGATGTCGCCAACCATGCCGAGCAGACCGGCAAGGGCTTAGGTCGCATCCGCTATCGTGACATCGACGGCAACGGTCTCATCGACGAGAAAGACCAGTGCGTCATCGGTAACCCGAACCCCAATGTGTCGATGGGTCTCAATCTGGACTTCAAATACAAGGGAGTGTCCCTGTCCATGTTCTTCTACTCGGAGCTCGGATTTGACATCATCAACTCGACCAAGCGCCAGTTGCAGTTCATGAGTTACGGCGACCGCAGCTCCAACCGCAGCGTGGAGATTCTGAACGCCTGGTCGGCAGAGAACCCCGACGCCACCATCCCCGCCATCAGCGCTACGGATGTGAACAACGAAGTGCGTATGTCCACCTACTACGTGGAGAACGGCAGTTACCTGAAGATGAAGTACCTCAAGCTCGGATACGACTTGCCTCAGAGAGCGCTCAAGCCCTGGCACTGCCAAGGATTGAACATCTATGCACAGTTGGAGAACGTATTCACCATCACCGGTTACTCGGGTCTGGACCCCGAGCTCCCCTTGGGCGGCTACGGTGCCCGTATCGACAACGGTCCCTACCCGCGCTCACGCAACTTCTCGTTAGGATTGAACATGAACTTCTAAATACGTATTATCATGCAAAGACATACAGTTATCACCACCTTCGCCCTTTGTGCGGCACTCCTTTGCACATCGTGCGACAGTCTGCTCAACCAGACTCCTTATGGTGCTTTCACGGCGGACCAACTGGACGACCAGTCAGTTGAGGGCTTGCTTGCCGCCGCCTATGCCGGTCTGAATGCCCACTATTTCGGCAACAACGAGGCCTTTGCCGGTCCGAGCACCAACTGGATATTCGACGTCCGCTCCGATGACGCCTACAAGGGCGGCGGTGCGGTCACCATGGAAGCGAATATCCACCAGTTGGAGATCGGCGTCATCAACAGCGACAACGTGAGTCTGGAGAACAAGTGGCAGAATGATTTCTATGGTATCACGCGTGTGCACAAGGCGATGAAGGCCCTGGACGAGATAGCCGACATCTCCCACCGGGAGCAGATGATGGGCGAGTTGACCATCCTGCGGTCGTGGTTCTATTTCGACATGGTGCGCATCTTCAAGCACGTTCCCTATTTCGGTTATACGGAGGACCCGAGCTCCGTGCGCAACGATGTATATACGCAGGACAGCATCATGCGTATGCTGCAGGCCGACCTCATCCGCGCCTACGAGACGATGGAGGAGGAGTCGCTCTCTCCTGCGCGCTTCAACCGCTATACGGCAGCGGCCTTGATGGCGAAGATAAGCGCGCAACTCAGCGACTGGCCTAACGTGGAGAAATACGCCCAGATAGTGATTCAGTCCGGCAAGTATGAGCTCTACAACAACTACCTGGACATGTCCAAGATAGAGAATGACAACCAGTACGAATCGATCATCGCCCTGCAGTGTGTGGTGACCAGCGATTTCGGTCAGGTCAACTGGTCGAACCTGCTTAACACCACCTATTCGGAAGGCAACCTGTATGGCACGGGGGACGATTTCTTCCTCGCTTCGCAGAACCTGGCCGACTGCTTCCGTACGGATGCTAACGGTCTCCCCTACCTCGACGAGTCGTTGGCTCCCGCCGGCGACGGCAACCGCATGAACGGCGGCTATCGCGGCAACATCGACCCGCGCGTCGATTTCACCATGGCACGCCTCGGCTTACCCTTCCGCGGACACCTGTACACCCGCAGATGGTGCCGCGCATACGACACCTACGGCGAGTTTAGCGGCAAGAAATGGCTCGTGGAACCCGAGAGCGACCAGATGGTCAAAGGCTTCCCCTGGGGGGCAAGCAACCTCAACTTCATCTTCCTCCGCTACGCGGATATTATCCTGCTCTATGCAGAGTCTCTGATAGAGCAGAACAAGAACCTGGACATCGCGCGCCAACAAATCAACCTGATACGTGAGAAAGCCTCCCGCTCGGTGGACCCGTACTACTCGCCGGTGGATGTCAACCCGATGATTAGTGTCTATAAAGTCGGAGAATACCCCTCCTCGGGGTGGACCCAGGACTACGCACGCAAGGCCGTTCGTATGGAGCGTCGTCTGGAACTGGCCATGGAGGGACACCGCTGGTTTGACCTCTGCCGCTGGGGTATTGCCGTCGAGACCATGAATGAGTATTACCGGACCGAATCGGAACTCCGCTCCTATCTGCGCGGCGCGTCGTTGTCGGCTCAGGATGTATATATGCCCACACCTATTGATGAGGTGCGGACGGCAGACGGATTGTATAAATAGTCTTAAACAGAAAGAAAGGATGCAGTTATGAGAAACTATGCATGGTTACTAATAGTGTTGGTGGCAGGATGGCTCGTCTCATGCAATACGATAGAGCCCGAAGTATCCGCCAGCGCAGGCAAGAAGAAAGTGTATAATCTGCGTTATACCAATGAGGGACGGACCGTCCATCTGACATGGAGCATCGACGCCGACACGACCATGTGCGGCGTACAGATTGCCCGCAACGGAGAGAACCCGATAAACATCGACAGTCTGATTACGTCGTACACCGTTCGTCATGTCACCCCGAATCAGGACGTCCTCTACACGGTCAAGATTCGCTACAACGACTCCATCGTCTCGGAGGGTGTCTCCGTGCGCGTGCACATCAACTACGACCTGCCCGTCTATGCCGGATATGTATTGAGTACCGGCTCGATAGCCGAACTGCCGGATGACGACGAACGCGCCGCAGCCGAATGGTTCGACCGCACCTATGTGCAGCAGAACAGGGGACGTTTTATCCCCATCGGAGAGGTGGGCAATGTCAATCTGGACGAGGTGGCCTGTCTGTGGGTACATATCGACCGCCAGGGTATGCCGATGGGTTGGGAGAACCTGACGGGAGGATTCAGCGACCCCGCTTTTGTCGCTAACCTGAGAGGCTATGTGGAGGAGGGCGGCAACCTGTACCTGTCCGTCCATGCGACCCAGTTGCTCGTAGCCATCGGCCGTATCACCGAAGCGCAACGCCCCAACGAAGTCTCTACGGGACAGGGCGGATACGGACCCGACGTCTGGACCATGAACGCCTACCTCGGAGCCGGTTCGGAGCCCAGCTATGACCGCCGGGGCTACTCCTTCTTTGAGGACATGCGGCTGGATATATACAACAACTACGAGTACACCTCTTTCCCGATGATAGGCCCGGGTATCCGCGAAGACCACAACTGTATATGGAACCTGTCGGACATCAAGTTCACTTCCGGCTCGGACAAGGTCAGAGGATGGGAACTGGCTACCAAGTCAACCGCGCTGGCCACATGGGGGCAGAACACCGAACTGAACCATATCGGACTGGTGGATTTCGCCATCTCCGGCAACTACCGGGGACGTATCGTCGCCATGGGATTAGGCTGCTACGAATGGGCCCAGCAGGATGGCAATATCTATCAGTATCAGATTGAGAAATTGACAGAGAACATTATTGAAAGCATACGCAAATGACATGAAAAAGTTCATTATCCTTTGTATATTGTACTTTGTCCCCTTGTACATCTCTGCACAGGTATATATGCCGCTTGAGATACAGGACGGCATGACACAGGAGATGACCGGCGGGAAGCGGGTGCCTGTACACGGGTGCCGCACGCCTATCAGCATACCGGCCGCCGTGGGGAACGGGTTCCGCACGGACGGCTACTCCAGCTATATCGAGATGCCGATAAGCGGTATGATTAAGAATAATGCCCTCGGCGTGAACATGAAGGACTCCGTCGTGTCCACACTGACCATCAGCTTCTGGTGCGCCATCGAGACATACCCGATGATGACGGAAGCGACCATGACTCCCGCACGCCAGTACTACACGGATATACTCGGCAATATCGACGACAAGAAACATACCGGCTTCACGTTCGAGCTGAGCAACCAGGGGCGCTTCCGCTTCCGCTGCTATTCGAGCGGATGGGAGGTCGTATGCGACGGAGGGGACGCCAAACTGTGGTGGAACCAGTGGCACCACCTCGTGGCTACCATTGACGGTTATAACCAGGAGATTCACTTCTACGACAACGGTGTGGAAGTGGCCGGAACAGGCTGCATGTACGACGCCACCGTCGGGGAGAAAGACCTGGTCATCGGCCGGAGCATCAACGACACGGTGATGGGCGGCATGTTCAACCTCAATTACTTCAACGGCATCATCGACGAGGTGCGCATCGATACCGGCATCTGGGCCATGAGCGACATCGCGGTCAACACCCCCCAACACGAGGTGGACTTCAATGTGCCGATGGAGGCCTACGCAGATGACCTGTGCCGCCCCAGATACCACGGCATGCCCTCACAGGGGTGGACCAACGAGTCCCACGGAATGGCCTATAGCGACGGGCGCTACCATGTCTTCTTCCAGAAGAACGGCAACGGCCCCTATATGGCGCGACTCCATTGGGGACATATCTCCTCGCCCGACTTGTGCCATTGGCACGAGGATGTCGTGGCGCTCATGCCCGACCAGGACTATGACATCAAGGGTTGCTGGTCAGGCTGTATCGTCCGCGATGACGAAATCACCCACGGCGAGCCCTGGGCACTCTACTCGGCTATCGGCAACCGCGAGTCCTTCAATGCCGAGAACCCCGACGACGGCTCCCACTGCGAACTCATGTTCGCCTCCCCGAAAGACGGAGCGCTCAAGTACTGGCACAAGCAGGGGCAGCCGGGCATCTGCTGCTCCTTCCCCGAGGACTTCCGCGACCCCTATTTCTTCCGTGCCAACGGACGCCCCTATATCATCGCCGGATGCTCCAACAACGGACTGGGGATAGCCACGCTCCATCGCTACGAAGGCGACAACCACTGGTCCAGCGACGGTGACATCTTCTTCTCGGAAGGCCCCCTCGCGGATGCCGGTAATTTCTGGGAGATGCCTAATGTCACACCCTTCGGGGACAACCGATGGGTCTTCACCTGCACGCCTATGTCCACCTCCTATGGCGTCCGTTGCCTCTATTGGGTCGGCGGCATCGACGGCGGAGGACATTTCAACGCATGGCAAGGCCCCCAGACCATCGAACTGCCCGGCATGGCCAAGGACGGATTCGGACTCCTCTCGCCCACTATCATGCAGAAAGACGGCAAGACCATCGTCCTCGGCATCGTCCCCGACAAGGCCAGCACCACACTCAACTACACCGCAGGCTATGCCCACCTCTACTCCTTCCCGCGCGAGTGGTGGCTGGACGGGGAAGGCAACCTCCACCAGGTCCCCTTTGAAGGACTATATGCGCTCCGCACACCCGAACGCATCATCAAGTCCTCCCTCCACCTCACGGAGGACACCACGATGAGCCTCGCGCCGGTCGAGGGGCGGTCCGTAGAACTGTGCACCTCCTTTGTCGTCGGCGACGCGACAGTGGGATTCACGCTGCTCAAGAACTCCTACGGAGGCATGAAGGTCTATATCGACCCGCAGGAGCAGAAACTGACGGTGGACATGACCTCTATCGGACGACGCGCCAATGACATCGGTGTGTTCGACGGCATATACAGCAGTATCATCCCCTCGGGACTGCCGCAAGGCTCTGTCTGCAAGTTGGACGTCTTCTTCGACCACTCCATCCTCGACATCTTCGTCAACGACCGCTATGCCGTCTCTATCCGAGTCTTCCCCTACGACTATTCAGCCAACGGCTGTGAGTTCTATACGGAAGGCGGAGAGGCAGACATTGTCTCCGTACAGGCATACGGTCTGGGAGAGATAACGCACTACTCCAAAGCTACCGCCGCCGAGGCCGTGCAAGAGCAGTCCCCGCTCCGCATCGAGGGACGGCAGGTCTGCTATGACACCCCCTACCCCTCCGTCCTCCGCGTCTATGACAACCTCGGACGACTCTTGCAGGCCGAGCAGGTGCAGGGACAGGGCAGCATGACCGTCCTCCACAACGGCTATGTGCTCGTCAGCATAGACAACGTCGCACAACACTTCACCAAACCCGCAATCATATTATGACAAAACATGTAGTAGTATATGCACTCCTGGCTGCCGCAGCCCTGTTGAGTGCTTGCCAACCGGCCGAAGAACCGGTCACACCCGATGTTCCCAAGACGGATTCCATCTGGGATAACCCCACCCAATTACCTGTCGCGCGGGAGGACCAGATAGCCTTTCTCTCTGTCTATGCCACACCCGAGCAGCTGCTCGCGCAGGGCGACGACGACGAGGCCTGTGCATGGCTATGGATGCACGAGGCTTTCCCCGACGCGCTCTTCCTCCCCTTCGGGCAGATTAAGGAGCACACACTCGACTCCCTCCGCGTCCTCTTCTGGCTGCGCGACGTCGAGACAGACAACATCGCCGATGTCACCACCCTCCCCGAACCGGCCGTCGCGGCAGCAGGGGAGATAGCCGAGTGGTACAAGAACGGAGGCAACATCATCCTCTGGGGACATGCCGTCCTCTATATCGAGACATTAGGACGGCTGCCGGAGGGCACATACACCTCCTCCAAGCATGACTGGGTATGCAGCTGCGGCCCCGGACGACTCGACCTCGGCCACTGGCTCATGTCCGTCCAACTCTTCCCCGGAGGCAAGTTCAAGAAAGACCACTCCACACACCCGCTCTTCAAGGACATATCCATCTATACGGACAACAATATCCGAGGCTTTATGGTCAAGGGACCCGGATGGTCCGAAGACCACAACTGCGTCTTCTTCAACTACCCCTCCGAGATTACCGGACGCAGCTGGCAGGCGGAGATATGCTATACCCTCCTCAAGGACTACTACGGCATCATACCCCTCGCCACATGGGACTCCCAGATTTCCTGGGTATCCCAACTCAATGTCTATGAACTCAAACGCGGCAACACCGAATACCACGGCCGCGCTATCTGTGTCGGCAACGGAGGATGCGAGTTCTCCATGAAGAACTACCGACAGGTGGGCACCGACGCCGAGGGACACCCCATCTACGAGACCTCTGCCGACCTCTCCGCACATCCGCAGAACAACTGCTACCAGGATAATATATTACTCATGGCACGCAATGCCGTTAATTATATGCGCAATGGAAACGAATAATCACACCTATCTCCTCCGTACATCGTACATCGTACTTTGTTCCCTCCTCATAGCCTGCACACCGCCCGAGCCCGAAGTGCCCGTCGTCACGCCCACCGAGGACACGACGCAGGTGGACTCGGTCATCGCCATGTCTCCCACCACCCGACCCGAGCTCTATCGCCCGCAGGTGCACTATACCCCCCACCACAACTGGAGTAACGACCCCAACGGACTCTTCTACAAAGACGGCGTCTGGAACCTCTATTACCAGTTCAACCCCAACGGCATAGAGTGCGACTTCGGCGGAATGAGCTGGGGACACGCCTCCTCCACCGACCTCATGCACTGGCAGGAGAAGAGCCCCGTCCTCTATCCCGACGGCATGGGAGCCATGTACTCCGGCTGTAGCGTCGTGGACAACGATAACAAGGCCGGCTTCGGACCCGGCGCCGTACTCGCCTATTACACCGCCTCGGGAGAGAAACAAGTCATCTGCCTCGCCGTCAGCACCGACGGAGGAGAGACCTTCCGGAAATATGACCACAACCCCATTGTCCCCTCTACCGGCCTGAACAACTTCCGCGACCCCAAGGTGGTGTACGACGCCGCACGAGGACGCTACACCATGCTCGTCGCACGAGGATGGGACCTCGGAGCCGAGATTTGGCATAGCTATAACCTCATGCAATGGGACTTCGACGGCATCTTCCGCGTCAATACCGAACGATGCAACATGAGCCAGTGGGAATGCTGCGACCTGCTCTATTTCGCCGAAGCGGATAAGTGGGTAGCCGTCGTCAGCATCAACCCCAACGGCTATATCACCGGCTCGTCCACCATGTACTTCGTCGGCTCCTTCGACGGTGTGACCTTCACTCCCGACGAAGACGAATACCCCCGCTGGCTCGACTACGGAGCCGACTGCTACGCCGGCGTCACCTTTGATAATGCGCCCGACGGACGCAAGGTCATGATTGCATGGATGAACAACTGGGACTACGCTCCCGCCTGCCCGCCCACCGTCTGGAAAGGCGCCTACACCGTGCCGCGTGAGCTCTCCCTCCGCAAGAAAGGTGCCCACTGGGTACTATGCTCCGAGCCCGTCAGCGAACTCGCCACACTCGCCGGACCATGGCAGGATGCGGCCACCGGAATGACCAATATCGGCGGAGACTACGCCGACGCTTGGCAGGCACGTGTCACCCTCTCGCTCGCACAGGACGCCACCATCACCCTCTCTAATAAGTACGGCAACGAGTATGCCATCCGCATCGACGCCGCACAACGACGCATCTATTGCGACCGGGGAGGCAAAACAGGCGAGTTCAACTTCAGCACCCTCTTCGCCGTGCCCTCCATGAGCGCACCCATCGAGGGGAATGAGCAGTACATCACGCTGGACATTCTGGTGGACCAGAGCAGTGTCGAGCTCTTTGCCGGCGAAGGAAGCACTTGCTTCACCAACACCGTCTATCCCCGCACTATCTACCGCAATATCACCGTGGACGGCGCCATCACCGACCTCCGCATCCGCACCCTGGAAACCGTCTGGAAATAACGCACACGCCCCGCCCGGGACGCGGGCGTTCTCGTCTCGGTCACAGACCGCGCCCGCGAATCGCCGCTCAACGGCGACCACACGGTGACCACACGGTGATCACACGGAGATGATGAGTCCGTGTCCGAGGGTGCCGAACGCGAAACAGACCTGGAACAGACCTGGAACAGACCTGCCCCTACCAACGCCCTAATAATAAGCTTAAAAATAAAACCTATGAAACGAACATTACTTTTCTCCCTCGCGCTGAGCCTCTGCCTGCTCGCACAGGGCAAAGTGGCATTCCTCGTGCCTGCCGCTGACACCGACATCAACTCCCTGCCGGTCGAACTCTACACAACCAATGACGACGGCATCCCCCGCCAACACGAGCAGAGCCCCGAACGCCGAGCATGGCTCTGGTTTAACGACGCCTACGTGAACCTCGGACTGGGACAATTCATCTCCCTCAACGACCTCGCCGCCATCCCCGCCGACATCCACACCATCTGGATATATATCGACCGCGTGGACTTCGGCACCGCTGCCTTCGACGTCCTCTTTGCCGAACACATCGCCGAACTGCAATCCTTCGTCAACAACGGCGGCAACCTCTTCCTCTGCAAGCAGGCTACACGCCTCGAGAAAGACCTCGTCGGCGCCACGGACGCTAACGGCAACATCATCGTCCCCGATTACAACGACGGCGGCTACCAGGGAGCAGCCACCTGGGGAGTGGACTTCCGCTTCGAGTTCCCCGACGATGTCGTTTGGTCCAATGCCGAGCACCCCATGTTCAAGTATGCGCCCCACAAAGATGACAACTACGCCGAACTCATCTGGACCAACGGAGGCATGATTACCGACCATAACTGCGGTATCGGCATCGGCGCAATGGATATGACAAGCATTACCGACGTAGCAGGCCTGACCTCTTTCCAAAACCGGAATAACTGCAAGTTGCTCGGCGGATGGGCGAACGGAGACGGATGCCACTATGGCGGAGCGCTGGAATTCTACCCCAATGGTACCCGTCAAGGCACTGTCATCACCATGGGACTCGCCGCCTATTCATGGATTAACAACAACGCCGGATTCGGATGGGAGAACACACAGGCTCTCACGTGGAACACACTCAACTACCTCAACAGCCTGCACACCGACGCACAATCCTATAGCATCGCCTACCTGCTCCCCTCCTCACTCCTCACCCTACCCGGAGGAGAACAACCCGAGTACAACGCTGCCCTCTGGTTCCGGGATAACTATATCAACACCGAGAAACACGGATGCTTCGTCACCGTCAATGACCTCCCCACACTCTACGCCAAGGGCATCACTACCCTCTGGGTCAATATCGAACGCGTAGACATCAATGACGAAAGCCCCCTCTTCACGGAACTCCGGGACAACCTCAGCGCCTATATTCAGGCCGGAGGTAACGTCCTCCTCACCAAACAAGCCGTCTTCCTCACCTACACCATGGGACGTATCGGCTATGCACCCGTACTCGACGCCTTTGATTATACCACCGAAGACCGCGGACAACTCCGCAGCATCCAAACCGTCCTCGGACTGAGCGACTGCGTCGCCGTTGAAGACCACCTCGACCTAAGCGCACACCGCATCTTCAACCACATGCTCTCCTACTGGGAGACCAAAAGCATGTTCTTCGTCAGCCCGGACTGCAACAAGACCTATAACTACTGCTCTTGGGGCGACTACTACCGCGCTACCGAGGAGGACACCCACTACGACAACTGCCTCCTCCAACGCCTGCGCGACTTCGAGGCCGACTGGCATGCCACCGTCCTCGCGGGACGTGGCGGCATCGGAGACTACTGCCTGAGCGACATCGTCGAGTTCAACGCTACGGACGACTGGCAGGGACGCATCCTCACCATCGGCTCCGCCGCCTACCAGTGGGGCACAAGCAATAATAGCGTCGAGCGGCAGAACCTGACCACGCTGACCGCCAACTGCCTCACCTACCTCGCAGACCAACCCGTCGAGCCGCAGGTCTATACACGCCCCGTCATGCCTGACCACTACGGCACTATCTGCTTCGACTATGCCGTACCGGCTGACCAAATAACCGGCGCGCAGATGTACGAGATTTACTCGCTGGACGCCAACGGCGACTCCGTCATACTGACCGCTGCTTCCAACATGGAGCCCGGCAAACCCTACATCTATTATGCCAACGCCTCCCTGCTCACCCTCACCTATAGCGGTATGCGCGAAGAGGCCAAACAGCATAACGGACTCATCGGCTTCATCGGATGGTCGGACACCGACTCGCACGCCGTGGAGGAGGGCGCCTACGCACTCACCAACGACGCCCTGGCACCCGTCACCGCGCTCAACCCCGTCGTCCTCGCACCGCGCTATGCCTACGTAGACACAACCGACATCCCCGCCTTCGTCGAGCTGCCGCAACTCCCCTATCGCAAGATAGCACTCCTCCGAGGCAATCCCTCCGCCTTGGAACGCGTGACCGAAGACGCCCTCAGGACCGGCTGCTACGACCTGCTCGGACGCAAACTCGTCGCCCCGCAGGCCACCGGCATCTACATCATCAACGGCCAAAAAACCGTCATCACTCGCCCGTAATGGGTAAAAAAGTTGCATAATATGCCATGATTGTTCCCCCGCAACAAATATGGCATATTATGCAACGCTAATATTTTCGCGCGTGCGTAAAAAGAACTACCTTTGCCGCACAATCTACCACACACCACACGAAAACTAACTCTTAAAACATAATACAATGAAAAAACTCTTATCCTTATTCGCACTGACCTGCTGCTCCTTGCTCTTGTCAGCGCAAGTCTATTACCTGCTTCCGAATTCGGCAGAATGGAATAGCGAAAGCGTAACCAATGTGTACGACAATCCTTCTGGTCAGAATCAGTTGCAGTTGGAAACGAGTGAAGGCGATGTTCAGCAAGTGCCGGAGCGTAAAGCATACGAATGGTTCAAAGACACCTACAACAGCGGAGACCAGAAAGTCATCACGTACAAAGACCTGACAGACGGCCGTTTGGCTGCTGATGGCGATTTATTCGGCAGGGTAAAGGTCGTTTGGGTGTATATTGACCGCTGGATGACTAAGGGTGATTTTGATGCACTGTTCCCTGATGCGGTACGTACGGCTCTCGCCAATTACGTAAAAGCAGGAGGCAACTTGTATCTTTCTACATTTGCAACACGCTTGGTATGGTTGATGGGGCGTACCGGACAAGAGCCCAGTTTCTCGGAGCATGATGGTTTTGCCGGTTGCTCGTATGATGACCCATGGCGCATCAAGGCACGGGCTTTTAATGATGGATACAACATTGACAATCACGGGCACGCCATCTACAAATATTTAAACGAAGATAACCAATATGTGGATGACTATCGCTTTAATATGCAACGTGGCACAGTTCGCACTAACCGTAACTGCGTATTTGACCAAGAATGGAATAGCCCTGACAGTCAGGCCAATTTCGAATCGAACAACACAGCAAAAGTTCTTGCCGGTTGGGGTCACGAGCACCAAATCAACTGCGCAGGTCTGGTCGAGTTCTATCCTGTGGGAGAATGGAAAGGTACCATTATCACAAATGGTTTGGCAGCTTACTCATGGGCTGCCGGCAACGAATCGGTGAATTGCGTCAAGATGCTAACCCAAGGTGTGCTGGATTATTTGTCAATCACAGGAACCGGCATTGCATGGAATGACGAAACCGTTCCGGCAAGCGGCGTTATCAATTCGCAGCATATCATGACGGCTCATGCAAATGCAGGTTTCAACATCACCTACGCTGCTACTGACCCCGTTATTGCCAATATAGGTTCAGGTGACGGAAACATCTATTTCAATTACTTCGGCGACGCCACCTTTACTGCAACCGCGACGGGCGACGGCTGGACGGCTCCGAAGAGTGCCACTGCCACCATCAACTCGGCTGTCATCCCCGTCAACGGCGGTGACCAGAATGTGAAGTTTGCGTATGTGCTGCCGTATTCGATGCACGTGATGGCGAACTACGACAACGAAGAGGGGCGCCGTCCCGACTTCGAGGCCGCCAATTGGTTCTATTGGCAGTTCATTGTCGGCGAAGTGGGCGGTCAGCATGGCTGCTTCGTACGCCCGTCTGACCTCGCTTCCCTCAATCCCGCAATCAAGGTCCTCTGGATTCACAACGACCATGTCGACAAAGAGTCTGCTGACTACTACAACGACCTCGGCGGCGACACCTTCCGCGACAACCTCGCTGCCTTCATCAACAACGGCGGTAACGTCTTCGTCTCCAAACAAGCTACACGCCTCGTCGGAGACCTCGGATATAGCATCGGCTATCCCAGATACGCCAATGGCGGATATGCCGACGACCGCGGACCGTGGCGCGTTGCTAACAAATGGAACCTCTCCGGCACCGAAATAGACCACAGCACACACTCCGTCTATGCTAATATGGGTACCGACACATGGCTCATGTCCGCCGGCCGTCGTACCGATAATAACAATATATGGCATCAAGACGATAATGTCTTCAACCCCGCCTATGGCAACAACAACGCCAACCGTATCACACAGTTCGAAGCAGACCATAACTGCCGCGTACTCGGCGCTTGGGGGCACTATGATGGAAATAACGTCGTTAGCCCCCTCATCGAGTGCGTGGGCTTCGTAGAACTCTATCCTTCTGCCGTAGGCAAAGGTACCGTTATCGCCATGGGACTCGCTGCCTACCAATGGGCACAACCCGTCGACCTGCTCAAGAACTTCACACGCGACATCCTCTACTACCTCCACATCGACGAGACACCCGGCTTCGCATGGATTCAAGAGCCTGCTGACGGACTCGCCGGCACAGAGCAAATAGCACAAGTGGAGCATAAGGATAGCGAACTCCAATGGACCAGCAGCAATACCGATGTGGTCGAAATCGTTGACGACCCCGAGCACCCGGGAGATAAGAACTTCAAGAAACTGCTCCTCAAGGCTGTCGGCACCGCCACCATCACCGCCACACGCTCCGCGGACGGCTATCGTATCCCAAAGAACGTGACATCCACCACCAATGTCACCAAGACCATCACCGTCACCAACGCCTACACACGCGAAGGACTGACCGTCGGCAACTACTACACCGTCTGCCTGCCTAAGGCTGCCGAGTCCTATACCGGCGCCGTCATGTTCAGCCTCGCAGAACGCGTCACCGGTGGCGTAGTCATTGAGGAGGCTACCACCATGGAAGCCGGCGTGCCTTATATCTTCCAGGCCACAGCCGCCACACTCAACGTCACCTACGCGGACGGCGACTTCCAGCCTGCCACCACGGCCAACGGCCTCGTCGGCTATATCGGCGACGCACCCATGACCCTGACAGCCAACCCCGACTACTACGTCCTCAAGAACAACAAGATTTGGCTCGTCGATGCCGACGTCACCGTACCCTCCAACCGTGCATATATCAACGTCAGCGGCATCAATCCTGTAGCCCCCGCTCCCGGTCGCATACGCCGCGTAATCCCCGCTCAGGAGACGCCCACCGCCCTGGAGACACTCGACGCTGCCATTGACGCACAGAAGTTCATCCGCGATGGACAACTCTACATCCGTCAGGCAGAACGCACCTTCAATGCACAAGGACAACTCGTTCAATAACCTTAAAAACTATCCCGTATGAAAAAGATACAATATAGCACACCTACCATTGACTTGGTACACTATACCCCCTGTACACTCATGTCCGCATCAACAACGACCCCCAGCATGCTGGAAGAGGGCGGAAACATCTCTTCACGGGGAGCACTGATTGAGGTAGACTAACAAGTATTCTTCTATTATCGTAATTACTAACCACAAATGGATGTTGCACGCAATACTATTCTTGTCTGCAACGTCCATTTGTGTCTATAGACAGCCATTATGCAACATCGTATCGCCTCTCTTGTCGCCATCGTACTGGTCGTTCTGACTGCCTGCACACGCACACAGACGCTCATCCATCCTACCGACGAGCTCTTCCGCTCCGTCTATCATCACTCTCCCGAGACCAACTGGATGAACGACCCCAACGGCATGTTCTACGACCCCGCTACCGAGCTCTGGCACCTCTACTACCAGCATTACCCCGAAGCCCCCGTCTGGGGACCCATGCACTGGGCACACTCCGTCTCACGCGACCTCATCCACTGGGACCACCTGCCCATCGCTATCTACCCCGACTCGCTCGGGTTCATCTTCTCCGGCTCTGCCGTCATCGACCGCAACAACACCGCCGGATTCGGACACAACGCATTGGTGGCCGTCTATACCTCCGCCGCCGAAGCGCAGCACCAGTCCATCGCCTACTCACTCGACACCGGACGAACCTTCACCAAGTACGAAGCCAACCCCGTCCTCCGCGGCGACATACCCGACTTCCGCGACCCCAAAGTGTTCTGGGACGAGCAATCCAACCAATGGACCATGGCGCTCGCCTGCCAACAGGAAGTGCGCTTCTACGGCTCACCCGACCTCAAGCAATGGACGCTCCTCTCACGCTTCGGCGAGGGACTCGGATGCCACGACGGCGTATGGGAATGCCCCGACCTAATAAGATTCAAGATTCAAAATTCAAGATTCAAAATAGATGAGGACAAATATGTGTTGTTGGTCAACATCAACCCCGGAGGTCCCTTCGGCGGCTCCGCCACACAATACTTCGTCGGCAACTGGGACGGACGTGAGTTCAAATGTCTAAATGACCCAATAAATGACCAAATGGTACCTGACCCATACGGCGAAGCAGATCGTTCGAGTGAAACGAGAAAAGAAATGGTAAATGCCAAGTGGTTGGACTACGGCAAAGACCATTACGCCACCGTCACTTTCCACAACGCACCCGACGACCGCATCGTCGCACTCGGTTGGATGTCCAACTGGCAGTATGCCAACCAACTGCCCACCGTCGCCTTCCGCTCGCAGAACACCATCGCGCGCGACCTCTCCCTATATATTGACGACGCAGGCGAGTACCGCGTGCGTGTCCTACCCGCGCCCGAGAACGAGGCGCTCAAGGGTGACATCGTCCCTCAACCCACCGACGCCTGCATCATCTCGCTCGCTCTCAGTACCGAACAAGACGCACTCATCACGCTCTCCAATGACCTCGGCGAGAAAGTCACCATGACCCTCGACTGCCACCACCGGACCTTCTCCATGGACCGCACTGCCGCCGGAGACTGCTCCTTCTCGGCCGACTTCGCCACCGTCACCACCGTGCCCTTGTTCAAAGGTCTAAATGACCAAATGGTAAATGACCCATACGGCGAAGCAGATCGTTCGAGTGAAACGAGAAAAGAAATGGTACATAAAAAGGGTATCACCCTTTTCATCGACCATTGCTCCATCGAAGCGTTCGACGCCGAAGGTGCCTGGGCTATGACCAACCTCGTCTTCCCCACCCAACCCTATAATCACTTAGAGGTCGTAGGCGGCGAAGCAACAATCTATGATGTCATACATTAAATCGTTAAATTATTAAATCACTAAGTATATGAACAACAACAAATCTATTGTTTTCCTGACGGTGATGCTCGCCTTCTTCACGATGGGCTTCGTGGACCTCGTCGGCATCGCATCCAACTATGTGCAGAAAGACCTCGCACTCGCCGACTCACAGGCTAACATCATGCCCTCGCTCGTCTTCTTCTGGTTCCTGCTCTTCTCCGTGCCCACCGGCATGCTCATGAACCGCATCGGGCGCAAGAAGACCGTGCTCCTATCTATCATCGTCACCGTCCTCTCGCTCCTCCTCCCCCTCTGCGGCGAGAGTTACGCACTCATGCTCACGGCCTTCTCGCTCCTCGGCATCGGTAACGCACTCATGCAGACCTCCCTCAACCCGCTCGTCTCTAACATCGTCGCGGGCGACCGACTGGCCTCTACACTCACCTTCGGACAGTTCGTCAAGGCTATCGCATCCTTCTCCGCACCCTATATCGCCATGTGGGGCGCAACACAGGTGCTCCCCTCCTTCGGACTGGGGTGGAAGGTGCTCTTCCCCATCTATGCACTCATCGGCGTACTCGCCATCATCGCACTCGCACTCACCCATATAGACGAGGCGCCCGCTGACAAGGCCGCTTCCTTCCGCGAGGCCTTCGCCCTGCTCGGCAAACCCTATATCCTACTCTGCTTCTTGGGCATCATGTGCCATGTCGGCATCGACGTCGGCACCAACACCACCGCCCCCAAAATCCTCATGGAGCGCCTGTCGCTCACCCTCGACCAGGCCGCTTTCGCCACGTCCCTCTACTTCATCTTCCGTACCATCGGGTGCCTCTCCGGCTCCTTCATCCTGCGTAAGATGTCGGCACGTATGTTCGCCTTCATATCCGTCGCGATGATTATCGCCTCCATGCTCTGCCTCTGGCTCGGACATGCCGCATGGATACTCTATACCGGCATCGCACTCGTCGGATTCGGCAACTCCAACATCTTCTCTATCTGCTTCTCTCAGGCGCTCCTATTCGACCCTGAGCACCAGAACGAGATATCCGGACTCATGATTATGGGACTCTTCGGCGGCACTATCTTCCCGCTCTGCATGGGATATGCCTCCGACCTCATGGGAGTCGCCGGAGCCGTAGCCGTCATGGCCGTCGGCGCCGCATACCTCGCCTTCTTCTGCTTCAAAATAAAGAAAGCCTAAATGGTAAATGGTAAATGAACAAATGGTAAATAATATGAAGTATGTCATCGGAATCGGCGAGGCACTCTTTGACTGCCTGCCCGAAGGACGCAAACTCGGCGGAGCACCCGCTAACTTTGCCTACCATGTCTCTCAGTTCGCTCTCAACGGCTGTGCCGTCTCTGCCATCGGAGACGATGAACTCGGCCGGGAAATCATCGACACGTTCGAGAAAGTGCACCTCAACCATATCCTGCCCGTCGTCGAGCAGCCTACCGGCACCGTCCGCGTCACACTCGACGACCACGGCGTGCCCCAGTACGACATCTGCCTCGGTGTAGCATGGGACCACATCCCACTCACCGACCGTATGCTCGCCGTCGCACACGACGCACAGGCTATCTGCTTCGGCTCACTCGCACAACGCTCCGAGACCAGCCGGCGCACTATCCAGGCCTTCCTCGATGCCGCACCCGCTGACGCGCTACGCGTCTTCGACATCAACCTCCGCCAACAGTGGTACACCGCCGAGATTATCGACGAGTCGCTCCGCCGTGCCAATATCCTCAAAATCAATGACGAGGAACTGGACGTCGTAGCCACCATGCTCCTCGGTGTCCCCACCGAGCCCGGCCGTCTCATCGCCGAAGACCCCGAACGCACACGCACCGTCTGCCGCGAACTCATCGCACGCTACAGCCTGCGTATGCTCATCCTCACCTGCGGCGCCATCGGCTCCTATGTCTTCACACCCGACGAGGAGAGCTATATCCCCACACCCAAGGTACAGGTCGCTGACACCGTCGGAGCCGGTGACTCCTTCACCGCTACCTTCGTCGCACAGCTCCTCCTCGGCCGTTCCCTGCGCGAAGCGCACGAGAAGGCCGTCCGTGTCTCCGCCTTCGTCTGCACACAAGCCGGCGCCATGCCCGTCCTCCCCGACGAACTGAAACACTAACACCACTCTCTACAACAACCAAGGTACAACTCTACAACAACCAAGGTACAACTCTACAACAACCAAGGTACAAAAACAAAATAACACAGCTACAGAAACAAAATAACCCCGCTACAAAAACTATTTTCCAAGGTAAGAAACAAGCGTGTTGCCCCCTCGGCGACACGCTTGTTTTGTGCTTTCCTCCCGTACCAATCCCGACGGTAACACGACAACAACACGACAACGAGACGACAACGAAACGAATACGACACGTCCCTCCCCTCTGTGACTAAACCTGAAAAAGGTTGACTCGATTACTGAGATGGAATCTTAAAAATCGTAAACTTTTGACTCGATACCTAAAAAGGTTGACAACTCACCTAAAATGGTTGACCGGAGACCACAAAAGGTTTACTATTTGAAAGACGCTGCGGAAAGACGCTGCAAAGGTACTTCATTTTTTTGACCTATGCAAATGCAATGCTCACTTTCATTAAACCTATACCCTTAACTTTTGAAAATTATTTGTTTTCGAGATAAACCTGCGCAGGTGTGCGCATCTGAAGGCTTAAATGAGGACGTAATGT
>JAFUUE010000017.1 GCA_017483945.1 Paludibacteraceae bacterium | reverse complement strand
TTCCTATTCTTTTCCTTATTGCATCCGACCTATTGGGCGGGTGCTTTTTTTATCGTACCTTTGCAGCCGAATCACAAACACACAAAACCTATGAAAGCAACATTCCTATCACCCATCGCTGCCATGCACGGCACATGGCACGGCTCCAACTACTACGCATACACCATCAACGGCAAAACATACTTCCGACGACGACCCCGGCCTGTATCCGAAAAGCGGAAAGCCCATAACAGGGAGTTCGGGAAGATATACGGGACAAGCAGGAAAAAAGGGAACGGAAACGGCTGAAGACCAGAGCATAACACAGTCAGGTCTGTTCCAGGTCTGTTCCAGGTCTGTTAGGAGGACTGAAAATCAGGGGATTTAAGATTCAAAGAAATAAGATTAGAGTTCTATAGTTCCAGAAAACCAGAGTTCCAGAAAACCAGAGTTCCAGAAAACTATAAATACAAAGAGTTATGACAAAGAATGAATATATACTGCTGTACCTGTGGGAGCGGTACAACAAGGGCGAGGACCTGCGGCACGATGTGCTGACGAACAAGGTGATGTGGCGCACGGACGAGGGTCAGTGGCGCGAGTTGACGCAGGTGGATGTGAACAGCATCGCGAACAAGGCGTCGCGTGTGGCGGGCAAGAACCTGAACAGTCAGGACGTGCGTCAGGTGCTGTGGTCGGACTATGTTCGCAGTGTGCACCCGCTGCGGGAGTGGCTGGGTAGTCTGCGTCCTTACGACCCGGCGTCGGGCGACTGGATAGAGCTGTTGGCGGACGATGTGACGGTGGAAGAGGGTCGTCAGGCGCTGTGGCGGACGGTGTTCCACAAGTGGTTTTTGGCGATGGTGGCGTCGTGGTTGCACGACGAGGATGTGAACCAGAACGTGCTGGTGCTGATTGGTCCTCAGGGCATCTACAAGACGACATGGCTGGAGCACCTGATCCCTCCGGCGCTGCGTCATTACAGCATGAAGTTAGGCAATATCCACAACCTGGACAAGGACGAGCGTATCCGTGTGAGCGAGGCCGCGCTGATCAACATCGACGAGATAGATGCCCTGAGTGACCAGGAGCTGAACCGCCTCAAGTCGCTGATAACGAGCTCGGACACGAACGAGCGTGCGCCGTACGCGGCGACCAAGGAGCGTCGTGTGCGGCTGGCGTCGTTCTGCGCGTCGGGCAACAAGGAGTATTTCCTGAGCGACATGACGGGCAACCGCCGTTTTCTGCCCTTCCGCGTGGAGCATATCGTGAGCCCCTTCGGTCGTTTCGTGCCGTATGAGCTGCTGTATGCGCAGGCGGTGTGGGAGCTGAGCACGGAGGAGGGTCAACGCCGCTGGCACTACTGGTTTGACCAGGAGGAGACGCGTGCGATGGGCGAGTACGTCAATTCGTTCATGCAGGAGACGAGCGAGGAGCAGCTGCTTCCCTACTACTTCGAACCGGCAGGGTGTAAGGTTGGGGGCAACGTTGGGGGCACCCTTGGGGGTACCCTTGACAAACGTGCCACCCTGATGTCGGCGGCGGAGATTGGCGCCGTTCTGGCGCTGCACGGCAACATACGACGGCCGCTCTCGCCGACAAAGATGGGGCTGCTATTAAAGTCGAAAGGCTTTATTCTGAAGAAGATACACGGCAAGAAAGGCTACCTGGTGATTCGTCTGAGCAACGGTGAAGCGGAGCGCGAAGCGACCATCCGGGCGTTGAACGAGGAGCAGGAGCCGCGCCTGCTGTAAGGGTGTAGGGTGGCACTCTTAAAAATGTATACACCCCCGCGCGTAGAGAAATCAATGAGTTATGAGAGGAGTCGAAAGTCAAAAGTCGAAAGTCGCAAGCCGAGTATGAGAGGAGTCGAAAGTCAAAAGTCAAAAGTCGAGTATGAGACCGACTGAGACGATGTGAGGACACGACTGCCACCTGGGACGCGGGCGGCTCGCCCGCGAGCGGGTCGTCAGACACGGATGACCATACGATGATGTCCTGCGCCTTGACGGCGCATCCGCGGGCGAGCCGATAAGGAATTCTAGCGGGTCGTCAGACACGGATGACCATACGATGATGTCCTGCGCCTTGACGGCGCATCCGCGGGCGAGCCGATAAGGAATTCTATGTCTGCTCCGCAGACTCGCGCGGCGCACTTACTCCTCGCAGCGTCCACCGGACGCTCCTCGGTGCGCCTTAATCGCTTCACGTCCCAGGTGACACCGAGCTAATTCGACTTTCGACTGAATACTTTTATAATAAAAACAACTGCCTTATGAAAACAATGACAAGAAAAGAGTTGGCGGAGGAGGCGGGAGTGAGCCGCCGTACGCTGAACCGCTGGTTTGAGGCGGACCCGTTCCTGCGGAGCATCCCTCCGCGGCGCCTGCTTCGGCCGAACGAGATAGCCTACCTGCGTGAGAAATACTGCATACTACCGGACTAAATCGCCGCTTCGATGCGCCAGTATGTGCCACGATAGGCCACGATGTGCCACGATGAGACACCCGGCCGCTTACCCGTGTATATTGATGTTTAGAGCGCTCAAGAAACCAAACAATTTCAAACAACTTCAAACAACATCAAACAAGCACTATGGCACGTATTACATGCATCGCTCCTATTGAGAGCATCTCGGGCAAACTGGCCAAGAAAGACAAGATTGTCTATTACCGTCGCAAGAAAGCCAACGCGCAGGGCGAGCGAGTGAACTACACGGCATCGCCTGTTCTGGCGCCGTACGCCCCGACCGTGAGTCAGCAACAGACCACCCACCGCTTCGGCCTCATCAGCAAGAAAGTGGCACAGTACCGTCTGGGGGCTAACTTCGCCGACATGAAGGCGTCCTTCAAGGCGCAGTCCACCTTCAAGACCCTCGACCAGTACCTGTGGCACACCGCGGCCGCGGAAATCGACAACGCGGGCTAACGCCCGGATTTAATCCGAATTTAAGATTCAAAATTTAAGATTCAAGATTGCAGGGATTCACGAATTTTGAATTTTGAATCTTAAATCTTAAATTGCGAAGCGCTATGCTGCAACTGATTTTGGCAACGGCAATGTGCATCTTCGGGTGCACATTGCTCACGGTGGGGCTGTTCATCCCCCCCGCAGGAACTATCGACCCGACGGTGTTAGTCGCCTTCGGTGAGGTACTGACCTTCGCCGGCTCCCTGTTCGGGATAGACTACCACTACCGGGAGTCGAAAGTCAAAAGTCGAAGGTCGAAAGCCGAGTATGAGACTGACTGAGACAGGACACAACTGAGATACCTGGGACGCGGGCGGCTCGCCCGCGAGTGCGCCGCCAAGGCGCAGGACATCATCATCGACACAACCGTGTCTGACGACCCGACCGCGGGCGAGCCGCCCGCGTCCCAGGTGGGTCCGCAAGGCTAATCCTGCTTTCGACTTTTGACTTTGGACTTTCGACTAAAAAAAACACAAGCTTATGTACATCACACTTATTCGCCATCCGGATGGTCGGGATGCTGTTCGTGGTGAGCTGTATATTGACGGTCGGTTGTACTGCCGTACGCTGGAGCACCGTCGCTACCTCATCCCGGAGCTTATTTACCCGCTTCGTGTGACGCAGTCGCCGCGTTTCGGTCGGCTGCTGCCGCTGGTGTCGAACGTGCCCGGCCGGTCCGGCATCCGCATCCACCGCGGCACGCGGCCCGAGCACAGCACCGGCTGCATCCTGGTCAGCGCCGAGGACGAGGTGCGACTGACCGAACTGATTACCCAAACGCAAGCACAACATGAAGACATCCGCATCAACATCACCCATTTTACGCCGCCTGTGCCGGGTTATCCGGAGGTGGACTATAACCCTCACCTGCATGGTGACAGTCTGTCTACTGGGCGTCTCGTGCGCTACGGTGCGGACGACTGAGCCGACAGTGGTAGAGCGCACGGTGACGCGCCACGACACGTTGTGGCAGCACGACTCGGTCTATGTGAGCCGCACGGTGCGTCAGGCGCAAGACACCGTGTATGTGCACGATACGCTCATCCGCTACGGGTGGCGCGACCGCGTGGTGGTCCGCACGGACAGCGTGCCGGTGGTGCAGAAGGTGGAGGTAGTACGCACAGCAGAGCGGAAGAGGTCAGGGTATGACCGCTTCTGCTCGCTGTTCTTCTGGATAACGACGCTGTTGGTCGTGTTGTGGATAGGGTGGAAGACCGTTAGTCGAGTTGGTAGTTGACGGTGGTGACTACGCGGACGTACTTGATCCAGGGCTGGAACTCGTCGGACTCGATGGAGAACTGGCCCTGGCTGGCGCTGGTCAGCCGGCCGAGTCGGCAGTCGGCGTCGTCGGCGAACTTCTGCGCCACGGCGCGTGCGTTCTTGGTGGCCTCCTCAATCATCTCGGGCTTGAGTTCCGCCAGGCCGTTATACTGGTACTCGACCTGCCAGTCGTGGGTGTTGACGATGATGCCCTGATTGAGCAGTGAGCTCTCGCATCCTCGCGAGTTGACCACGCGCATGACGTCATCGGTGCTGACGACGACGGAGGCGGAGAGGGAGTAGTGGTGTTCGGGGCGGTGGTCGCCGTAGTAGTTCGACCAGTTATTCTCGACCGAGACATTACCGTCGCGGATGTCTGACTCGGCAAAGCCCTGTTTGATGAGCAGGTTGTGTATCTCGCGGCTGACGCGTTCGCGGTCGGTATAGAGCGACTGTAGGTCGTTGCCGGCGATGCCGAAATGGAGGGGCCATACGGCGTGGTCCGCCTCGACGGTGCGGGTGGCGAGCCCCTTGACTGTTACGTGATGGTCCTTATTGGCCATCTTGGTGATGCCTCCGCCGATGCATAAACCGCAGAGCGTCAGGCCGAGAGCCACGCAGAGCGCGGCGAGTAAGTTATTCTTCATAGGAATGATGATTTATTGGAAATATTGATTAAGTTGTTCGAGCGTGAGCAGGTATGTCACCCGCTGTCCGTCGGGTGTGTACTGCCATGCGGGCAGTCTGAGTAGTCGTGTGAGGAGGTCTCGCATCTCGTCGTCGGAGAGGTTCTTGCCGTAGGGCATGGCGGTCTCTCGTGCCATGGAGAGGGCGATACGCCGTTCCCACTCGTCTTGCGGCAGGCTGCCGGTGCGTGAGACCTCGCCGAGGATAGCTCGCAGGGTGCTGACAGCCGAGCCGTCGGTGAGCAGCGAGGGGACGGCAGTGATGGAGTACTCGGTGCGTCCTATCTGCTCGAGGACGAATCCGACGGCCTCGAGTCCGGGTAGCAGGCTCTGCATGAGCGTCATCTCGTCGGCCGTCAGGCTGAGCAGTTCGGGGAAGAGGAGCTGCTGGGCGGGTGCCTGGCCGGCATGGGTGAGCAGGTCTCGATAGAGGGCGTAGAGGACGCATAGGTGTGCGCGGCGCTGGTTGACCAGCAGCAGTCCTTCGTCCGTGGGCACGAGGATATACCGCCCGGCGTAGCGATAGAGCGCGCGGCCCTCCAGGCTGTCGATGTCGAGCGCGAGTGTGCCGGGCTGCTCCTCTGTCAGGTCGGTCTCGGTCAGTCGGCCGATGCGGCTCTCGCGGGTCAGCGTGGCGGCGTCGGGTGCAGCATCAGGAGCGGCATAGAGCGACTGCCATCCCTGCGGGGTAGCGTCCATGGGGCGCGTCTTGAAGGGGTTATAAGCAGGGTTGACCCGCACCTGCGGGGCGGTGTCTGCGGGGGTCATGCCGACGGGCATCTCTATCTCGCCCTCGCGGTTGAAGTCCAGCGAGGGGCTGACGTTGAACTTACCCAGCGACTCGCGCACGGCGGCCATGAGTATCTGGAAGACAGCCTGCTCGTCGGCGAACTTAATCTCGTTCTTGGTGGGGTGTATATTGACGTCGATGAGGTCGGGATGGATGTCGAAATAGATGAAGTAGGATGGCATGAGTTCCCCGGGCAGCATGCCGGAGTAGGCGTTCATGACGGCCTTATGGAAATAGGGATGGCGCATGAATCGTCCGTTGACGAAGAAGTACTGCTGTGGGTTGCGCGAGGCGGCCTCGGGCTTGCCCACGAAGCCGTGTATGGAGACCAGTTCGGTCTCGGTGCGCAGGTCCACCATCCGGGAGGTGAAGGGGTTTGAGCCGCTTCGTCCGAAGACCTGCTCGATGCGCTGTTTGTAGGTACCGGGGTGCAGGTCGAGCATGACCTCGTCGTCGCTGACGAAGGTGAACTGTACGTCCGGATAGACGAGTACGATGCGGTAGAAGTCGGTGAGGAGGTTGCGCAGCTCGGTCTTGTCGGTCTTGAGGAACTTACGGCGGACGGGCACGTTGTAGAAGAGGTTCTTGACCTTGAAGTTAGTGCCGACGGGGCATGAGCAGGGCTCCTGGCGCATGACTTGGCTGCCCTGTATGTCGAGGAGTGTGCCGTAGTCGTCCTCGGCGCGTCGTGTCTGGACCTCGACCTGTGCCACGGCGCATATACTGGCCAGAGCCTCGCCGCGGAAGCCCATGGTGCGTAGGGCGAAGAGGTCCTGGGCCTGAGCAATCTTGGAGGTGGCATGGCGCTCAAAAGCCATGCGTGCGTCGGTCTCGCTCATGCCGCAGCCGTCGTCGGTGACCTGCAGGAGCGTGCGTCCGGCGTCATAGACGATGACGTGTATATGCTTGGCCCCGGCGTCCAGGGAGTTCTCCACCAGCTCCTTGAGGCAGGAGGCGGGGCGCTGAATGACCTCGCCCGCCGCGATCTGGTTGGCTACACTGTCCGGTAAGAGGTGGATGATGTCCATGGACGCAATTAACTAATAATTAATAAGTAATAATTAATAAACGGAACACGTGATTTGGAGGGGTGGCGTAGGTTTAGAGGGGCTCTTAGCGAGTTGTGACCGCCTGAAGCCTTTGCGTCTGATGACGCACTCGCGGGCGAGCCGCCCGCGTCCCAGGCGAATCCACAGAGCTAATCCGGCTTTCGACTTTGGACTTTGGACTATAACTTATATAAGGATAAAGAATGCGAACAACAGCAATACTAATAGTGCTATCCAGAACGCAAGTTTGGACTTGCGCTGCGCGGCGTTATGTATCTTCAGCTTCTCATGCTGCTCACGGAACGAGCCTCGATGAAGGCGCGCAAGTTTCTCCTTGCGCGCCTCTTTCTCCTCATTGTAGTAAATGGGGCGATAGTCCCATTCACGAGGTTTGTTCACTTTGGGGAACAGAACGGACATTACTTAACGATAGCCACGAACTGGTCGTCCTCTGCGTATTTCTCGAACTCGATGTCCTTAGCAGCCTTAGCCTTGAGTGCGTTGTCGCGCTCGATGGCGGTGCGGAGGTTGCTATAGACAGCGGCGCGGTCGTTGGTACGAGCGGCAACGACGGCGAGCAGGTAGGCCGTGGTAGCGTTGGGTTCAGCCACGGCGTTGAGCGTCTTGCGTGCAGCGGCGTAGTCCTCGTTGAGGATTTGCTGTACGGCGGCGTTGTTGGTGTTGGACTTGCCGTAAGCTTTCTGCGCAGCAGCGTAGTCGCCCTTCATGGTGTAGAGTGTACCCATAGCGGCGGAGAGGTTACCGGTGGTGCCGGCGGCCTTGCCGAGGTACTGCTCAGCCTTCTGGAGGTCGCCGTCAGCGAGAGCAGCTACGCCGGCGTTGTAGTTGACGTCTGCGTTAGCGGGAGCCAGCTCGAGGGCCTTAGCATAGCAGCGGCGTGCCTCGGCGATGTTGCCCTGCTCGAAGTAGATGATACCCTGGTTGTTATAAGCGCGGTAGTCGCCATAGAGCTCAGCCACCTTGCGGTAGATAGCCAGTTTCTCGGCGTTGTCGTTGGTGAGGGTAGCGGCATAGAGGAGCTCCTCGACGTTGAGTTGTGCGGGGTCGTTCTTGGCCAGTTCGCGGATCTCGTCGTCGGACTTACCGATGATGTCGTAGGTCAGGATGAGGCGGCTGCGACGGAGCATGGGAAGGATTTCCTCGGCGATCTCCTTGTAGGCAGCGCTGATGTTCTTGATTTGAGCCTCGCGCTCTTCGGGGTCGGAGAAGCGGTCGAGGACGCGCAGAACGAGGTCTTTGTCCTGGATATTGCTATTCTCGAGTGCACGGCGGAAGCCTTCCCAGTCCTCGAAGGTGACATCAGATGCGATGTTGGCGTTCACCTTGTCCTTGCGGAGCTGTTGCTGGAGGAAGCGCTGTGCGTTAGCTTGGCGTTGCTCGGCGAGACGCTGGTTGAGGTCCAGGCCGCCATCGGGGCTGGCGTAGCCGCTGACCTCGAGTTTGTTAATCTCCTTCTTGTCGGCAGCGTTCACGTCCTTAATGGTAGCGCGCAGGTCCTTCATCTGCTCCGAGCCGGTCTCCGAGTTGCGGAGGGCAACCTGCTGGATGAGGAAGCGAATCTCGGCCTCCTGGGTCTCCTGGATAATACGCTGGAACTTGTCGGCGGTGATGACCGTCTTGTTGTCCTTAGCCTCAGCCAGTTTAGCGGTGGAGACAACGCCCTTGGCAATCAGGATGTCGGGGATCTCGTATTTCTTCTTGCCTACGGTAGCGTCGAAGCGGAGATAGAGCTCGGACTTAGCCATAGCGGGCACGTAGTCGAAGCTGGCCTGCTGTTTGTAGCGGCCGCCGGTAGCTTTCTTCACGAGCACGCCGTTGTCCTTAATCTTCTCGCCGATATAGGTCACAGGCTCTGCGAGCACCTCCTGTCCCTCGAACTTGAGGACCGGAGTAACGACCAGCACACCTTTCTTGGGGAACTTCTTCTCCGGGAAAGTACCGGCGATCTCGGCATTCACTTTGTCACCCACCACGGTCAGCGGGTTGGGGTTAACCGTCAGTTGTACGGGCTCGGGCATCTTGCCGTCGCACGAAACCATCATGACTGCTGCAGCCATAATAGTCAGGAAAAGTAGATTCTTTTTCATACTGCAATGAATTGTATTTTATATAATTTGCGTGTTGTTTACACTATTTCAGCGTGCAAAGTTACATTTTTTTTTGCAATCCTGCAAGATTATATGTTATTTTTTGTGATTTTCATTGCGGATATGGGATTTTTTTTGTACTTTCGCAGTGTAAAACGGACCTAATGACATGAACAGAGCTCTTTGTATCGCCGGAATGGCGTTGTGTATGCTGTGCGGATGTTCGCGCGGCTCATCGAGTATAGAACGTGAGCGCGCGACACGGCGTGCTCAGGACAGTGTGCGTCTGGCCCAGTGTGAGCAGACCGTCACGTACAGTGATTCGGTGCTGCAGACGCTGCTTCCGCAGGCGGACTCGTTGCTCGGTCTCTTCGTCTATCGCCGCGACGAGCGGTACGAAGACCGGGGGCATTATGTGGAGAAGACGATGGAACGGCGCAGCACCGTGGGACGATGCTGTCTGTACGCCTGTCTGGATGATGACCGCCGGCCGGTAGTCATCAGCCGCTATGCCGGGGCGCCCATCCGGCACGAGTATATCACCCTGGAGGCCGAGGGCAACCGGCTCACGCTCGGAGGCGCGGCCTACCGCTTCGAGGCGGACGGCACCACCTACGAGACACTCACCATCACCGGCGACAGCGCGCTGGCCGCACTGCGCATGGTGGATGCCTATGCCGGCAGCGCCGTCACCGTGCGTCTGACAGGACGCGGTAAGTACGCATATTCATTGGATACAACCGACAAAAATTGCCTCATCACCACCTGCCGTCTATGCGTGCTGACAAGCGATATCCACCGGCTCGAGCAGCAAATGCAACAGGCATCCAAGCAGGCGGAAATACTACAAAAACGCCTCCAAAAGCAGTAAAAGGCTTGCACATATCAGAAAAAATGCGTAACTTTGTACCCTTAAATTACCAATAATATGTCTGAATCGAAATACGAGAGTGCCGTGCAGCGCGTCAATGCGCCCGTGGGCGACGTATGGCAGGTGCTGAGCAACCTGCAGAACCTGGAACGAGTGCGCCATCTCATCCCGCAGGATAAAGTGCAGGAACTGGACATTTCGTCCGATGTTATACGGATAAAAGTGGACGGTCTGGCACAAAAGATAGCCATCCGTATCGTGGACCGGATACCCCTCGATACGGTCAAGTTCGGTCTGGAGAACAGCCCCATCGACGTGCATGTCTGGATACAGATGAAGGAGGTGGCACCGGCCGACACCCGCATCAAGTTGACCCTCAAAGGTGATATACCGATGATGTTCAAACTGATGGTGGACAAGAAGATACAGAAAGGCATCGACGACGCGGCCGTCATGCTGGCCCAGTTCCCATACAGCCAATGGGTTGCTCAACAGTAAATTAACCATAATACCATAACACTTATTCCTTATCCCATGTCACACCCCCGAATCCATCGCGAAGGACACGCCATCATCATCGGCGTCACGTTGTTGCTGTTCATCATCAACATCCCCGTCTATATCTTCTTTGCACACTGGATATTCGCTATCACGCTGGTACTGATGGCGTTTCTGCTGTGCTTCACCACCTATTTCTTCCGCAATCCAGTGCGCGTGCTGGAGGTGGATGACCCCAAGTTCCTCATCGCACCGGCCGACGGGCGCGTGGTGGTGATAGAAGAGGTAGAGGAGAACGAGTATTTCCACGACAAACGGCTGCAGGTCAGCATCTTCATGTCTCCGTTCAATGTCCACGCCAACTGGTACCCCATCGAGGGGATCGTGCTTCTGTCTGAGCATCAGAAAGGTCGCCACCGCGGCGCATGGCTCCCCAAGTCATCCACCGAGAACGAGCGCTCACTGGTCGTCATCGAGACAGCCGACAAGATTCAGATAGCCGTCCGGCAGATAGCCGGCGCCATGGCGAGACGTATCGTCACCTACGCCAAGACCGGCCATATAGCCCACCGCAACACGCACATGGGCTTCATCAAACTGGGCTCGCGCGTAGATATGTACCTGCCTATTGACACGGAGGTGTTCGTCGAGGTGGGCGAGCATGTGCGCGGCAACGAGACCATCATAGCCCGACTGGCAGACCACGACGAGTAATATCAACAATTTAACCCACTATAATCATGGATAAGTTCGAACAACTCTTTGCGCAGTACCCCTTCACCATGACCGACGAGGAGGTCAAAGCCGCAACCGCACGTATCATCGCCGACCATTTCGACGAGAACAACAATGCCGAGGTATGGAAACAATGTCTGAATCAGATTGACCTGACGACACTCAACGGCGATGACACCACCGAGAAAGTGGCCCACATGGCCCGGTGCGTCAATGTCTTCAAGCAGCATTTCCCCGACATACCGAACGTCGCAGCGATGTGCGTCTATCCCGCGCTGGTCGAGACGGCACGCGAGAACCTGACCGAACCCATCGGCATCGCCGCCGTAGCCGCCGGATTCCCCGCCTCGCAGACCTTCATCGAGGTCAAAGTGGCAGAGGCAGCCATGGCCGTAGCCGCCGGCGCTACCGAGATAGACATCGTCATCAGTATCGGTAAGTTACTCGAGGGCAAATACCAGGAAGTGTTCGATGAAATCAGCGAAATCAAACACGCCATCCGCGATGCACACCTCAAGGTCATCCTGGAGACAGGCGCCCTGCGCAACGTGCAGAACATCTACCGCGCCAGCATCCTGGCCATGGCCGCCGGCGCCGACTTCATCAAGACATCCACCGGTAAGATAGCTGTCAACGCCACTCCCGAAGCCACCTACGTCATGTGTACCGCTATACGCGACTGGCATGAGAAGACCGGACAGAAAGTGTGCTACAAACCCGCCGGAGGCGTCAGCACCACCGAGGAGGCCGTGCAGCACTACACGCTGGTCAAGGAACTGCTCGGACAGGACTGGCTCAACAACCGCTCCTTCCGCTTCGGCGCCAGCCGACTGGCCAACAACCTGCTCACATCCATCGTCGGACAGGAGACCAAGTATTTTTAGTCGAAAGTCAAAAGGTGCGTAGCGCACTCCATATTAGTCAAAAGTACCAATGATACTCAACTATATCTGGATAGCCCTCATACTGGCCGCCGTACTGATGGGACTCGTGCAATGCCTCATGACAGGAGAGGTCGGCGTCTTCAGCGACATACTGAATGCCACGTTCTCTTCCGCTAAGAGCGGCTTTGAGATATCTATCGGGCTGACCGGCGTGCTGGCTATGTGGATGGGTATCATGAAGATAGGCGAGCGTGCGGGGGTGGTCAACACCCTCGCACGCGGCGTCACTCCCTTCTTCAGCCGTATCTTCCCCGACCTGCCCAAGGGACACCCCGTCTATGGCAGTATGTTCATGAACATCGCCGCCAACATGCTGGGGCTGGACAATGCCGCTACTCCGATGGGACTGCGCGCCATGACCGAACTGCAGGAGCTCAACACCGACAAACAACGCGCCAGCAACGCTATGATTATGTTCGTTGTGCTCGGCGCCAGCGGACTGACACTCGTCCCCACCACCATCATGGCCTACCGGGCACAAATGGGAGCCGCCAACCCCGCCGACGTCTTCCTACCCATACTCATTGCCACCTATTGCTCCACACTCACCGGCCTCATCGCCACATGCATAGCACAACGTATCCGGCTGTGGGACAAGATGCTACTCGGCGTCATCGCCGTACTGACAGCCGTTGTCGCACTGCTCATATGGGGCGCTACACGACTGCCGCAGACAACCCTCAGCGCCCTCTCCGCAGCCATCGCCGCCATACTCCTGCTGGGGCTCATATGCTGGTTCATCATCCGGGGAGCACGCAAGCATGTCAATGTCTATGAGGCCTTTATCGACGGGGCCAAAGACGGATTCGGCACCGCCGTAGGTATCATCCCCGACCTCATCGCCATACTCGTGGCCGTCGGCATGTTCCGCGCCAGCGGAGCCATGGCGCTACTCGAACAAGCTATCGCCTACCTCTTCTCGCTCGTCGGACTCAATACCGACCTGGCTGCAGCCGTACCCACCGCCCTGATGAAACCACTCAGCGGAAGCGGAGCCAGAGGACTCATGCTCGAGGCTATGACTACCTACGGAGCCGACTCGCTCGTCGGACGGCTGTGCTGCATCCTGCAGGGCTCTACCGACACCACCTTCTACGTACTCGCCGTCTATTTCGGCAGCGTCGGCATACGAGACACACGACACGCCGTCGCATGCTGCCTGCTCGCAGACCTGGCCGGCATCATCGCAGCCTTCGCTATAGCACCCGTTTTCTTCGCATAATACCGATGATACATTATACTACACAAGGAGATACCGACATGCCCGAGCTCGACCGCAACCGACTCGCACGATGGATACGCGCCGTCGCGGCCGACTACGGCTTCGCAACAGGGGACATCACCTATATCTTCTGCAACGACGAACAGATACTCGACGTCAACCGCCGGTTCCTCGGACACGACTACTACACCGACGTCATCACCTTCGACTACAGCTCACCCGGACGCATCGCCGGAGATATCTTCATCTCGCTCGACACCGTCCGCTCTAACGCCGAAGAACGCGGCCTGACCTTCGACAACGAGCTATGCCGCATACTCATACACGGCATTCTCCACCTCACAGGACAAGCCGACAAAACACCCGAGACACGAGCCGAGATGACACGCAAGGAAAACCTCGCCCTCGCCAAATTGTAACAACATCATATCAACCACATAAACACCCTACACGTATGAAAAGCAGCTACGACTACCGTGCACAAGCACGCCGGACACTCAACGGACATTGGAACGATGCCATACCCGCGATGCTCATCTATTTCCTCATCGTCATCGTCTATGCCGTCACCTCGTCTCTGGCACAACTACAACCCGACCGGGCCAACCTCTATCACGCCATCACAGTGGCCCTCTCAGTCTTCCTCATCATGCCGATGGGAGTGGCTATAGAGAACACCTTCCTCCGCATGGCACGAGGCTCGGAAAACACGCCTCTCACCGACATGCTCGACATCTTCCGCAGCGGCTACGAACGACTGCTCCCCGCCGCCCTCCTCATGAGCGTCATCGTCGGAGCACTCGCCATCGTCACCTTCGGCATCCTCGGCGTCGTCTTCTCCTATGCCTACTGCATGATGCCATATCTACTCGAGGACTATCCCGACCTGTCACCTGTCGAAGCACTTAAGACCAGCCGACAGATGATGCGCGGACATAAAATGGACCTCTTCGTGCTCGACATGACCTTCATCGGATGGGTCTTCCTCGCTATATTCACAGGAGGCATCGGAGTCCTCTGGCTCGAACCCTATATCGGCATCGCACGAGCACACTTCTACGAGGACCTCAAGGCCGAGACTATCGTCGAGGAAAAAGAACAACCGGAAGAGCAACACCTGACTATCGAGCAGTAAAAACATGACCCCCTATACACATATCGTCCGCTACTACGAGTGCGACCGGATGGGCATCACACACCATAGCAACTACATCCGCTTCATGGAAGAAGCGCGCATCGACTGGATGGACCAACTCGGATACGGATACGAACGGATGGAGCAGCAGGGCATCGTCTCACCCGTCACCGCCATCAGCTGCCAATACAAGCATGCCACCACCTTCAAAGACGCTATCCTCATCAGCCTCACCGTCGCCGAACTCACTGCCCTCAAGATTACGTTCAACTACACCATGCGCGTAGGCGACACCGTCGTCTGCACCGCCTCCAGCACACACTGCTTCCTACATAACGGACGACCCGTACCCATCCAACAGCAATTCCCCGACTTCTACCAAGCCATCCTCGCACTGCAACAATAACTCACCGCTCCAATCCCGTACCAATCCTAGACAATACCCGTACCAATCCTAGACAATACCCGTACCAATCCTAGACAATACCCGTACCCTAACCGTTACCTGACCGTTACCTGACCGTTACCTGACAATACAAAATAACAACCGCTTTGGACTTCAAATACGACATCATAGTAGTCGGCGCCGGACATGCCGGATGCCAAGCTGCACAGGCCGCCGCACAAATGGGTAGCCGGACACTGCTCATCACCATGGACATGAACAAAATCGGACAGATGAGCTGTAACCCCGCCGTAGGTGGCATCGCCAAAGGACAAATAGTCCGCGAAATAGACGCTCTCGGAGGACAAATGGGCATCGTCACCGACCGAAGCGCCATCCAGTTCCGAATGCTCAACCGAAGCAAAGGAGCCGCCATGTGGAGCCCCAGAAGCCAAGCTGACCGCAAACGCTTCATCGAAGAATGGACCAATGTCCTTACACACACCGACAACCTCTATATCTGGCAAGATACAGTGACGGAAATACTCGTTAAAAACGGGCAAATCTGCGGGGTACGCACCGCCCTCGGAATCGATATGCACGCTGCTGCCGTCATCCTCACCAACGGTACCTTCCTCAACGGACTACTCCACTTCGGACGAACACAACTACACGGCGGACGAATCAGCGAACCCGCTGCATACGGGCTGACCGAACAACTGCGCACACTCGGCTTCACTACCGGGCGCATGAAAACCGGCACACCCGCACGTATCGACAAGCGTAGCATCAACTTCGACCTGCTCACCGAGCAAAAAGGCGACGACGACCACCACCGCTTCTCCTACCTCGACAACGTCTGCCGACCACTCAAGCAGATGAGCTGCTGGATTACCTATACCAACACCGACACACACGATGTCCTGCGCGCCGGACTTGCAGATTCGCCCCTTTTCAACGGACAAATCCAAAGCATCGGACCGCGCTACTGCCCCAGCATCGAGACCAAGATTGTCACCTTTGCCGACAAAGATGCACACCAACTCTTCCTCGAGCCGGAGGGTGTGGACAGTAACGAGTACTACATCAACGGCTTCTCCTCCTCCCTACCCTGGCAGACACAGCTCCGGGCACTACAGACCGTCCGCGGACTGGAGAACGTCGTTCTCTACAGACCCGGCTATGCCATCGAGTACGACTTCTTCGACCCCACCCAACTGCATCACACACTCGAGACCAAACGCATCCGAGGACTCTTCTTTGCCGGGCAAATCAACGGCACTACCGGCTACGAGGAAGCCGCAGGACAAGGACTGGTGGCCGGCATCAATGCACACATCCATGCACACGGCGGCACTCCCTTCACCATGAGCCGCGACGAGAGCTACATAGGTGTACTCATAGACGACCTCGTATGCAAGGGTGTGGACGAACCCTACCGCATGTTCACCTCCCGCGCGGAATACCGCATCCTGTTGCGTCAGGACAACGCCGACGAACGCCTGACAGAACGCGGTTACCAACTCGGATTAGCCGATCAGTACCGATATAACCTGTATATTCAGAAGCACCAATCCACACAAGACGTAATAGCCTTCCTGCGCACAAACACCGTCAAACCGGCCGAAATAAACTCCTACCTGGAGAGTATCGGTGAGAGCCCGCTCACACATACCGCACACCTCATCGATATCGTCAGCCGACCCGGCGTTAGTTTGCCCGTGCTATCCGAACAAATACCGGCTCTACACACCTTCCTGCAGACTATAGACCGCAGCCGCGAAGAAGTCGTAGAGAGTGCCGAGATACAAATCAAATACAGCGGATACATCGAGCGGGAACGGCAGGCCGCCGACAAACTGCACAGGTTGGACAATATCCGACTGGCCGAGGACTTCGACTATAACAGTCTGCAATCCCTGTCCACCGAGGCACGACAGAAACTGACACACCTCCGACCTAAGACTATCGGAGAAGCAAGTCGCATCCCGGGTGTCAGCCCAAACGACATCAGCGTACTACTCGTCATGATGGGAAGATAAGAAAATTTAGTTTACTTTGTAAACTAAAACTAAAATGTTCCACGTGGAACAATCATAAAAAAGCATATAAACACAAAACAAAATACTATATGACTATTGAAGAAGTAAAAGCAAGTATCCGCAATATTGCAGACTTCCCTATACCGGGCATTCAGTTCAAAGACTTGACTACTGCCTTCCGTGCGCCGGAGAGTCTGCGCTGGATGTACAACGAGATGGTGGCGCACTACAAGGATATGGGTATCACCAAGATTGTGGGTATCGAGAGCCGCGGTTTCATTCTGGCCCCGGGTGTGGCCGTAGGTATAGGCGCAGGCTTTGTCCCTATCCGCAAACCCGGCAAGCTGCCTGCTGATACAATCAGCGTGAGCTATGCGAAGGAGTACGGAACTGACACCATAGAGATACACCGGGATGCCTTGTGTGCCGACGATGTGGTGGTCATCCACGACGACCTGCTGGCTACAGGAGGCACTATGGCCGCTGCAATCGAACTGGTGCGGAAAGCCGGCGTAAAGAAGATATACATCAGTTTCCTTGTCGAACTGGACGGACTCAAAGGCCGCGAGGTCTTCCCTAAGGACGTAGAGGTCTATAGCCTCATCCACTTCGACTAAACAGAGAACACACACCGGTTGAGCAAAAGGTAGTATTCAACTAAGCAAGTGAGCACACGGGAATACATAGAAGGAATACTGAGCCGCCTTCCTGAGAAGCCGGGTGTCTATCAGCATATAGACAAGGATGGCACAGTCATCTATGTGGGCAAGGCCAAGAACCTGAAACGCCGCGTGAGCAGCTATTTCCAGAAAGACCACGATAGCACCAAGACGCGGCAGTTAGTCGCCCATATTGCAGACATCCGGTATGTGGTCGTCGATAGCGAACAGGATGCCTTCCTGCTGGAGAATAACCTAATCAAACAGTATCAGCCACGGTATAACATCCTACTCAAGGATGGCAAGACTTATCCGAGCATATGCATCACGCGGGAACCTTATCCGAGGATATTCAAGACACGTAATATAGTGCGCGGCGCTGGTGAGTACTACGGGCCATACAGCTTCAGTTACATAGTGGATATGGTATTGGAGCTGATACACAAACTCTACCCTATCCGGACGTGCAACCTCCAACTGACAGAGGCCGGCATAACAGAGGGGCGCTACAAAGTATGTCTGAAGTACCACTTGGGTAACTGCTGCGGCATATGCGAGAACAGGCCCGAGGCCGCTATGTACAAGCAGTGGATAGAGGAGGCGCGCAAGATTATACGGGGTGACGCCCATGAGATAAGCAAGAGCCTGCAGGAAGAGATGCACCGGCTGGCTGAGGAGATGCGCTATGAAGAGGCGCAGCGGATAAAGGAGAAACTGGACCTGCTGGAGCAATTCAACAGCAAGACCATCATCACCAACACGCACACGGGAGACATGGACGTGTTCGGGTATGAGGAGCAGGAGCAGAACGTATATATAGCCATGCTGCATGTGCACCGCGGGAGCATCGTACAGGGGCAGACAATCGAATACAAGAAGCAGTTGGAGGAGAGTAAGGAAGAGGTGCTGGCAATGGGTATGAAAGAGCTACGCGAGCGCTTAGGGAGCACAACGAAAGAGGTGGTGGTGCCGTTCATACCGGATGTGATAGACGAGACGATGCAGGTGCATATAGCACTGAGTGGGGACAAGAAGCGGTTGTTAGACCTGGCTATGCAGAATGTCAACCAGTACAAAGCAGACCGTCTGAAGCAGGCAGATAAGCTCAACCCGGAGCAACGTGCGACGCGCATACTGGGCGAGTTGCAACGGATGTTGGGAATGGAGCGTATGCCGATGTGGATAGACAGTTTCGATAACTCGAATATACAGGGCACCAGTGCGGTAGCGGGTTGTGTGGTCTTCAAGCACGGCAAGCCGAGCAAGAGCGACTATAAGCGTTTTGAGATAAAGACGGTTGTCGGTGCGGACGATTATGCGAGCATGCGTGAGGTGGTATATAGGCGATATAAGCGCCTGGTGGATGAGGATGGCGGACTGCCTGACCTGATAATAGCAGACGGTGGCATAGGCCAGATGCATGCCATCCGTGAGGCCGTGGAAGAGCAGTTAGGGTTGCATATACCGATAGCGGGTCTAAAGAAAGACAGCCACCACCGGACACAGACTCTGCTGTTCGGTGAACCGGCACAAGAAGTATCGATGCCCGTGACGAGCGAAGTGTTCCGCCTGCTGGTATCGATACAGGACGAGGTGCACCGATTCGCCATCAGTTACCACAAGAAGAAGCGCAGTAAGCACCAAATTAGCAGTCAACTAAATGAAATACAGGGTGTTGGAGAAAAGACAAAGGAACTTTTGCTAAAGCATTACGGCAGTGTACGCGCTATTAGTTCGGCCGAATTGGCGGAGCTGCAAGAATTGATTGGAAATAGCAGAGGCATAGTCGTTTACGAGTATTTCAGGGGCAAAATATCGCGCTGAGAATTGAATATTTACGAAGATATGTACGAATATACGTTAAAAAAAGAGGCAGAAAAGGGGGTTTATCTAACCAATGAAGCCGGTGAGGAACTGCCGGTGCTGTCTCTGCTGGACGCCTACCCTACTGCAAGAGTGTTTGCATTTGATGCTCCGATGGGGACAGGCAAGACGACATTGATCAAGGAACTGTGTGCGGAGTTAGGCAGCGAGGATGTAGTGAACAGTCCGACGTTTGCCATCGTGAATGTATATGACTCGCCCAAGGGTGAGATATACCATTTCGACTGCTATCGTCTGAAAGGTCCGGAAGAGGCGATGGATATGGGTGCGGAAGAGTATCTGTATTCGGGTAATTACTGTTTCGTGGAGTGGCCGGACGTGATTGAACGGTTGTTACCACCTGATACCGTGCGAGTTAGTATCAGACAGGAAGGTGATAAACGTGTGATAAGTTACTAAAAAACAGGCAGATAATAGGGTCAGCTCTGTTCCAGGTCTGTTCCAGGTCTGTTATTTGCCGGCAAAATAAAGGGTAAAGAGTCATGATAGAAGTGATAAGCATACGGAAGCGTTTTGGCAGTTTAGAGGTGCTGAAAGGCATTGATTTGTGTGTGGAGAAGGGTGAGATAGTGTCTATAGTAGGCAAGAGCGGCGCGGGTAAGACGACGCTGCTCCAGATTATGGGCACATTAGATCGTCCGGATGAGGGAGTGATACGGATAGATGGTGTGGATGTTTACAAGTTGAGTGATAGTGAATTAGCCCGTTTTAGGAATCAGCATATCGGATTTATCTTCCAGTTTCATCAGTTGTTACCGGAGTTCACAGCCCTGGAGAACGTGATGATGCCCGGTCTGATAGGCGGGATGAAGGAGAAAGAGGCAGCGAGAAAGGCGGAGAAGCTGCTGGTGGAATTAGGATTAGGTGAGCGTATCAGTCATAAGCCGAGCGAGTTATCCGGTGGTGAGAAGCAACGTGTAGCGGCAGCCCGTGCGATGCTGATGTCTCCGAGTGTGATATTGGCCGATGAGCCGACGGGCAGCCTGGACGAAGCGAACAAGAGAGAGCTGAGTGTGCTGCTGCAGGAGATGCGGAATAAGTTCGGACAGACGATTGTGATAGTGACTCACGACAAGGAGTTGGCTAATATAAGTGACAGGGTAATAGAGATATATGACGGTAAAATAGTGTGAACTATGCAAGGGAAACAGTTTGTTTTATATATAGTGACAGTAGTATTATGCCTGACGAGTTGCGGGCATAAGGAAGTGTATTTTCCCCGTAATATAGCGGGTGTAGAGACGGAAGTGGTGCGTTTTGACCGTTCGTTGCTGAACGTGCGCCGGGAGTCATCGATGGATGATGTACGTGTTTTGTACGATGAATATCCTGAATTTATGCCTATTTTTGTGGAAGATATATTAGGTATTCCATCGGAAGACACGGTTTATTTAGCGGAGGCGCTACCCAATTTTCTGGAGGATACAGTGTATGGTTTCCGGAACACGAACCGTCGTGTACGGGAGGTGTTTGCAGATACTAAAGACATTGAAGATGAGTTAAATGGAGCATTCAGTCGTTTGCATTACCTGTACCCTGATATGCGCATTCCGACAGTCTATTTCATGGTATCGGGATTTAACGCATCGATATATTTTGCGGATGCGGATATGGTGGCAGTTGGACTGGATATGTATTTGGGGAGCGACTATGAGTACTATAACCGTGTGGTGTATGACTACCAGAAGACAACGATGCGCAAGGAGTGTATAGCGTGCGATGTGGTGAGTGCGTGGCTGTTCCGTAACATCCGTTATACGGCTGCGCAGAACAGGTTGATTGATAATATGATATATAGGGGCAAGATAATGTACCTGTTGTCCCTTTTGTTTCCGGGCGAGAAGGACTATGAAGTGATGGGTTACACGAAGGAACAATGGCGTTGGTGCGAGGAACATGAGCGTGCGATATGGAATTTAGTGATGGACAAGCGCGATTTGTTCAAGACAGAGACCATCGTTCTGACCTCATATTTGAACGACGGTCCTTTCACGGCCGAAGTATCCCAGGACGCTCCGGGTCGGCTCGGCACCTGGTTAGGATGGCGCATAGCGGAGTCGTATATGCGTAATAACAAGGATATTACACTACAGTCACTGATGGAAGACGGGGATGCACAACGAATATTAGAGCAGTCGTACTACAATCCATAAGCAATAGTGATGCAGCGAGCGGGTTTGATAGGATTGTTGTTGGTTGTGACGATAGCCGTTTATGCCGAGAAACAGAGTAGAATACAGATTGTTACGTACAATGTAGAGAATTTGTTTTATCCACTATGCGACACGGTTGGCGACGATAAGAACCCGGACAGGGAATTTACTCCGGAAGGAAAATACAGGTGGAGTTTCACGCGATACAGGCAGAAATTACACAACATAGCCAAGGTACTGACGTGTATTAACGGAGATTCACTGCCGGCAATAGTCGGTCTGTGTGAGGTGGAAGACAAGCGCTGTGCGGAGGATTTAGTCAGGATGATGCCCCATTCGCGGTACAAATTCATCCATTACGACAGTCCTGATGCCCGCGGGATAGACGTAGTATTGCTATATGATTCCGTTCTATTCAGGCCTATAGTACATAAACAAGCGGCTGTAGGCATCCAAACGCGCGACATACTATATACGAAAGGTGTGTTGTGCGAATGTGATACCCTGCACCTGCTATTATGCCACTATCCATCCCAGCGGGGCGGTGCAAGAAAAAGCGGATGGAAACGGGAGAAAGTGCACAATATAGTAACGACCTATACGGATAGTATATTCAGGACTGATGTAAGGGCCAAAATAGTCGTTATGGGCGATTTTAACTCTGCTCCGCGATGGAATTTACCCCATTTAGTTAATCTTGCGTCACAGGAAAGATTTAAGGGCACGGGTACGTACAAGTACCAAGGCATATGGACATGTCTTGATCAGTTTTATGTATCAGAGTGCATACAGGAGGCTGTGGAAGCGGAGATATACAGGCCGTCATGGCTGATGGAGGAAGACAGGCGCTATATGGATGTCAAGCCGATGCGCACTTACTTGGGTTACCGATACAGAAAAGGTGGCTTTTCAGACCACCTTCCGTTCGTTCTCACTTACTCATATCCAGCATGCGCTGAATAGGTTTGCGTGCTTGTTCGGCGATGTCGCGCGGGACTTGTATCTCAGGCGCCTCATTGAGCAGGCAGTTGTATAGTTTTTCAAGCGTATTGAGTCGCATATATTCGCACTCGTTGCAAGAACAGCCGATTCCTTCGGTTATCTCAGGCGGCACGGGGATAAAGGTCTTATCCGGGCATGCCTTCTGCATCTCGTGCAGGATTCCGCTTTCGGTTACGACAAGGTACTGCTGTTCAGTATGTTGCTTTGCATAATTGAGTAGGGCTTGTGTACTTCCGATGACGTCGGCGAGTGCGAGAATAGCTGCTTTGCATTCAGGATGCGCGAGTACCGGTGCGCCGGGATATTGCTCTTTAAGCTGTAACAAGGCCTGTACAGAGAAGCGTGAGTGGACATGACATGCTCCATTCCAGAGCGTCATTTGGCGGCCTGTGACGCTGTTTATATAGTTTCCGAGGTTATTATCCGGTCCGAAGAGGATAGGCGCGTCAGGCGGCAATTGTTCGATTATATGCTTTGCGTTAGAGGACGTGACCACCACGTCGGTGAGTGCTTTCACTTCGGCGCTTGTATTGACATAACTAACGACAGTGTATTCGGGATGCTGTTGCTTGAAGGCACGCAGGTCTTGTGCGCTGCAGCTGTCAGCGAGTGAGCATCCTGCATTGAGGTCCGGAATGAGTACTTTCTTGTCGGGGCATATTATTTTCGCCGTCTCACCCATGAAATGTACGCCGCAGAGGACGATGATGTCGGCATCTGTTTTAGCGGCTTGCTGTGCGAGAGCGAGTGAATCTCCGATGAAATCGGCCACATCTTGTATCTCGGGTCGTGTGTAGTAATGTGCCATGATGACGGCATTCTTCTCCTTACAGAGCTGCCGAATGGCTTCGCTATGATTCATTATATATATTATTTTAATTTATTTTTTTATATGATTATAATATGCTATTGATAACGTTAATAAGTTATATAGTCTTTTATTTATCTGTACTTTACCGCGGTTATAAGTCGGCAGGATGATGTAGATAATTTTGAAAGTCGGGAGTTTATTGAGTTGTAAAAAGTTTTCAACAGGGGATGTTGATAAATATGTTTATAACCACTTTTTCAGTTTGAATATAAGTAATATAAAGAGTGTAAAGATAACCATCATCAGTATGGCGAACGGGTATCCTAATCTCCAGTGCAGTTCGGGCATAAAATCAAAGTTCATGCCGTACATGCTGGCGATGAGTGTGGGCGGCAGGAAGATAATATTGATGATAGTGAATATTTTGATTATTTTGTTCTGTTCGATATTGACCAGACCGAGGAAGGTATCTTGGAGGTAGTCGAGTCGGTCGAATCCGAATCGTGTATAGTCGAAGAGTGAGTTTATATCCTTGATAATCATAGTGAGTCGCGGCTGTAGGTCCTGCGGGAAAAAGTCACACTTGAGGAAGTTGCTGATAACTCGCTGTTTATCCATTATATTTTGTCGTATAATGGTTACTTTTTCCTGCAAGTCCTTGATTTGGATAAGTATATCTTCATCCACCGGATCGTTGGCATTGATGTCGAGAGATAGTTTGGTAATCATGTCTGTTGTATCCTCAATCATGTCGGCGTCTTTTTCGACACGTGTCTCCATGAGTGCTACGAGCACGTGATATCCGCTGGGGAAATTACGTGCATTGACGAACATTTTTTTGACTGTCTCGCTGAAACTGCCGAGTTCTACGTCGCGTGTTGTGACGAGTATATTGTTTTTTAGAATGAAGTTAACCGGTTCTACTTCGAAATTGTCTTTGAGGAAGTTAGAGTTAGCTACGATACTATCATCCGTTTGTATATATCGGCTTGACATCTCGATTTCCTCCATTTCCTCATCCTCCTGGATGTCTATTTTGAGGAATCCCTCGAGTGTATCCTCGGTTTTGTCACTTACGTCCAGCAGGTCAATCCATATGATATCTTTTTTGTCGAGTTCTTTGAGTGCTCGTATAGTTTTTGCGACTTTGATTCGGTCGTTATCTTTATAGAATATTCTCAGTTCAGACATGGTTTCAACAGATTAGTGAGTTCAACAAATTCTTCTACACTCAGTTGTTCGGGGCGGCGCGTAAATATATTCTCTTCCAGGATAGGGTTGCCTTTTCCTGCCAACTGTTGAAGAGAATTGCGCATCTGTTTTCGTCGTTGGTTGAAGGCTGTTTTGACTACTGTTTTGAAGAGTTGTTCGTCGCATTCGAGCCGTTGTCGTTCGTTTCGTGTGAGTCGTATGACTGCTGATTTGACTTTAGGCGGCGGGTTGAATACATGTTCATCGACTGTGAAGAGGTATTCTATATGGTAATATGCTTGTAGTAGCACGGACAATATGCCGTAAGCTTTGCATCCGGGTTTGGCGGCGATACGTTCCGCTACTTCTTTCTGTATCATGCCGGCGCATACGGGTATGCGGTCTTTGTATTCGAGTACGCGGAAGAATATCTGGCTGCTGATGTTGTAGGGGTAGTTGCCTATGATGGAGAAGTCGCCCTCGGGATAGAGTTCGTTGAGATTCAGTTTGAGAAAATCTCCCTCGACGAGGTGCAGTTCGGGATACCACTCGCGCAAGTAGGTAACACTCTCGCGGTCAAGTTCGACGGCCGTGAGGTTGATATGATGGTTTTGAAGTAGGAATTGTGTGAGAACTCCCATGCCGGGACCTATCTCAAGCACTTGGCCTGATTCAATAGTCTCAGCTATACGTCGGGCGACACTCAGGTCTTTGAGAAAGTGTTGCCCCAGAAATTTCTTGGCACGTACTTGTTGCATCCTCGTGTGTGTCGTCGTCCATATATTTGGTGATTTGGATTTTTTTTTGTATCTTTGCAGCCGTTATCGTGATAAATGGCACGGCTCTTGTACTATAGTACATGAAGATACTATTGTTTCAGGGTGCAAAGGTACAGTTTTTTTTTGACAAATGCAAAAAGTTGCGCAAATAATTACAAAAATCATTGATTTTTTCTATCCTCCTTTCCGAAAATGGGTGCCGGAGGATGTGTTTCGTTATGGTGTATGCGGTGGCGGGAACATGGTTTTGGACTGGGTATTATACTTTTTGTTGTATAACTATGTAGTCGGGCATGAGTTGGTGTATATATATCATTTTTTACCTTATATACCCAATCCGGTGTGCATATCTCCTCATATTATGGCGTTATGTATTGTTTTTCCGATTACGTTGCTCACCGGTTTTTGGCTGAACAAGTATGTTACTTTTCGTAATTCCACGCTCCATGGCGGGCAGCAGTTGGTGCGGTATATACTCATTGTGTTGCTGAATCTGCTGATTAACTACGCGGGATTAAAGTTATTGGTTGATGTGATAGGTTGGTACCCTACCCCTTCGAAGATGTGTATCACGTTAATAACGATAGTAGTCAGTTACCTTGGTCAGCGTTATTATTCATTCAGACATTGACAGTTATGCGTCCTAAGATTCTCTGGGCTGATGATGAGATAGATTTTCTCACGCCCTATTTGATTTATTTAGACCAAAAAGGTTATGATGTAGTGACAGCCAATAGTGGCGAAGATGCCATTGAGTTGCTTCAGACCTGTATGCCTGATATTGTGTTTCTGGACGAGAATATGCCGGGTATGTCAGGACTGGAGGCACTACAGGATATCAAGTCCTTGCGTCCTGATTTGCCGGTTGTTATGGTGACCAAGAGCGAGGAAGAGCGTATCATGGAGGAGGCTATAGGTGAGAAGATAGCGGACTACTTGATTAAGCCTGTCAATCCTGTGCAGATACTGCTGTGTTTGAAGAAGCATCTGCATAGCCGTACTATCATGGAGGAGCATGCTAACCGCTCGTACAGGGAGGATTTCTCTGACATCAGTTATATGATAGACACGGCTCGCACGTTCAGCGAGTGGGCGGCGGTGCTGCGTGTGTTGACTAAGTGGGATTTGACGCTTCAGGAGGCCGACTCCGCGATGGGCGAGATGCTCCGTCAGCAGCGTGAGCAGGCTAATGCCGCTTTTGCCAAGTTCATAACCCGGGAGTATGAGGGGTGGTTTGATGCTAACAGCAGCCGCTCTGTCCATGCGCCACTGCTCAGTCCGGATATTGTGAGGAAGTCTGTTTTTCCCCTTCTGGATGCCGGTGAGAAAGTGTGCTTTGTGGTCATAGATAACTTCCGTTATGACCAGTGGAAAGTGATACAGCCTATGCTGAGTGAGTTCTACCAAGTGGACCAGGAGGATATAGCCTGCAGTATCTTACCGACTGCTACCCAGTATGCCCGCAACTCTATCTTTTCCGGCCTCATGCCGCTGCAGATAGAGCAGATGTATCCGGATATGTGGGTGGATGAGGATGCCGAGGAGGGCAAGAACCTCAACGAACGTGACCTGTTGCAGTCGCAGATAGACCGTTTCCGCCGACATGATACATTCAGTTACTTCAAAATCAACGAGTCGGATTACTGCGAGCGTGTCATCCGTCAACTCAAAGGACTCAACACATCGCTTAATGTCTTTGTACTCAATTTCATAGATATGCTCTCTCATTCGCGTACGGATAGCAAGATGATGCGGGAGTTATGCAACGACGAGGCAGCCTACCGCAGTCTGACGCTCAGTTGGTTCCGCCATTCGCCTACCTATGAGTTGCTACGCCGGTTAGCGGAGTTGGGCTATCGCTTGGTACTCACATCGGATCACGGCACGATATGTGTGCAGAATCCCGTGCTCATCATCGGCGATAAGAACACCAATACCAATCTCCGATACAAGGTTGGTAAGTCGCTCAATTGCAAGAGTAAAGACGTCTTCACCTTGGAGCGGCCCAAGCAGGTCGGACTACCCTGCCCCAACGTGAGCAGCAGTTATGTCTTCTGTACCGGCAATGACTTCTTCGGGTACCCGAACAACTTCAATTACTATGCGCAGTACTATCGCAACACGTTCCAGCACGGCGGTATATCGCTCGAGGAGATGTTGATACCCTTAATCACCATGAGCCCCAAATAAAACAAGTTCTTCCATGCGCCGTTGGGTTCTGTATATAGTATGTCTGGTTCTGACCGCGTGTGCGGTCGGCGGCCCGGATAATGAGGGTTCGACGGATGCGGGCAGTGGTACCAAACTGACCATCGTGACCTATAATACACACATGATGGACTACTGCAAAAAAGCGGATAGTAACGGCATTATCTGCTATCTGAAGGACCATCCGGCCGATGTTGTCTGTCTCCAGGAAGTGGAGCTGCGCAAGAAGTCATGGAACTTGACGATGGCGGCACTCAAACAGTCACTCCCCGAATACAAATACACCTATTTTGACTTCAAGATATACAATACTTCGCGCCAGTACGGGAATGTGGTCTTGTCTCGCTATCCGCTTATTAACAAGAAGACTGTCCCATATGAGTCGCACACCAATATCAGCAGTCGGTGTGACATTGTGGCGGGTAGTGATACGATACGGCTCATAACGAATCACTTGGAGAGCAATCAAATTCTGCAGACTGATTGGGCTGACACGCTCAGCACGGAGGCGGTACGTTCTTCTGCCGAACAGATAGGGCGTAAGCTGCGCTCTGCGGGTGCGCGTCGCCGTGAGCAGGCTAAAGTGGTGCGGCACGAGATACAGGCATCCCCCTACCCTGTCCTCGTCGTCGGAGACTTCAACTCCACCATCTTCTCACCTACCTATTGGCTTATCCTCACGGCGAAAGATATGTGGCTGCACGATTGCTACCGCGAGGGAGGTAACAGCGGATTGGGTGCGACCTACTATCTGCCTCGGCATGTCGGCATTCGTATCGACTATATCTTATGCTCTAATCCGCTGAAGCCTTTGGAGTCCCATGTCGATTATGCACCTACCGGCAGCGACCATTTCCCCCTCTGGGCTACCGTCGTAATCCGCTAATCGAAAACAGCCACTCTCGCGCCACTGATTCAGCAAGGACACTGACGGGCCTCGGCGAATGACTAAGGACAACTAAGAATCTCTAAGAACCACTAACGAAACACAGGGGCGATTTGCCCCAATTAAGCGAAAAACGCTTTGCACTTTCTGCACTATTTGCACTTTGAAGGTGGTAGAAGGTGGTTCAAAATGGTTCAAAATGGTTCAAAATGGTTCAAAATAGTTTAAGGTTGTTTAAGATGGTTTAAGATGGTTTAAGATGGTTTAAGATGGTTTAAGATGGGTGAAAGTGCAGAAAGTGCAAAAAGTGCAGGGCAAATAATTAAAGTTTGCGAGG
>JAFUUE010000016.1 GCA_017483945.1 Paludibacteraceae bacterium | reverse complement strand
GTACCGTCATCCTCTATCATCGAGAGGAGGAAATGGTCCTGCAAATCACGCTCCACATATACGTGCGGACCGTTGGTAAGGTTGGCGCCTGTATAGTCGTCGTCCGAGTTATTACCCGAGCGGGTGAGCGGCGTCATGGGGTTGCCCTGCTGATTGGCGCAGATATACTGAATCTCAAACAGGAAATGCTTGTTGTCGTTCTCATGGAGCCACATGCGGTTCCAGGCATCCATATCTGCCACCCAATGCATCGTGCCTTCTGTGGCATCCAGTACCTCTTTGAGCAATGCTTTGGCGGAGTCCTGCGTCTCTGCGTAGAGCGGATAGCCCGCCATCTGCATATATACCTTGCCCAACAGCGCCTTGGCGGCATTGCGGGTCACACGCTCCGGCCGACGCGTACCTTGATAGTCCGTAGCAGTAACAGCCAGGTTTTCGATAGCATACTTGAGGTCGGGTATGATGGCGTTGCGGTACACCTCATAGTCTTCGCTTTGCGGCAGATTGAACGCCTCGGACGAGGAGAGACTATGCAGCGATACAGGTACGCGGCCGTAGAAACGGACAAGGTCGAAATAACTGAGTGCCCTTAGAAAACGCGCCTCGGCACAGTATTGGGTGCGAACCGATTCCTTCTCAAACGGCACATGCCCGATACTGTCCAGCATCATGTTCGCCGCTGCGATAAGGACATAATGGTCCAGCCAGCAATTGGCTACGATATTGTCATTGAGCAAACCCGAGGTATTAAACTGTGAACAGTCGGCATACTCGTTCTGTTTCTGCTCCGTGATCTCAAACATGTTATCCGAACGCAATTCGGACATGGCAAACCAGTACTTGGAGAACGGTTTGAGCGAACCATAGACGCCGGTGAGCGCACGGTCGATATCACTCGGCGTTTTGTAAAACTCGCTCGCATTGATAGCCGACTGGGACGGCGTGTTGAGAAAATCATCACACGATGTCATCAACACCGCTGCCGATAACAGAATAATTATGGTAGTTAGTTTATTCATAGTGATAATACATTACGGATGATTATAACTGGAGTTGCAGACCGATAGCGTAGGTACGCGCCGAGGGGTATGCTCCGTAGTCCCAAACCTTGACGGACGAACTGGAGTTGTTGCTCTCGGGCGAATAGCCGTTCCTGTACTTGTCAAACATGTATATATTCTCTACCGAGGCGTTGAGACGCAGCGATTTGACAAAAGCCTCTTTGCCGAAACGGAAGCGATAGCCGAGGGAGATATTCTTGATCTTGAAATAATCGGTCGAATAGAGCCAGCGGGTGGAGAACTCCTCTGCGCCGGAGGCGTTGGAGGCCGCCGGTACGGTGCCGTCGCCCGGCTGGGCGAGTGACATCCACATATTCTGCCAGCGGTCGAGCCGGTTGATACTGGTACCCTGGTTCATCATATCAATAGCACGGCCCAGTCCCTGCCATATCTCGCCTCCTACCTGCGCAGTGAAGAGGATAGAGGCATCCCAGTTGCGCCATTTGAAGGTGTTGGTCATACCGAATACCCAGTCGGGTTGGGGCTTGCCTACATACGTGCGGTCGCGCTCGTCGATGATACCGTCATTGTTCACATCGCGGTAGCGGACCGAGCCGAGTCCGGAGGTAGCCTCCTTGGGATAGGAGACAAGGTCTTCCTCGGTCATATAGACGCCATCGGCTATATACAGGTAGTACTCGCCTACCGGGTGACCGACCTCGATAATCTGGGTCTTGTTGTCATAACCGGTGTAGATAGCCGAGTTGTCACCGAGCGAAACAACTCTGTTGGTGGACCATGCGGCTGTAACCTTGGTCGTCCATTGGAAAGCGGATGTGGAGATATTCTCCGTCTTCAGCTCCAATTCCACGCCCTGGGTACGCACATTACCTATGTTCGACCAGCCTTTGTTATAACCCATGACGGAAGGCATCGTCACTTGATAGAGCATATCGCGGATGTATTTCTGATAGTAATCCGCCGCAAATGAGATACGGTTCTTAAACAGACCTACATCGATACCGATATTCCATGAATCGGTCTTCTGCCAACTCAAGTCCGGCGATGCCGATGACGCAGGCACATAGCCGGCGGAGAGCAGACCGTCTGTCGAGTAATAGGAAGCCGTCAGAAGTGCGTCCGCCGAGTTGAGAGGTATGGCATTGGAGCCATTCGAACCGTACGAAGCACGGAGCTTGAGCTGGTTGACGCGCCAGTTATTCTGCCAGAAATGTTCATCCGAGATACGCCATGCTACCGAGACGGCAGGGAATGTACCCCATTTCTTGTTTGCTCCGAATCGCGAACTGCCGTCCCTGCGCACGGACGCATTGATTACATAGCGGTTGTCATAGCTGTACTCTGCTCGTGCGAAATAGCTGACAAGGCGGTCATTAGTCGTATAGGTGGCCGTGAAGGATGTAGGCGTTATATCGTTGATGGTCCATCCCTCGATAAGGTTATTCGGGAAATGGGTACCCGCCATCGTGTAGCTGGAGCCGAACGTAGTAGCCTCAAGCGACCATCCCGCCACTACATTCAGGTGGTGTTTGTCCACAAACGTGTTGTCATACGTGAGCAACGCCTGTGCCATCCATTTATGGCTGCGCGATCCGGTCCAGGTAGAGGATGCGTAATAACCCTCACCCGAACTCCAGCGGCGGTCTGCCGACGAAGGGGTGAAAGTCTTACGGTCGCGGTTGTTGAATGTCCATGCTCCCAACACCTCTGCCTTGAGGCCTTTGATAATCTCATAACTGATCTTGAGATTCGATGCGATACGTATCTGCTCGTCGCGATACGTACGCTGCTCCATCACGGCTACAGGCGATACTCCCGAGCCGGCATAGAGGTAGCGCGAGTAGGGTTCTGCGGCTGTGTACAGGCCTGCGGCGTTCTCCGTCACCGGCACCATCACCAGTGCCTGCATGGCGGCATTATCCTTGCCGTCCACATTACCGCCGGTAGTGGCGCTGTATTGCGGAGCCACATCAATGGTTATATTCAGTTTCTTCGCCAGCGTGACCGAACCTGTCAGTTTGGCTGTCAGACGCTGGTAACCGGTATTGATGACGATACCGTCCTGCTTCACATAGCCTACCGATGCGCGGTAGTTACCCAGTTTGGAACCCTGGGTGATAGAGAGGTTATAGTTCTGCGAAAAAGCGGGACGGAACATCGCTTTCTGCCAGTCCACAAGATTCAGTCCGCCGTAGCCGGGTTGCGACCATAACGGGTCATTGACCTGCGATGTGCCTGCCGAACCGTCTGTCACGGTAATCTGCTCTACATAGCTGTCACCTACTTGTGCACCCAGCGAACCTTTGCCGGTGACATAGTTCTGATAATTGATAGCCGTACGCCATCTGATCCAGTCCTCGGGGGACATGACCGGCATCAGGCGTTCGGGCGTGGATACCGAGAAATTGGTGGATACATTGACGGTCAGTTTGCCGTCGTCTTTGCCGCGCTTGGAGGTGATGAGAATAACGCCGTTCGCACCGCGGCTTCCGTAGATAGCCGAAGACGAAGCATCTTTCAATACCTCGATGGATTGTATATCCTGCGGGTTGAGAGACAGCATACTGAAATCATCATCCATCGGAATACCGTCCACTACAAACAAAGGATTGCTATTGGCGTCCTCGTTGATGGACGTAGCACCGCGCACTTTGATGGTCACGTCCGATCCGGGCGCACCGCTGGTAGAAGATATCTCCACACCCGCCAGTTCGCCTTGCAGCGCCGAGGCGATGTTCGGTACCGGACGCTCGGCCAGTTCGTCGCCCTTGATCTGCGCCACGGCATTGGTGATGTCACCTTTCTTGACCGAACCGTAACCAATCGCTACTACTTCCTGAAGCATGTTTACTTCTTCTTGCAGCACCGCATTCGCCTCTCCATTCTTGATGGGCACTTTGACCGTTTTGTAACCCATATAGGATATTTCCACCTCTTTCGTATCGTCCGGCACCGAGAGCGTATAGTTACCGTCCAGGTCGGTGATGGTACCGATAGAGGTTCCCACCACATGTACCGCCGCTCCGATAAGAGGCTCTTTGTCTTGAGAGGTGATGACACCCGATACCTGTATATCTGCGAAGGAGGGCGTTGCACAGAGCAGCAGTGCAACAAGCATTTTAGATTTTATATTTTTGATTTGTGCTTTCATTCCGATACCTCCTCTTCAATAGTTAGACTACTCCATCCTTCGGCTGCCCGGTAAGCGGATTGGCTGCCCGCCGGCACATAGATCACCGGTGCCGGTTGCGACTCGGGACGGTTATACAATGCGCCTGTCAATACCGGCGGGTTAACGGCACGGATATAATAGGCTGTGATACGCGAATATTCTTTCTCGTTGCCTGCCTCGTTGCCGAAAGCGAGGTTGTCTATCCGCGTAACCGTAGATGGTATTACGACCTCGGTCAGCGCCGAACTGTTGCAAAGGAAGAACGCCATCTCGCCGATGGTCTCTATACCTTCTGCCATCGTGACGGCCGTCAGTTTGGGGCATCCATAGAAACACATCTTGCCGATATGCTTGACATTGGCCGGTACGGATGCCGCCGTCAGTTTCTTACAACGAGCGAAAGTACTGGTCTTCAGTTCGGTCACACCGGAAGGGATATTATACAGCGTGAGCGAATCACAATGCAGAAAGGCGCCTTCGCCTATCTCCGTTACCGATTCGGGAATGACGATTCCTTTGAGCTTGCGGCACCCCATAAAAGCCTCATTGCCGATAGCGGTGACACGCAGGGTCTTGCCGTTCCGTTCTATTGTCTCGGGAATGACTACCGTGTCCGAATAGGTGGTCACGGACACAGCGGCGTTGGTCGGACTCGCCCAATGGCGGGGGTTGCTGCCGTCAAACGTGACTGTCGCCGTTCCGTCACCTTTGTCCAGAAAATACATGATACTGTCGTTGTCCAGTACGGCAGTAAACTGTCCCCGCGATGAGGTCCAGTAATCGGGGTCGCCCTGTCTCAAGCCGTTGTCGCACGAAAGCCACAACACTGCCACAAGAGCCAGCCCCGTCATTTTGATGAAATGATTGTTCATATACTGATTGTTTGTTCGTTTCTATTGGTTTACTCTACCTCCATCTTGATGCAATCCCATAATATACCTCCATATCCGCGGCGGCGCTGCTTGGGGAAAGCCAACTCAAGCGTGTTCGTTCCCTTTTTCAGAAGCGATGCGGGGAAGACGCATTGGCGCAGGTCATATACTCCGCCTTGGTTGGCACTCCGATAGACGGCGGCATCCTTGGGATACCAGCGTGTCCACTCCGCTACTTGCTCGCCGTTGATGAGTACGCGGATGATTGGTTGCAATGTAGCACCGGCTACAGCGGCTGTGAAATAAACGGAGTCGCCTTTTATTTTCTTGACCTGGAACTTGATTTTCCATACCCCTTTGGCGGGCTGGCAGAAATACCAGTCGGTGTGCTCGTTGCTCTTGCCGATGGTGAACGTGAGGTCCTTGGGACAACGGAGCGCGTTGTCATAGGCACGCGGAGCATCACTGAGCGCAAAACCGCCAGCCTGTCGGTCCGCCTCGCCGATACGCCATAGCGTCGTACCGTGTTTGGCAGGTGCCCAGTCTATCGTACCGAGATGCGTGTCCGTGCCGGTCACCTCGACGCCGGTCAACTCCAGCGAGTCGGTGTTCTCGCCCTCTATAGCATACGCATGGAGTGCATACGTGCCGCGACGGACATGGGGAATAGAGAACTTGCCGGAACGGTCCGTCTCCGCCCAGAATATATAATCATCACCCTGGCGATATACCTCTCCCGGCTGCGCCAGTACCACACGCAGACGCGATTTAGGCATCTTGTTTGTGATACGGATCTGTCCGCTTACCGTAGCCCGCTCGGTCTCATATAGCGGATGGTCCATCCATCGGAACGGCCATTGCTGCTCCTGACGCGCTGCCTGATCACGCGCATCGGCAATCATCGCATCGCGGGTCTCGCCACTGTTCACATAGAGGAAGAACGGACCATAGATTTTGCTCACGCCGGTCTCGAAATGCGTGGAGGCAGAGCCGTAATGACCTGCCTGGAACATCTGGAGAAGGAGCGTCGATTTGACATCGCTGTGAACCATCAGATCTTGGCGCATCGGTCCGCCGTTCACATACTCCATGCTCACGCCGATAGCCCATACGCCGGTGTGGTCAGACATCACTCCGTGGAAATGGTCATCACGCATATACTCCGCCCAGTTGTACTTGGTATAGATACTGCTGTCCGGCAGATAGAAAGTGGCATCCTGTATCTGTCCGGATTTCTCAATGCTTTTCATCGTTTCATGATCCGGCATCAGTCCCCGCGCCTGCTCGTTGACATAGCCGTCGCGGAAAATGCGGTCGTCCAAACGATACACCACGCGTGCCTCGCCGATATCTTCGGGAGTATCCGTTCCCTCGCATACCAGATATGTATATAATCCGCTGACTCCTTTGCGCAAGATGAATCCTTGCGACCAATGCGCTCCATGAATAGTGTCGTTCGAATATACTACCTCTATCAGGTCATCCGTCCAGCGTTTGACGGTCACAGTAGTCGCTCCGAGCTCATGATACTTGGCGGAGTTATAACTCAGGTACCATGTGTTAGGCTTGGCAATCAGCTCCGTGCCGTTGTATTCGCAACTGTTCACACGGCCGCGTTGGTCTATGCGGACGGTGAGCGTCCCGTTGCTCATCACGGTGCGGCGGCTGTCGCCTGTCTGTACCGACATCTGCGCCCGAAGCACCGGGCTCAAGATAACCAGAGATAAGGCAAAAAAGAGTTTTTTCATGATATGATTGTTTTTACGCTGCAAAAATAGTATATTACCGGCAAACGCTATGCGTAATTCCGTTCATTTAAAGTGCATGCGCGTACACATCCGCCCGCTAGTACAATAAATACGTGCGCCCGTCCTGAACCACTATTCCCCTCGGTTCGCTGCCTGCCGGCCGGCCCAATATATCCCATGCCGGACGGGAGGGATCAAACCTGACGGACGGTGACGGCCAGCCTATTGTTTCTGTAGTCGAACCGGCACTATAGCTAAGAGAGGTCAGATAGAGATAGTCACCCGTGTTGGAGCCGTCCTGCCATACCCGGATGAGATAGGAGGCATCGGGATTCAGGTTCCCGATACTAAGTTGTTCAAACCCGCGGTCGGCAGCTTTGCCGATACGGTTGGCAGCGGCGGATTGCTCCGGCTCGGCAGCCGGTGTGCCATCCGGCTGAATCCGATAGGCAGAGAGACGCATCTGACCGCGGTGGTTGTAGATGAGTACGGATGCGGCGGTGCAATGGCTGACCCGCATCACGGTATAGTAATTACCCGCATTGGTGCCGTAGAGTTGCACACCGGCCTTGGCATACGTTCCCTCAAAATCAGTCGTCAGGTCGGGCAGATTGAAATCCGAAGGAGTGTACGCATAACCGCTGACAGCATCAATGGCTGCACTGCGACCACGCAGGTTGTACGCATACCAGGTCTGGAGCGGCGATGAGGTGTTGGAATCAAATCCCGATGTCATACCATAGGCATGGAGATACAATGTATTGTTCTGCCATAGTACAGGATTGGCTACGCCGGTTGATGTGACTGCATCCGCTATTTCTCCGCCGTCGGCAAGGTCAAGCGTCGTAAGACCTGCTTCCAGTTTGAGACAGTCCCATAAGATACCGCCGCCTATCGTCGTGCCGGCATCGGTCAGCGTAAGGGTCAGTTCGTTCCACCCTTCTTGCAGCAACGCAACAGGTATCAAACACCTAAACAACTGATGTCGGCCGCCCGTGTTACTGCTGCGATAGACCGAACCGTCCGAACCGAACTGCTGTTTCTTCACCTCCGTGCCGTTGCAACCGACAGTCAGTTTCGGACTATTGGACGATCCTGCGACAGAAGCAGTGAAAAGCACAATATCATCGTACGTTTGTGAGCAATAAAAACGGATAGTCCATGTGCCGTTGTTTTTTGTTTGGGCGTAATACCAATCCTCGGCATCGGTCGAACTCCCTACGGTGTAGGTCAGGTTCTGCGGCACTTCCTGATACAGGCTGAACCGGCGCAGGCTGTCGCTGAACATAAACCCGTCGCTCTTTCTGTTATTGGTCCCTATACTGAAAAGCAATGTCCGGCAACGGGTCGGCGTCCAGTTCATCGTCCCCAGCCAGTTCTCGCCGGATAGGACGGTTATATCCTCCTTGACAAACGCATCGGTGTTCAGCCCTTCTAAGGCATAGGCATATAGCGCATACGTTCCCGGACGGACGCCGGAGATGGAGAAATAGCCTGCGCTGTCCGTCTCAGTATGGTAGATATAGTCCTTGCCTTGCTCCATCGGGCTACTGCCCGGCTGCGCCAGCACTACGCAGTTGCGCCCCTCTAATCCGTCTATATTCAGGCGGCCGCTCACCGTCCCGCGTGCTACGGGATATAACTCCTCGTCCTGTACTATAAACCCGTACGGCCATGCCGCCTGCTCTGCCTGTTGCTGCGCAAGTGCATCGGCTATGACCGAGTCACGCGTGGCAAATGTGTTGAAATACAATGCAAAAGGCCCGTATATCTTCCTGTCACCGGTAGTATAAGTCTGCGCATATCCGCCGAAATGCTCTCCCTGCAACATATTGAGCACGATATTGGAACGCGTGTCGGCATGTACGGTCAGTTCCTGACGCGTCGGTCCGCCGTTCACATACTCGTCCGTCGGATTGATGACCCAAACGCCGTAATGACCGCTGTATGTGGACGCCGCATGGGTTGTCAGACCATGACAGAGCATATCCTGTACATAGTTCGCCCAGTCATATTTGGTGTATATCGTGCTGTCCGAAAGCAAAAAAGTTGCGTCCTGTATCTGTGTGACATCGGTCGTCATCATCGTCTTGGTAGGCAGCGTCCCCTGTTGCTGCGCTGTCACATAGCCGTACCGCCATGTACCCGGATCCAAACGATAGACAAATCGCGCCTCTTTCAGTACCGATGTGCTATCCGTCCCTTCCGCTATGGCGTAGGTATAAATCTTGCTCTCTCCCGCTTTCAGCGCATAACCGAGCGTCCAACGGATACCGTGCGTATCCGTCATCGTGTATTGCAATTCGGCTATCGAATCGGTGTTCTGTACAAAACGGGCGTTGCCCATCAGACTCTCGTCGTATAATGACCGTCCGGTAGCCGGCTCCTGCTCCGTACAGCTGAAATAGAATTCGTAAGTCGAAGAGTGCTTGCTGTTGCTCACGCCCGTTGCCAGCGTCTTGCCGTTATAGGAGTAACTGTAGGCACGGCCGTTACTGTTGAAATACATTGATACAATACCGTTGTTCAGTCCGGCACAACCGGCAGCACTACCTGTTGTCCACAGCGTGCCGATAGGATTTCCCCACGCGAATACCGGATATAGCAGCAAGCCGGTAATAAGAGATTTGAAATACGTATTCATGTTGCAAAAATAAATATAATTATCCAATATAAATATTATAAGCGGTACGTTTTTGTGCGTTTTTGTACATTAAAATATAATTTCCATTTAGAAACGCAATTTTTATGGAAGAGAGGTACAGGGAGCACCCGTATTTTCCCAGGGAACTTAGTCAGGGCACTGACGGGCCTCGGTGAATGACTAAGGACAACTAAGAATCTCTAAGAACCACTAACGAAACAAAGGGGCGATTTGGCACAATCAAGAAAAAAACGCTTTGCACTTTTTGCACTATTTGCACTTTTAGGGTGGTTTCAAGATGGTTCAAGATGGTTCAAGATGGTTCAAGATGGTTCAAAATTGTTTAGGGTGGTTTAAAATTGTTTAGGGTGGTTTAAGATGGTTGGGAGTACATTAAAAGGCGAATGATTACCCCTTAAAGGTATAAAAAAGATTTTTAACTTGCATATATGAATATTTTTGTGTACCTTTGCGGGCAAAATCGTACATGTCATGAACGACACTCATCATTCTGCGTGGACGCTATTACTCATTAGCGTGTTCGCTTACTCTTCAGTTGTAGCCGCCGCCGTCGGTCATACCACGCGTCCTCTAAACAGCATTGATCTGCATATCCGTCATTTGACGTCTGACAATGGATTACCGGACAATGATGTCCGCTCGCTGGCTATTGACCGATACGGCTTCTTGTGGTTGGGCACCCCTAACGGTTTGTACCGCTATGACGGAAACCACTATACCTCATTCCGCTATGACGAGAATACGGATCTTAGGTTTATCAACAATAATCATATCAATGCCGTCCGTGCATTGAAAAACGGACTGGTGATGGTGCGTGAGCAAGGAGACATGTACTCGCTGTTCGATCCGGACAAGGAGATGTTCATTGACTCGCGTGTAAACGGCCAGCAACCCCATATGCCCCATTATCGCGAGATAGGCGACAGCTTGTGGCTGTGGGAAGACGGCGGAGCGGCCGTTTGCTACCGGTGGCGTAACGGAGAGTTGGGCTATACCTTCCATCATAGCCGCGATGTGCCTGCATTGGAGATACATGGGGCCGGCGTCATACGTGCGCAGCAAATCCTGAACGAAAGCCCGCACCGCAATCTCATCTGGGACAACCGCATGAACCCGTGCGTACTGGACGAAACCGGCCGCCTGTGGTGGGTTGAGCGTGAAACGGGGCGCGTAGTCGAGATGCAGGTGTTCGACCGTGAGATGGTACCGCTGGTGAGCAGCCGGAAATATAACGTGGCTACGTCTTCCGACGGACGATATACATGGGTGAGCACTAACGGCTGCGGACTGACATTGTATGACCATGCAACCGGCAAAATCCATGCTATCCGGAGTTCGAACAGCGGTCTGGCTACAGATTACCTGATTGCGATGATCATGGATGATGATGACAATATCATCGTGGCGGATGATGCCCACGGTATCGAGTGTATCGCCTTGCCTCCCGTCAATTACCAAAGCATACTGCTGGATGAGCATGCCGGCAATTTCCGCGCCAACCGTGCCAGTACGGTCGTCCGGCTCGATAGCAGCCGCATTCTGGTTGCCAACTCCATAGGCCGTACCTATCTGCTGGATACGGCGCTGGTGCTCCATCCGATGCGTCAGTACAACGGAGTGGATGTACATTGCGCCGGGCTGGACGGAGACGGACGCATCTGGATAGGTACGCGCCAGCGCGGACTCATCACTCCCGGGGGACTGTGCCTGATGCACGACGCGAAAGACCCGGGCAGCATCGCTTCCAATAATATCATGGATATATTCCGTGACAAAGACGGGCGGATGTGGATTAGCAATTATTTCGCTTCGCTGGATTTGCTGACCCACAACGGACAAGACTATTCCTTCCGGCATTTCTTTCCGCAATCCGGCGGTTTTCGCGTGGTCATACAGGACCATCGTGGCCGGCTGTGGGCAGGAGGCAAAGGCGGCCTGTGGTCGTTTGATCCGGCATCACTGATTGCCGACAGCGCGGCCTATACTCAGGTACTCAGTCCGGCCGAAACAGGCTACAGCGACATCAGTGATATCATGGAAGACAGCCGCGGGGATATATGGGTGAGCAGTCTGGGCGGCGGCGTATGGATGTTCCCCGCCCGAGGCGATTCGCTCCATCTGACCATTGCCGACGGACTGCTGTCAGACGACATCCGTTCGATTGTGGAAAGCGAGGACGGTTGTATTTGGATGGGCACCCCGCGCGGTATCACCTGCCGCTACCCGCTCAGCGGCGAGATTCATCACCGGTACGATAATTTCAATCTGCTCCGTAATATCCATACCGACAACTCCGCCCTGCGGCTCACTAACGGACGGCTGCTGTTCGGGACCGACGAGGGACTGACCATTTACGATACGCGCAAGGACACCCCTGCAGCAGGCAGGACATTGCGCTTGACGGGATTGTTTGTCAACGGTGTACCTTATTCTGCAGTCAAAGAAGAGCCTGTGGCTACCGACCGGTTGCAACATATACGGCTCAGGCATAATCAAAACACGCTCATACTGCGCTACTCCGCCTTTAATTACCATGACCTGGCCGGTACCTATTACCGCTGTATGCTGGAGGGCTATGACAAGACTTGGACCCAGCCAGACAACACCGGTCAGATTATCTACCGCAATCTGCATCCGGGACATTATACCCTCCGCCTGCGCGCCTATGCGAACAATATTGCATGCGGCGAACGGACAATGACCATCGATATAGCCCGCCCGTGGTGGCAAAGATGGTGGGCAATCCTGCTTTATCTGGCAGCCGGTACCGGTCTGGCTTGGGTCATCATACGCCAGACCCGCCTGCTCTACCATCTGCGCCAGCGGGTGGAACTGGAGCGGCAACTCTCGGACTACAAATCACTGTTCTTCACCAATATCAGCCATGAGTTCCGTACCCCTCTGACCATCATCCAGAGTGCGATAGAGCGTATCGTAGCCATAGACAATGTGCCTCCTACCATGGTGCAACCGATTGCTTCGCTGCGCAAGAGCACCGAGCGCATGTTGCGTCTTATCAACCAACTGCTCGCATTCCGTATGGCGCAGAGCGGTACGCTCAAACTGCAAGCGGATACGATTGACGTGATGCCTATCCTGCGCGAGATATACAGCAATTTCAAACCGTGGGCTGAGACCAAGCATATCAACTATACGTTCTCGTTCACCCGCCATAACTGTATTATGCCCGTGGACCGCCAGTGTCTGGATAAAATCGTGTATAACATCATCAGCAATGCCATCAAATATACGCCGCAGGGTGGTGAAGTACAAGTACGTGTGAGCACGGAGGAGGATTTTCTCATATTGTGCGTAAAAGACAACGGTATAGGTATCGAACCCCAGAAACGCGACAAGGTCTTCGATAGTTATATGCATACGCTGTTCGAGAGCAGCAACAGCTCGGGTATCGGCCTGCATTTCACCAAAACGCTGGTCGAACTCCATCACGGTACGATTACCTACGAAGCCAACGAACCTTCCGGCTCCGTTTTCACCATCCGCCTGCCGATGAACCAGGAGGCTTATGAGCCCTCCGAGTTCCTCACCGAGAAGCAGAAAAAGCAGCAGGAGATGCTCCAAACTCCCAGCATGTCAGAGAATGACAAGCGGCGCATGGACGACATGCTGTATAACGGCAACTCCAACCCGCTCAACGACAGGCAGGTGCTGGTTGTGGACGATGATGCGGATTTGAGGAACTACATGATTTCGTTGCTCCAACCCTATTTTCATATTCTATCCGCTGAAGACGGCGTGGAAGCATGGCATATCGTACAGGAGCACAAACCGGATCTGGTCATCTCGGATGTAGTGATGTCGGCCCTGAACGGATACGAACTATGCCGCCGCATACGCAATCAGGAAGATACCAAGCATATCCCTGTACTGCTGCTTTCGGCCCTTGCCTCCGATGACAAACGCGTCGCAGCCTTCAAAGCCGGTGCCGATGCCTATATGATCAAACCGTTCAACACCCAGGTGCTCATTACTACCTGCCAGTCCCTGCTCCAGCGTCATGACCAGTTACGCCAGTCGTATGCCGGCGAAGTGGTGGAGAAAAAAGAGGCATTGCCGGAGATTATTCTGGAGGAACGCGACCGCCAGTTCCTCAAATACTTGGACAAACTGATTCTGGACAACATAGCATCACCAAAACTCAGTATTGAGATGCTGTGCGATACCATGAAATTCGGACGAACTATATTCTTCCGCCGCGTGAAGGCTCTAACGGGCATGACACCGGCGGATTATATCCGGACGGTTCGTCTGCGACGCGCAGCGGAACTGCTGGCTTCCGATAATGTGACGGTAGCGGAAGTGTCCTACAAAGTGGGCATCGAAGACCCGCACTATTTTATCAAACTATTCAAGAACCAGTACGGAATTACCCCAAAAAAGTACCAGCAAGGGCAAAAAAATACGCAATAAAGATATATCTTTGCAGCAGAATCAAAACAACGGACATTATGAAACGTTCTTTTTCTGCTGTTCTCTACATGGTACTGATTGCCGTATGCAGCACAATGTATGCCGCAGAGGCTATTGCTCCTATTGATGCCCCGTTCCCCATGCCGCAGCTTCAGCGGCCGGTGTTTGCCGATACGATGGTGCAGCCCAAGCTGCGCAAAAAGGGCAATAACGCCCCTGTTATCCAGCGTGCCATCGACAAACTTGCCGCTAAGGGAGGCGGCCGTGTGGTACTGCCTGCCGGTCATTGGCAGACAGGACGCATTGAATTAAGATCGGGTATCAATCTGGTATTGGAAGAGGGGTGTTACCTGCATTTCTCCGGCAAGGCTGCCGATTATCTGCCGGTTGTTTTCAGTCGGGACGAGGGTATCGAAGCTTACTGTTTCGGTGCATTCATCTATGCGCATGACGCGCATCGCATCGGTGTGACGGGTAGCGGACATATCGTAGGTCCGTCTATAGACTGCGAAATCTATCAGAACAACAATACCAAGGCGCTGAATGCTCCTTCGCTGATAGGCAAACGGCCCGTAGAGGAGCGTATCTTCGATGGCAAGGCGGAACATTTTGGCGGTGCCATGCTGCTGCCTAAATCCATCGCACCAATCAACTGCTCCGAGGTGCTCATTGAGGGCATCACGCTGGATTCGTCGCTCTATTGGAACATCGTGCCGCAGTACTGCGACTCCGTCATCATACGCGATGTGAGAGTCAACAGTTTCGGTCACGGTCGTACCGATGGTATTGATATCGAGTCCTCGCGCAATGTGCTGGTGGAGTACTGCACAACGGACTGTCAGGACGATAACTTCTGCATGAAATCCGGCCGGGGATGGGACGGCCTGCGCGTCAACCGCCCTACGGAAAAAGTGGTGGTTCGTTACTGCACCGCGCTACGTGGTGCCAGCGGCATTGTATGCGGTACCGAGACGGCAGGCAGCGTACGCGATGTGTATTGCCATGACTGCGTGTTTGACGGCACGGATTATGCCATCCGGTTCAAGACCCGGCGTCTGCGCGGCGGCAAGACCGAGCGTATCTATGTACAGCGCATCAAGGCGCGCAATATCACCGCTTCCGCACTCTGTATAGACGAACTGGGGAGCAAGAAATGGGAGGGCGAACTCGCCAAACGCCATTTTGACAAACGGCTGGTGCCGGACAGCATCGAATATGGCGGCAAATACACCCCTACCGTCCGGTCTATCTATATCAATGACATCGAGGTGGACGGTTGCCGCGAGTTATTCAATATCCGTTCCCTGCCCGAACGTCCGGCTAAGGATATCTATATCGGCAATGCCACAGTGCGTTGTGAGAAATTGGGACATATCGATGATGTGGAAGGCATGAACGTACGGGACTTGACGGCGATTACGGGTGATAGCGTGCTGAGTCTGGACGGGTGCAGCCAAATCTCGCTCTTTGAGTTCTACCGTCAACTGAATCCGTCTTCCGGGCGCGTGCAGATTGAGCCAAGATGCAAAGACTGCAAGATGGTCATTGTACACCACCCCATGCGGGATACCGACGGCAAGCCTATTCATGCGCATGCGTTCCAGATATGCCGCATCGACAGTCTCTATTACTGGTACGGGGAAAACAAGGAACTGACCGTGCCGGGAAGCAATATATCCGTCTATGGTGTACGTTGTTACACCTCACCGGATTTCAAGAAATGGACAGACCGCGGACTGATTATGGAGCCCGATACCGTCGATCCGCTCAATCCTATCCATTATACCCAGAAGAACGAGCGCCCACATATATTGCATAACAAGAAAACTGGTAAGTTCTGCATGTGGCTCAAATCGCAGGATACGGACGGCCATTTCGTCATCATGGAGGCGGATGACATACTCGGACCCTATCGCTACGTCCGCTGCCTGCGTCCTGCCGGTTTCAGTGTAGGCGATTTCGATATGTGGGCTGATCCCGAGACGGGCAAAGCATATGTATGGTTCGAACGGCCGCATACGGAAGTCATCTGTGCTACGCTCACCGATGATTATCTGGACGCTACGGGCGAGTACTCCAGCCATTTCGGCGGTACGTTGCCTCCGTTCACACGTGAAGCCCCCGCCCATTTCGTCTATAACGGCGTACATTATATGTTCACCTCCGGCACTACCGGTTATATGCCTAATCCTTCTCAGGTTCACCGTTTTACCGACCCTCACGGCGAGTATGAGACACTATGCGACCCGCATGTGGACGACCCGTGGCAGCATTCGTTCGGCTCGCAGATAACCTGCGTCCTCCAGATGCCCGACTCATCCTTCCTCTCCATGGCGGACATGTGGCTGCCGGTCACCAACAATACGGATATACCGATGCGTACGGCGAAAGCCAAAGTCAGTTCCTATCTTGACCACAAGCCTGCGCCGCGGGACTTCAATCCGCCCGTACCCAAGGACAAACGCTGGCGTATCCGTACATGCAACGATGCGGTCTATAATGCCGATTTTCTCTTCATCCCCGTGGATATGACGGACCCGGATTGTCCTAAACTGCATAAAGAGCAAGCATACAACAATTAACCTATAAAAAACACTATTGTTATGAAAAAACTATTCTTTACCATGGCCGCTATAGTAACCGCCATGATCATCAGCGCCCAAGTGGCAATCGATCCCGCCTATTCGCTCCAATGGGAGATGAACTTCGTTGATTATGCGATCAACAACCTGCCCGGTGCCACCAATTCCAGCAAGAGCTATGTCAATGCCGACTTCACGGCTCAGGGAGCACCCAAACAGGGCACCAAAGCCGGCAGCAAGCAGTTCTATACCATGACGGGTATTGAGAATGTGCCCGCCGACCTCTATTTCTGGCCCAACAAAGAGTGTGCGCTGTTCCATTATTTCACCGGTGCCGAGAACGCACGTATCGGTTTGCGTATGACCCGTGACGACGAGGAGAACGAAAACCAAATCCTGATTGACAACCTCCAGGTAGGCGACATCGTTGTGCTGGGCGTGGAGAAAGAGCCTCTGCTCACCTCCAAGACCACGTGTGTCAAACTGCAGGAAAAAGCCCAAGCTACTTCTCAGGATTTCGTTTATGGCAACCGTCACCGCACGTTCACTTATACCGAGTATGCCTATACCGTTACCCGTGCCGGCGCACAGGCGTTCATGATTGCCTATGCCAGCATGCTGTATGATGTAAAAGTGTACCGCAAATAATTTTTCCCCTTTTTGAAACCAAATACGCATGCCTGAGAGGACATGCGTATTTTTTTGTTGAAACCGTGTCGGAGTCTCGTCGAGGTTTTAATTGAGGGGTTATCATTCGCTCATCTGACGAGCGATGGCGAGTTCCATGCCGCGTATCTCTGCCAGTTCCCTCATGCGTCCCAGGCATGTGTAGCCCGGGTTGGTGCGTTTGCCGCTGTTGAGGTCATCGCAGATGCAATGCCCGTGGTCGGGGCGCAAGGGGATTGAACAGCTGCGGCGCTGCTCCACCTCCAGCATAGCACGCAGGAACTCATACGTATCCAGATCACCCTCAAAGGTCCATTTCTCATAGAAATCGCCTTCTTCAGTCTGGCTCACGGCGCGCAGGTGGACAAAGTTAATCCGGTCGCCGAACCGACGCATCATTCCTACGAGGTCATGCTTGCCGGCTCCGCCGAACGAACCCGTGCACAGACAGAGACCGTTGGAGGGGTTCGGTACGGCGTCCACGAGTGCCTGAAAATCCTCAGCACCGGACAGCACACGCGGCAACCCCAGCACAGGCATAGGCGGATCATCCGGATGAATGACCATCTTCACTCCCGCTTCGTCCGCCACCGGGCAAACAGCACGCAGAAAATCAATGAGGTTGGCACGCAGACGCACGGCATCCATGTCCTTGTACCGCTCCAGCTGCTCACGGAACTGCTCCAGCGTGAACGATTCTTCGCTACCCGGCAGACCCATAATCATCGTGCGGGTAAGCGTCTCGCGTTCGGCGGCGCTCATCTGATCAAAGCGCGCTTTGGCGCGGGCTATCTCCTGAGACGTATAATCCTTCTCGGCTCCTGCGCGCTGCAGGATATACAAGTCAAACGCCATATAGGCGGCTTTCTCGAACATCAGTCCGTGAGAACCGTCCGGGAATACATAATCCAGGTTGGTACGCGTCCAGTCCAGCACGGGCATGAAGTTGTAGGTCACCATCGTAATCCCGCACGCACCCAAGTTACGAAGCGTCTGCTTGTAATTCTCAATGTACTGCCGCCAGTTGCCTTCCTGCGTCTTTATATGCTCGTGCACAGGCACCGACTCCACGCCTGACCATTTGAGACCAGCCGCTTCTATCACCTCCTTGCGTTTCTCTATCTCTTCCACGCTCCATACCTCGCCGTTGGGGATATGATGCAGCGCAGTAATCACACCCGTGGCGCCTGCCATACGGATATCTGCCAGCGTGACCGGGTCGTTAGGCCCGTACCAACGCATCGTTTGTTCACATAGATACATAAGTTGATGTACGATTTATTGATGTACGATGTACGATTTATTTACGGTTCTTAGATAGAGAAGGCATCAAAGCCGCCGTCCACTACGCTCAGTACGCCTGTAACGAAACTGCTGGCATCGGAAATGAGGTAATGGATGGTACCCAGCAGCTCTTCCGGCTCTGCAAAACGGCCTGCCGGCGTATGGGCGATAATGGTCTCGCCGCGGGCGGTCAGGCTGCCGTCCTCGTTGGTCAGCAGGGCACGGTTCTGGTTGGTAATCAGGAAGCCCGGTACGATGGCGTTCACACGGATTTTCGGACTGAACTTCTGCGCCATCTCGGCTGCCATGTACTTGGTATAGTTGCCGATGGCGGACTTGGCACTGCCGTAGCCCACCACGCGGGTCAACGGACGCAAGGCGCTCTCCGAGCAGAAATTGACAATACAGCCTTCTTTCTTCTCGCACATCACTTGACCGAACACCTTCGTCGGCAGCACTGTGCCGAAGAGATTGAGGTCCACCACTTTCTTAAAGGCATCTATCTCCAGATCCAGGAACGTCTTGTCCGGTGCGATGGTAGCACCCGGCATGTTGCCTCCCGCTGCATTGAGCAGCACGTCTATCGTATCGAAACGGGCGAGGATGTCACGTTTGTTCTGCTCCAGTGCCGCTTCATCCAGCACGTTGGTGGTCAGGAACAGACCTTCGCCTACCTCATTGAGTTTCGCCTCAAAGGCTTTGCCTGCCTCTTCATTTCTATCCAATACGACCATCTTGGCGCCTTGCTCCGCCAAATAGAGGGCGATACACTGCCCCAATACGCCGCAGCCGCCGGTCAAAACAACCACCTTGCCGCGAATGTCAAACAAATTCTTCATATGTATATGTGTTTTAATAATTTATACCTTAGGATATCATTTCGCCATTTCGGCGGCTATCTCCGAGAAAGGCGCGATATAGATCTTGCCCTCCTGGTGCATCTGGGCCAGCGTGCGTAAATGCTGCTCAAACACAGCCGGATCAGGGAAAGCGTCATAGCCGATGCTGATAGCGTGGGTCATACCTACCGTCCAGCCGCCACGCTTGACTGCTTTGTTGATCCATTTGGTAAATGCCTCTTCCGTAGAAACACTCTTGCCGCCGAACGACTGCTGTGCCACGCGGGGATAGATACCCATTTCGTTCACCATGGCTATCAGCGAATCGCTCTTGTGATTTGAGGGGAAAGCCAGCGCCGTAGTATGTTTGCCGGTATGGGCAAAGACGGCCGAATCGCCACGCAAGATATCCGCACGTGCCTCCGCCAGTGTCATCTCTGCCAAGTTACGATGAGAATAACTATGGTTGGCTATCTCCTGACCGGCCTCTGCCATCTCGCGGACCTGTTCCCATGTCATCGGAGCCGCCTCGCGCCGTGCTTTCTGACGGTCAATCGAACTGCCTATAATCCAGAACGTACCACGCAGTCCTAACTCTTTGAGCAGCGGAAACACCACCGTGTAATGCTCCAGCAGACCGTCGTCAAAAGTGAGCGACAGGGCTACATCGGCTCCGTTGGGCCAGCGTCCGGTACCTTTCTTTGCCTGTGCCTTCTTGGCGTCCGCCTTGGCGGCACGTATCTGTTCTACGGTCTTGGCAGCAGGTTGCACGTAGGTGGTAGGTCCACCGGCTGCGGCATCCTCCATGAAATCGATCTCGATGATGCCCAGCGTACCTTTGCCCGCTTTTCCGTTCTCCAGTTTGTTGGCCTTGCCGCCTGCCAACTCGCCTATCTTGTTGGAGTCGTCTATCTTACGCGCCTGGGCGAACATACGGATACGATAGGTGTCCGCCTTCTGCGGTGCATCAATAACCAGATGCGCATAGCCTAACGAAGGAACAGTCCATCCTTTCCATACCAGTTGCTCACCGGCATAAACCTCCAGCGGATAGCTGCGGTTCTTCCATCCGCTCACTTTCATGGCTATCTCCTTGATAGCAGCAGGGTGCGCCAATGTATAGGTGATCTCCGCCGTCTCCAGTTTGCCGTCGTTCTGCCACATGGAATACTCATTGTCATCGTAGGTCTTGACCAGTGCCGTGTCGCCCATAGGCGAAGTAGCGCCGGTGATATCCACCGTAATCAGCTCGTCCTGATACGAAGGCGTAGCAGGCGTCTCGCCGCGGCGCAGGTCTCCTGACAGCAACTGCGACGGGATATACGTGGACAGGCCTCCCTTGGCGTCCGTAGGCTGGGTATGCAAGGTGATGGTTTGTTTCTTGAGTCCTTTCGTTTCCGCCGTCAGCGTGATTGTACCGGCTTGCTCGGTAGAGCGAATCAGCACACGGTTGACACCGCACTCAACAGGCAGGTCCTTGCTCAGTATGAAATTGTCCTCCGCTCTGTTATGCTCGGGCAGCACTTTGGCTATACCTCCCCTCCATTCACCTTCGCCCTTGAGCGTGAAATGAATCAGGCTGTGGTCCAGCGGGCAGCGACGTCCTTGCTTATCCACTACCTCTACCTCAATCAGCGCCACGTCCGCACCGTCGGCTTTGAAGCCTGCAGGGTTGGTGATAGGCGTTAAGCGAATCTGAGCCGGTTTGCCGGCTGTTACTACGGCGTAACGGCTCACCTCCTTGCCGGCTTTGTAGCTGACAGCCTCCAGTGTGCCTGCCTCATACGCCACTTGCTTGAATGTATAGAGGAAACGGTAGTCGTTCGTACATTCGTTATTCAGTTTCTTGCCGTTCAGGAGCAATGCTACGCTGTCGCCCGATGAAACGACATACACATCCTTGACCACCGTGTCGGCGTAGTTCCAATGACCTATTATATACGTGCGTTCGCGCTCGGGCGTGACCCATCCGTCCCACATCACTTGGTGGGCGAAGAAACCGTCCTTGGGAATACGCATAGCGTCCGTAACGCCGGAACGGCGGTAGTTCTCTTCACCGCGGCAGTGGGTGTTGGTGTCGGAGAAAACGATCTTTGCTCCTCCGCCGTTCACACGCTTGCCGCGTCCCGGACGCTCCAACCAGTAGTCATACCATCTTCTTACTAACTCTACAGCGAACTGGTCCTGATTACGGTTGTACTCGGGGGCAGGCTTGCCGCGGTGAAGCGGTCCGGCTCCTTCGGGGTGGTAGGGCCATGACTGCTCGTCCCAATAGAGGCGCAGTCCCTCGTCACGGCAGTACTCCATCATCCACATCGGGTGTTTCTTGGATTTGTTGATATACAACATCTCTCCGCCATACTCGGCTATGTCAATGTCCAGCATCTCACGACTGCCTATAGCGCGTCCGCCGAAAGGATCGTATTTATCACGGATAGCGAGCATGTCACGCATGTGCTGCTCGGATACGCCCCTGTTGCCTGACTCATAGAATAGGATTGAAGGGTTGTTGCGGTTATAGATAATGGCGTCGCGCATGGCTTCTGTCCGGTGCACCCACTGTTTACCCTCGCGGTCTTTCTCGGCATCTCCGGCAGGCATAGCCTGTATCAGTCCCACGCGGTCGCACGACTCCACATCCTGCTTCCAGGGGCAAGTGTGCATCCATCGCACGAGGTTACCGCCGCTCTCCACCTGCAATGCGTTGCTATAGTCGCTCAGCCATGCCGGCACTGACATACCTAACGCCGGCCATTCGTTCGATGTACGCTGGGCATAGCCGTGCATCATAATAACGCGGTCGTTGAGCCATATTTTTCCTTCGCCGAAAGCTGTCTTGCGGAAGCCGGTACGTGTAGTGACCGCGTCTGCCACCTCGCCGTTGATTAGCAGTTCCGTGCGTACGTCATACAGATAGCCGTAGCCCCAGCTCCAGAAATGCAAGTCCGTGCAGCGGGCTTCGGCGCTGAGCACGTTCGTCCGGCCAGCCTGTATAACCGCCGGCTCCGACTGCCACTGCTTGAGTGTGCGCCCGTCGCGGTCGATGAGGGTCACGCGATAGATAGCTTGCACGCGGCTCTTGGATTCATTCTTCACTTCGCTCTCGGCATGGATAGTGGCGGCATGACCGGGGATGTCGAAATCATGCGCATAGATATAGGTACCTGTGGTACGCAGGTTGGTATATAGCGGCAGGGTCTGATAGACCTTACCCGTGGTATGCAGCCATACGTTCTTCGGCATGCCGCCGTAGTTGGCATTGAAGTTATGATCATTCCATTGATACTTGGAATTGGTGCTCCGCTCGCGGTAGTCCCACGCATTGTCCGTGCGCACGGCGATCACGTTCTCGCCCGGATGAACATGTGTGGTGATGTCAAGACCGAAGGCGGTAATACCGTTTTCGTGCAGCCCCACCTGGATGCCGTTCACGTAGAACTCACCCGCCTGACGCACACCTTCCACCTCCAGAAACACCTTTTGCTCCTTCACTTGTTCGGGCAACGTAAAGTGCTTGCGATACCATACCACAGCTGTCGGCAGGGAGTCAATCAGCACACGGAAAGCATCGTCCTCGTTCCATGCGTGAGGCAGCGTCACCCGCAGCCATTTGGAGTCGTCAAACTTAACAGCAGACGCCCCGATAGGATCTCCGACCGTTACGGCAGACTGTCCCGCTTTGGGCGCCCGGATACCTACCAGCCAACCTTGGTTGAAATTCCATGTCTCACGCCCCAAGGCACACATTGCCACCATCATCACAGCGGCGAAAAGCATAGTTCGTTTCATGTGTATAAGAATTTAATCATTTTGTGCACAAAGATACACATTTATTTTGGCAAAGAAAGGCTATTTGCGTACAAAAAAAGGGATATTCTAATTAAATACTGACTCCGACGCCCTTACGGCGTTGTCATGATTATGCTGTGTTAATCCTGTGTTAATCCTGTGTTAATCCTGTGTTGGAAAATCGAGTGTGAAGGTATTTTTGAAGGTATTTGCATATATACAAGAGGATTATGGCGCGCGAGAGGATACGCGAGAGGATAAACTATTACGTGCATGCACAATGCGTACATTTTTCACCATAAGGCGTACGGGAACGACCTGTTTCCGAACGAAAAAAGATGTATCTTTGCGCATGAAACCGAAGACGGGGGATGGAAAAGTGAAAGGTGAAAGGGGAAAGGTGAAAGGTGAAAGGTGAAAGGT
>JAFUUE010000015.1 GCA_017483945.1 Paludibacteraceae bacterium | reverse complement strand
ACCCCAAAGATCGCATACAGAAAGTGTCAGCGCGTATTTCACCAATACTGGATACTATTTCATTGGATTATGCGCAATATGTAAACTATAATTTTACAAATTATACAGGAGAGAATATTGCATTTTATATTAATCGTTTTTCTCCGGATTCGTTATTGTACACCATTTCTGTTCAGAGTAATGTAACTACAGGGCGAGTGGAAGATGTATTTATTCCATGTGGAACAACACCTATACCAAGGGATAAAGAAGAAGCTATACGCCGTGCTGCTAAAAATGATATGGGCGACATAGAACAAATATTAAATTCAATTATCCGATTTCGAGAAGCAATCGGAAGTGAACATATATACTATTTGTGTGGAGAAAAGGTGCTTAGTAACAAAATATCAAATTATGATTTGATGATAGGGTTCCGTTATAAAAGGCATTATTATCTTCTCACTCATTTTAGGAACGAGGATGACATCCCTGCTGAGAAAATTCGTGTTACAGAGAGATGGACTATTGGAGAAATAGCCCCGCCGGATCACAGGTGATAACTTTAGAACATTATTGCAAGCAATGGGATGTGACTCCGCTCAAAGTATGGCCTTCTTTTGAAGATATGTTGTTGGAAGAGATAACGCGTGTGTCTGCACTATTTGGTGAAGAGACGGGACATCTTCATCCCGAATTGGAATTTCTGCCGGTATAGCAAAAAGAAGAAGCAATGCGCTGTGTTGCTATAAATGGTATGGGCAACATCGCCGCACTGTCTATGATGGCGTCGGGAGAGTTACTCTGAGCGGTGGCGGTTGCGGGAGTCGCCGTGGGAACTTCTATGGGAGTTGTTGCGGGAGTGATTGCGGCGTTTGGAGTGGCGGGACGGTTTGGATTCGTTGGACGGTTGGGGGGATTGAGAGGGGGGCGGTGTCTCCATGCCGTCGGGCATGGGGAGGCGTTCGATGGACTTGCGGAGGAAATGCTCGATAGAGCGGAAGTAGCGCACATCCTCGCGGCTGACGAGTGTGACTGCTTCTCCACTGTTCTCCGCCCGAGCCGTACGTCCGATACGGTGGACATAATCTTCGGCGTCGCGGGGGACATCGAAGTTGATGACGAGCGGCACGTCGTCCACGTCGATTCCTCGTGCGACGATGTCGGTGGCGACGAGTACATCGACCTTGCCGTTGCGGAAATCGAGCATGACGGCGTCGCGTTCTTTCTGCTCGAGGTCGCTGTGCATGGAGCGTGCATCAATGCCCATCTTCTGCAGGGCCCGTGTGACTTCCCGCACGCGCAGTTTCTTTCCGACGAAGACGATGACCTTCTTGAGTCCCCGCCCCGCGAGCAGTTTCTGCACGAGTGTGGTCTTCTGCGGGTCATAGCAATCGATGGCCATTTGGTGGATGGACTCGGGTGGCCGCGAGACGGCTATCTGCACCTCCGCCGGGTTGCGCATGATAGCCTTGGCCATCTGGCGAATCTTGGGGGGCATGGTGGCGGAGAACATGATGGTCTGCCGGTCAGCAGGCAGCTTCTTGACAATAGTGATGATGTCGTCGTAGAATCCCATGTCGAGCATCCGATCGGCTTCGTCGAGGATAAAGTACTTGACGCCACTGAAGTCGATATCGTAGATGTTCATGTGGCTGAGGAGACGGCCGGGCGTGGCGATGACGATGTCGGCTCCGTTCTGGAGTCCCTTCATCTGTATGCCCCACGCGCCTCCGTCGTTGCCTCCATAGACGGGCACGGAAGAGAAGGGGACATAGAATCCGAATCCCTCCATCTGCTGGTCTATCTGCTGGGCGAGCTCGCGTGTGGGCGCCATGATGATGGCGTTGAGCAGGTTGGGGTTATGGTTGTCAAACTGTAGGTTGGTGAGCAGGGGGAGTATATAAGCGGCGGTTTTGCCGGTGCCGGTTTGTGCACAGGATATGACATCGCGTCCCTCGAGGATGACGGGGATGGTCTTTTCCTGGACGGGCGTGCATGTGTCGAAATGCATGTCCCAGAGTGCGTCCAGCACTTCGTCGGATAGGGGTAGTTCGTCAAAATACATGTATGGATTGTGGTTTGAAATTGTTTGAAGTTGTTTGAGGTGGTTTTATTCCTCCCATCCGTCGAATACTTCGGGTCCGTAGGTGTTGTTTTCGTCCGGGTCATGTAGCGGGGCCCACAGCTGTGCGAAGAAGGGGTTGCGCTTGGCCTCGGCGTCCCATTGCCAGGGGCGTTGTGTCTCTTCGGGTTCGTCGGGATAGGGGTATGGGAAACATTCGGGGCACCAGTGTCCGCCGAGCAGGATGAGCCGCGGCGAGGCCTCGAAGGTGTGTCCCTCGGCGCATTGCCATTGTAGGGGTGTGTCCCAGTCGCCCTTGGTCATGGTGGCGGAGAGGCATTTGCCTCCCCGGAAAGCGGCGGCCTGCTGCATGTCCTCGATGGTAAATTCGGACATGGGTTTGGTCTCGTCGTATCCGTGGTCAAGGAGTTGGACGCGGTCGGACGGGTGGGAGAGGTCGCTGTGTTTCCAGTCGGGTATAGCGCGGTACTTGTCGAGGCTGCCGTAGTAGGCGGCAATGCGCTGTTTCTCGCCCTGTTTAATCCACGTCTGCGTGCCGTGGAGGGGCTGGTTGGCCATGAATCTCATCGCCAGTTTGACTATATGGGGGACGAGTTTGGCCGCGTGTGTGGTGCGTGCGAGTTTGATGCCTGCGGGGAGTGTGGGGCTCTGCGCCATTTGTCGGAAATAGTCCCGGACGGGTATGTTGGCGCGGAAATGGAGGTAGTTCTCCAGTACGTCACCGTCGATATACCACATACCATGGAAGTTGCGTGTGGTGAACCAGTTGGCGTTGAATATACGTTCGGGTTTGGGACATCCGATGGCGTCGAGCAGCAGGCACTCGAACTCGTAGTTGCTGAGCCGATATTGCTCTCCGGAGCCGATGTTATAGTAGCGGTTCCAGAAGTCCTCAGGTATGTCGTCTCGGCATACCCGTTCGAGCAGTCTGCCGCTATCCTCGACGGTCGCCCACTCCAGCACGCCGCGTATGGGTACGTGGAACATGATGGGGTCGTAGTTCTTGAGTATGGCGGGATAGAGGATGCCGGACTGGCGCAGGCTGACCCATCGGCGTATGGGTGAGCCGGTGATGATACGTTCGGCGAGCGCTTTGGTCAGTCCGTAATGGTCATAGGCTGAGACGCATATGGGGTCTCCGGCTCGTCCCCAGTGGAGCGGTTCGCGGCGGTCTCCCATCTGTGCGACGGAGCCTATATAGACGACGGCAGGCTGCTTGTCAGCAGGTTGGGCGAGTACGGCGTCGCGTATGTTTTTTGCGGCATTGAGGTTGGTGCGTCGTGTGGCTCGGGGTCGGTAGTCGGCCTGCGGGCTGACCATACCTCCGACGTGGAGGACGATGTCGGCTCCGTTGACTCCCCGGAGGACGTCAGCGAAGTTATTGAGGTCGCCCCAGATGACCTCTACTTGTCGGAGGTAGGGAGCCAGTTTCTGTTGGTTCTTTTGGCTGTTGCGTGCCAGTATGCGGAGTCGGTATTGGTCCGGGTGGCGCAGGATTTCCTGCATGCCGGCCCAACCCATAGTACCGGTGGCACCGGTGAGGAAGACAGTTTTCATATGTCGGTTGGTGTTCAAAGGGATGTTATTGGTGGTGTCAGTTGGTGGTGGAGGTTGGGGGTCTTAGGGCTCGACCGTCGGTCGACCGTCGGTCGAGCTACGGGTTTGGCCCGTGTTTTTGTCCTTGTTGAAGACGGAGGCCACCTTTTGTTTGATGAAGGAGGCGGTGTTGGTGAGGAGTTGCAGTTGCCACTGCTCGGCTTCCTCCTGCCGTTCGGCCGTCATGTATTGCTCGGCGAGTGCGGCATCGTCGTCGGTGATGAGCAGGAGTTGGTCTCCGGGGAGCAGTTCGGACTGGCCTGTGGGGACGAAGAAATCCTCGTCGCGGCGTACCATGATGACGAGTGTCTGGCGTGGGATGTGCAGGTCCTTGAGCCGGTTGCCCTGCTCGAGCATGGCGTCTGTCACTTCCAGTTCGGTGGCGGAGGACTGAATCTCGTCGGGCAGGTCGAGGTCGAAATGGCGCAACTTGCGCAGTCGTACAGGTTCGGTGGCGAGGTTGAGCCGCCGTGCCATTCCGCTGAGGCTGGTCCCCTGGATGAGCAGGGAGAGGAGCGTACAGAGGAAGGCGATGTTAAAAATCATGTCGGCCATGGGGACGCCTTCCGCGCGGCACATGATAGCGAAGATGATAGGCACGGCTCCTTTGAGTCCGACCCAGCTGAGGAAAGCGGCGTCCCGCTTGTCATATTGGGGGAAGGGGATGAGACAGAGGAAGACGGAGATGGGGCGTGAGACGAGAATCATGACCATGCTGATGATGAGGCAGGGCAGCAGGACATCCAACTGAATCAGTTGTGACGGCTGGACGAGCAGTCCGAGTATGAGGAACATCATCAGCTGGCTCAGCCACGTGAGGCCGTCGAAGAAGGCTTTGGTCTGGCGTTTGCGTGTGAACTTGTTGTTACCGATGATGAGTCCGCCGATATAGACGGCGAGGTAGCTGTTGCCCTTCATGTAATAGGTGACGGCGAAGATGAAGATACACGCCGTGAGGACGACGAGCGGGTAGAGGCTCTCGTTGTTGAGTTGCACCTTACGCATGAGCCAAATAACGACTCGTCCAAAGATAAATCCAAGGGCGAGTCCGACGACGAGTTGGATGAAGATGTCCTGTACGACGGTGAGGGCGGTGACGTCTCCGGTGTTAGCGAGTACGATGCCGATGAGAGTGGTGGTGAGGACATAGGCCATGGGGTCGTTGGCTCCGGACTCGAGTTCGAGCATAGGGCGGAGGTTGTGCTTGAGTCCTATGTTCTGCGTGCGCAGGATGGAGAAGACGGAGGCGGAGTCGGTGCTGGACATGGTGCTGGCCATGAGCAGGGCCATGGGGAGCGAGATGGTGGCGAGTCCTCCGAGCCATCCGAAGACGAGCCAGATGATGACGCCGGTGACGGTGGCAGTGATGAGCACGCCGAGCGTGGCGAGTGTGATACCTGGGCCGGCAACGGGTTGGATATCACTAATCTTCGTGTCCATGCCTCCGGAGAAGAGGATGATACACATAGCGACGGTACCGAAGGCTTCGGCGGCGTTGGTGTCGTTGAAGGTGAATCCGATTCCTTCGGGGCCGAAGAGAATACCTACGCCGAGGAAGAGCAGGAGCGCGGGAACGCCGAGGCGATAACTGATACGGTCAGTAAAGATGCTGACCAGAAAGAGGAGACTGAGCGAGAGAAGCCAAAATTCGACTTGCATAATGAGGGGGATTATTTCTCTTGTGTGGATTCTTTGGCGGGTTTCCCGAGGAGAAATTCGTCGATGATGCGTATGATGTCCTCCTTGGGATAGAGTCCCTTGAGGAGCATGGGTTGTCCTTGTACGGGGATGTAGAGCACCTGCGGGATGCTGCTGATACGGAAGACGGCTGCCAGTTCGCGTTCCTGTTCGGTGTCGGCCTTATAGAAAGTGACTTGTCCTTTGTATTGGTGGGACAGCTCTTCCATGATGGGGGCGAGTCGTTTGCACGGTCCGCACCATACGGTATAGAAGTCGATGACGACGGGTTTCTGCCCGGCGAAGCACCACTCCCGCTCGGCGGTATAGTCGAAGATGTCGGACTTGAAGTGGTCAGTAGTGAGGTAGTTGACTTGTGCCTCGGCGGCTGCGAAGAGGCACAATAATACTGCAATCAGGTGAATCTTTTTCATAACTGCGGAATACTGCATCTTAAATTCGGGTGCAAAGATACGAAAAATATTGCATACTTGCAATAGCTGCGGTATTTTTAGGCAGTATAAGGCGGGTTGTGCGTGCTATTTAGAGTGCGAGACGGAGCAGCAGATGCAGGTCGGAGCGTGTGAGCGGGATGTCGCGCAGGTCGGCCCAGTCGGGGTGGTAGAGTGTCTCGGAAGCTCGGAAATAGAGAGTGAGCGGCGGGATAATCTGCCATCGGAGGTTGAGCAGGACTCGTCCTCCGCGTCCGTAGAGGGCGGGTGTGGTGAGAGAATAGAGGACGTCCGGCTCGTAGATATAGATACGGTTGTCCCATTGCCGTATGTCGAATCCCATCAGCCGCAGCGAGAGGCGGACGGGGGCGTCGGGAAAGGAGTAGCAGATGTCCTGCAATATTGTGAGACCGAAAGTCGGTGGGGCGGAGGTGTCGTTGCTGTCGGGGGCGGGGAGTGTCTGGGCGATGTTGGCGTCGAGTTGGGTGCGTAGCCGCCATGCTCCGTCGCCCCAGTTGAATTGGCAGAGGGTGGAGAAGGTCTGATTCGTGCCTTTCATCCGTGCGCGCAGCCGGAAGAGCAGGTCGTAGTCGGTATGGTCGGGGCAATAGGCGGCACCGATACGTGTGTCGTAGCCCCATGAGGGAGCGAAGGGGATGCCGAACTTGACGGTGTCGAAGCGGAAGATGTCGGCGTAGGCGTCGAAGCGCCAATGGCGTAGCAGCCGTATGTCCGCCGCGACGTAGAGGCCGTTCTCGTCGTTGGTGCGTGATGTCTCGGCGAGCGCATAGCCGAGGTTGTTGTCGAAATAGGGCGAGTAATAGCGGTAGAGGAGTACCAGGTGGAGGTCGGAGAGGGGCGTGAGCCGTAGTCCGAGGTCGGTGGCATATCCCCAGCGGCTGTTCTGCGCGGCGGCGAGTTCTCCGAACAGGTCCGCGATGCCCCAGTTGTAGCGTGCGTTGAGTGCGATAACAGCCTGGTTAGTACCGCGGAAATAGTGGGTGTTATACGCGGCGTTGCGCAGTCGGAGGGAGTCGGAATAGAGGCTCTCGGAGGCGGTGAGCCCGAGTCGGAGCCGGCGGTAACGGAGGGTGATGTTGGTGCCGAGGACGTGTCTCCACAGCGAGTCGTTGGTGTGCTGTGCGCCGTAGAGGGCGGACAGTTCGATGTAGCGATGGGGGCGGAGCGTGACACCGGCGCCGAGTAGTCCGGCTCCGTCGGGGGAGTTGTATTGTCGTACCCCCTCGTCCGCGAGTCCCGCACCGGCGATGTAGCCGGTCTTGCCGAGTCGGAAAGCGGGTGCGAAGACGAGTCCTGTACCGAAGTTGGCCTGCAGTCCGCCGACGACGAGCCGGCTGACGATACCGATGTCGTTGATACGCAGTGAGCCGCCGTACTGCATGTCGCGGGCAGGTGCCCCGGTGGGACGCCTGATGGTGAGTGAGGCGGAGACACGTTGCTGATAGGTGAGCCGGTAGCGCAGGTTGAGATAGACGGGGTCGGGTTCGGTCTGCTCGATGTTGCGGGCGTCGGTACGGAGGGTGACTTCGTGGTGTGCGTCGTGGAAGAGTCGCCGCAGCGATAGGTGGTCGGCGGTGGGGGCTTGGGGACGGATATAGACGAAGGGGCGCAGGTCGCGTATGTCGTAGGAGTGGAGGGAGGGGACGAGGCCCAGTTCGGCAATGTCGTCCATCGGATGCTGCCATACATAGAGGAGCAGTTGGTCTATCTGTTCCGCAGTGAGGAACGGCAGCTGGAGCAACCGATCGCGTGTGGCGGTGTTGAGTTCGATAGGGTTGGCGGCGAGGTAGAGCAGTTGGTCGGACAGTTCTTCATAGTCCGCCTCGCCCGTCTCGGTGAGGCGGGCGTATATGTCGTCGATGATGTCTTGTGTGGAGAATGGGGTTAAGGCATGAGTGAGCGAGGAGAGGGCAAGCAGCAGTATGAGCAGGCGCCGTCGCATCAGAAGAGAGAGAGTTGGGTCTCACCGTCCACGGGGCGGCTGTCTTCGGGCACGGAGGCGTCTATCTCGAAGCGGAAATCCTCTTTCGGGGTCTCGGCGTTGCTGTTTTCTCCGATGGAATCGGGCGAATCTGCCTCTTGGGGCGCCTCTGCGACAGCCTCTTCTTCCGCCGGTTCCGGCTCGGGGGTGATGTCCGTGATGGCAGTGATGGGGAGTGTGGAGATGCGTTTTCCCTTGGCTTTGGGCGATTTTATGTCGATGAAATCGGACATAATCAGTGTCATCGGCTCTCTCCAATCGTCGGAGAACTGTACGGAGAACGTCGCCTCTTCGCGGTCGGAGAGGAGGATGATGCGGCTATCGGGGTTGTCGCCGAGCATGCTCTGCGGCTTGGCTGTGGCGTCCATGGTGAAGCGCTTGGCGTAGTAATAGCCGAGTTCGGCATTCCATAGTACGAGCGACCATACTTTCTCAGGGTTGAATTTCTCCAGACGGATGTAGTTGCGGTCGAAGTGTGCCGTCTCGTCGAAGGTGTTGAGGTAGTAGTCGCCGTTATCATTGATGACGAGTATGCGGTCCTCGTCGTGGAACTCGCCGAGGAAGAGTCCGTGGTTGTCATAGTTGATTCGGAGCACATCGGGGTCGAACCATACTTGTCGCCCGCCGAGTGTGGAGTGTCCCCGCTGGCGCAGGGAGATAGCTTTGACCTCATACTTGGTGAGGACATTGCCCCGCGCGGTGCGGCTCTTGACGGCCAGTTCGGAGAAGTCCTTGGTGTAGTCGTCTTTCTTGAGGTGCAGGACGGGTTTGAGTTGGATACGTATGGTCTCGGCCTCGCCGTTGCTGTTCGCCGAGAAATAGACGACGCGGCTGCCGGGTTTGCCTTGGGTCAGGTCGTACTCCTTGTCGCGTGCTACGCCCGTGACGGCAAAGCGCTTCCAGTAGTAGATACCCTTCTTGCCGTCGCGATAGACGGTGTTGTAGATTGTACGCTCGTCGTTGCGGCGGAAGATGTCCACATGGAGGATGTCCGTGCCGATGAATATTTTCTCTGCGACCTTGATAATCTTGTATTTACCATCCTTGTGGAAGACGATGATGTCGTCGATGTCGGAGCAGTTGCAGAGGAAGTCGTCTTTCTTGAGGCCCGTGCCGATGAATCCCTCCTCGCGGTTGATATACAGTTTCTCGTTGGCCTCGACAACGGTCTTGACGTTGATGCCGGCGAAGGTGCGCACCTCTGTGCGGCGCGGGTGTTGTGCGCCGTATTTGTCCCGCAGGTTTTGGAACCACGTGATGGTGTAGTCGGTCAGGTGGGTGAGGTTGTGCTGCACTTGCTGGATGCTCTTCTTGAGGTTGCGCATCAACTCGTCGGCTTTCTTGGTGTCGAAGCGTGTGATACGTATCATGCGTATCTCGAACAAGCGTTCTATGTCTTCGCGCCGTACTTCGCGTATGAGTCGCTCCTTGAACGGCTCCAGTTCGCCGTCCACGAACGCGATGAGTTTCTCCTTGTCGGGTGCCTGCTCATAGCCCTCGCGTTTATAGATGCGTTCCTCGATGAAGATTTTCTCGAGCGAGGTGTAGAAGAGTTGCTCCTCCAGTTCGGCTTTCTCGATGAGCAACTCTTGTTTGAGCAGTTCCATGGTGTTGTCCACGGACATGCGCAACAGGTTGCTCACGGTGGTGAAGACGGGGTGGTGGTCGGCGATGACGCAGCAGTTGGGTGAGATATTGAGTTCGCAGTCGGTGAAGGCGAAGAGGGCGTCTATCGCCTTGTCGGACGAGGAGCCGGGGGCCAGTTGGACGACGATACGGGCTTCTTCTGCGGTGAAGTCGTCCACTTTGCGGATTTTGATTTTGCCTTTCTGGTTCGCCCGCAGGATGGTCTCGATGAGTTTGGAGGTGGTGGTGCCGTAGGGTATCTCGGAGATGATGAGGGAGCGGTTGTCGTCAGACTTCTGTATCTTGGCACGTATCTTGACCACGCCTCCCCGTTCGCCGTCGTTATAGCGTGTGACATCTATCTCGCCGCCGGTGGGGAAGTCGGGGTACAGGTGGAACTCCTCCTTGCGCAGGTAGGCGAGAGCCGCATCGCAGAGTTCGCAGAAGTTATGCGGCAGTATCTTGGAGTTGAGTCCGACCGCGATACCCTCGACGCCTTGTGCCAGCAGTAGCGGGAACTTGACGGGCAGGTGGATGGGTTCTTTCTTGCGTCCGTCGTAGGACAGCATCCACTCGGTCGTCTTGGGGTTGAAGACAGTCTCCAGGGCGAACTTGCTGAGTCGGGCCTCGATGTAACGAGGTGCGGCAGCACCGTCTCCGGTGAGTATATTACCCCAGTTACCCTGACAGTCAATGAGCAGGTCTTTCTGCCCGAGTTGGACGAGTGCGTCGCCGATGCTGGCATCGCCGTGAGGGTGATACTGCATGGTCTGTCCGACGATGTTAGCTACCTTGTTGTACTTACCGTCATCCACCCCGCGCATGGCATGCAGGATACGTCGCTGGACCGGCTTGAGGCCGTCCTCGATAGCCGGCACGGCGCGCTCCAGTATGACATACGACGCATAGTCCAGGAACCAGTCCTGGTACATGCCTGTCAGGTGGTACTTGACCGCATCGTTGAACACGGGCGACTGATGCAGTGACGGCTCTGACGACTCTATGAGGTCTTCGTTCTCCATGAGTAGCTACACATAAAATCTTGTCCCTTGGTATGAGTCCCCGGAACAATAGCGTAAAGGCAGGACGGACAGGCCCTACTTGGCAGCCTTATTGCAGAGGATGTGGGCCACAATGCCTACAAAAGCAAGCACCACGCCTAATGCCAGCAGGATGTTGCTCTGAACGGCAAACTTGTACACAACAATCAGCAATACAGCCAATAACATGATGATAATACCCAGATATTTCATATTTTCACGATATAATAGGTCAGTAGAATCTCTTCCGCTCCCGTTTTTCCACGGGTCTGCAAAGGTACATATTTTTTCTGATATATGCAAATATTTTGTTCATTGCCGACTATTTTCTGCTCTTCCGGAGGGGAAAATGCGTTTTATGGCACTGCCCGCATCACCCGGACGGCGACCAGTACCACGCATAACACGAGGAACAGCACGCCGCGCATCGTCGTCTCGCGTTGGAGAAAATAGATGGTGCTTAGTGCTGCGGCCGCCAAGAAAGCCACGGACAGGAACGGCAGGCCGGATGCGGAGAAAGCATACAGGAGCAGCGCCTGCAGGAGATACAGGAAGAGCAGCATCACGGGATTCTGTACATGCGAGTTGTCGTAGCGCAAGTGTGCCAGCACGCCCGCGAAAACCACGCCGAACAGCACGGTCTCCGTGCCGGCTCCGACCCATTGGAGTGCGGTCCGGCTGCCGACAGCCCATTCGGTCTCCAATCCTGCATAGGGGTTAGGCAGACGGAGCAGCCATATAATCACGGCCGTCCATACGGCGAACACGCCTACGGCGGCCCATGAGGCCAGCCACACACGCAGACTCAGCGCGCGCAGTACGATATACACCACCCATAGCATCGGCACCAGTAACGCTGTCTCCGGCACCAAAAGCGATGCGCCGCATAGCAGCAGTGTGCTCAGGAAAGCACCCTCCACCGCCTCCGGGTCATTACGCATCCCCAGGACGACCAGCAGCAAGGCAAAAAGCACCGTCACCAGCACCTGCCCCCGCCAGCACATATACGTCGCGGGACAGGACGAGACGACCAGCAGGTAGAGGAACATAGGCAGGCCGATACGGTAGCGCGTGAGCGAGACATGGTAGCAGAACAGCGTCAGCAGCACACCGTTCATCACTGTCAGACCGAGCGTCACGGACAGACTCGTCAGCGCCTCCGTGTCCGTCCCGGCCTCCATGAATGCCGGTACCCACATGCACAGAGCGGACAGCGACAGCAGTATCGCTATAGGCCATCCGAACTGCGTGATATGTCGGAAGAAATAGGTCACCTGTTTATTCTAATCCCTTGCGTTCCAATAGGTAATGCGGGTCGGCCTCTTTGCCGCGGAACTCCAGGTACAGCTCATGTGCATCGCGTGTCCCTCCCTGCTCCAGCAGGTGGCGGAACCGTGCCGCCGTGGCCGGGTCGGTGATGTCACCCGTCTCGCGGAACGCGGCAAACGCATCGGCATCCAACACGGCCGACCATGTGTAGCTGTAGTAACCCGCTTCATAGCCGGTGGTAAAGATATGATTGTAGAATGTCGAACGGTAGCGCACAATAATCTCCGGCAGCATGCCCATCCGCTTCAGCGAGGCCGCCTCGAACGCGTTCACATCAATAGTGTCCACATCGGTCAGCAGGTGGTAGTCCATGTCCAGGATAGAGGCGGACAGCAGCTCCGTCTCCACAAAGCCCTGATTGAACTTGGCGGCGTTGTTGATTTTCTGAATCAGGCTGTCCGGCATGACCTCCCCCGTCCGGTAGTGGAACGCGTAGGTACGCATGATGTCGGGGTCGTAGCAGTAGTTCTCCATGAACTGGCTCGGCAGTTCCACGAAGTCGCGCGGCGTGTTCGTCCCTGACAACGAACGATATGTCGCCTGGGAGAGCAGACCGTGCAGCGCATGACCGAACTCATGGAACAGCGTCTCAACGTCGTCCATCGACAGCAACGACGGGTTACCCGCCGTCGGGCGGTTGAAGTTACCGACATTGATGATGACGGGACGGTGATTGACTCCGTTGTCATCCACATATTGCGGCATGATATTGTTCATCCATGCGCCGGGACGTTTGCCTGCACGCGGGAAATAATCGGTGTAGAGGATGCCGATAAACGCGCCCTCGGCGTCGGTCACGCGGAATACCTCCACCTCCGGGTTATAGACGGGCATGTCCTTCAACGGCTCAAACTGCAGCCCGTATAACTTGCCGGCCAGCGCAAACACGCCGCGGCGTACATTGCCCAACTCGAAATACGGTTTGAGTTCCTCCTCGTTGAGCGCATACTTGCGCACACGCAGTTTCTCCGCGTAGTACCACCAGTCCCACGGCTGCAGCTTCTCGCCCGGCAGGTCCTCGTCCATGATGACCTGCAGTTCGGCTGCTTCGCGCTGTGCGGCCCGCAGGGACGGCCCCCACACCTGCATGAGCAGCGTCATCGCCGTACGACCGTCTTTCGCCATCGCATCCTGCAGTATATAATCGGCCGAGCAGTCGAACCCGAACAGGTGGGCTTTCTCCGTGCGCAGACGCATTGTCTGATTGATGATGGCCTTGTTGTCGTACTCGTTGTCATGGTTGGCACGCGTGGTGTAGTCCATCAGCAGTTGGCGACGCAACTCACGGTTGGCGCAGTACTGCAGCACCGGCGTGAACGAGGTGCGCTTGGGCGTGAAGAGCCACTCGCCGGGATGACCGGCAGCCGTGGCCGCCTCCGCTGCCGCCGCTTTGGCACTCTCGGGCAGACCTTCCAACTCGGCCTCATCCGTCACAAAACGCCGGCATGCATTCGTCTCCGCCACTACGTTCTGGCCGAATTTCAGGGAGAGGATACCCAACTCTTGGTTGATCGCACGCAGACGCTCTTTCTGCTCCTCCGTCAACTCGGCGCCGTTCTGCACAAACGAACGGTAGGTCTCCTCCGTCAGGCGCAGCTGCTCCGGTGTCAATCCTAACTCGCCGCGTTGCTCATACACGGCTTTCACGCGACGGAACAGCGAGTCATTCAGCAGGATACGGTCGTGACAGTCTGTCACCATCGGCGTCACCTGCTCGGCGATGGAGTCCATCGTCTCATTGCCGTCCGCCTCCAGCACGTTGAAGAACACACCCTCCACCTGCTCCAGCAGAAGACCCGCACGGTCCAGTGCCGCTATCGTGTTGTGGAACGTAGGTGCTTCCGCGCAGCGGATAATATCGGTGACCTCCTCGTCGTACTGACGGATGGCCTCCTCAAAAGCAGGCAGATAGTGCTCTGTGCGCACTTGGTCAAACGCCGGCACACCGTAGGGAGTGTCTTGAGGCGTGAGTAACGGGTTTCCCTCCCGGGGAGTGCACGCTGTCATGGTCATAGCGATTGCGGAAATAAAATAAAATAAACGTTTCATTGTATTGTAGTGTGATTGGAAATCTCTCCTTTCTGCCGAGTTGTGAATACGCGAACAGGAGTGCAAATTTACAACAAAAATTGCATATATGCAAGAACTCGCCGCATCTTTTTTATGCAGACGAGCCATTTAGGGCATATATTTAGAGCATATTGTACTGTCCAACAGCAAATGCAGTTTTTATGCAAAGTTACAAAAAATAGGAGAATACACTTCGTCTGCATTCAGGTGCTTACAGTCCATTAAGCGGGGGGATATATTCCGATTGCCCTATTGTCATCACGGGGAATGACAAGAGTATGCTAAATATAGCGGCTAATTTATTCTTCATCTTCTGTTTCTGTTGTATCCCGGGGGAAAACGGGATGGGGGGAATAGTCGGAATGTAGTATCCACCCTGTATAAGGTATTTTTCCGCAATGGAACTGCACCTGCAGCCATATGCCATACACATCAACCACTCGGAGTCTGTCGCTCGTCCCGACGCCCCATGCCCTCACCGGCGAATCATCTACGTGGGGAGAAGCATAGAGCTTCAACGGCAAGGCAAATGGCCTCGGATACACAAACAGCGAGGTGGTATCCGGTACGGACAACTCCTCTAAACGGATATGCTCTTCCGAATCATCAGGTCGTTGTACCAAGAGGTTGAATTCTCCGGACTGCCGCCCCAAAAGGAAAGCAACCAGACCGCTGTCGTTCGCTTCGGGAACAACCGAGGAAGAGGATAACTCTACATCGTGATTGCTGAATAAGACCTCTGCGTGCAGCATGGACAAACTATCCATCCGGGAGACGCCGGTCGTGTTTTCGTTGCAATAGCGCCCGATGATATTGCTCCCTATCCATATTTGGGAGTTATATTTAGGGTCGGATGTAAACGTGCAACATCCAATATCCAGTCCCATGTAGGGACTCCATGGCATTGCCTTTATTCCCCAGAGTCTTTCCATATACTCCGAGATGGGAAGCAGATAGTTCAGGTAAAAGCGATACTTACCTCCCGCTTTAATTTCTCGGCATCCGTCTTTACACAGGCCTTTCTTGTCTTCTTTTATAGGACTGATAATATAGTAGGATTCTCCTCCCTTGGTGGCGATGATGACATATGCACAGTTCTGGTGACGTGTTATACTCTTAACCCGATACAGGTTAGAGGCATCACCGTGCGCTTGTGCCGGGCTTGACACGCAGCACAACATTATCAACAGATAGGTTACAATACGTTTTGACATAGGGTTATAGGATTGAGAATGACAACAAATGTTCCTTTTATAAGCACTAATGATTCTGGGATCTCTTTTCTATGATTTCTGAGACTTTTCGCATCATGTCTTCATAACTTTCAGGTTCCTTATCTTTTAGATGCATCACGTAATCTGTCTTTTTCAATACGCGATGTGTGCGTTTTTGGAAGAATCCTCCGGACATTCTCCCTAATAGGTACAATCGTGTACCATCGTTTGAAAGGCGAAGTCTTGCATTTCTAATTTCTTCATAATTGTATACTACCATACGAACCGTATTTACCCCATTTCCCCTCCATCTTTTCTCCCATTGCAAAGAATCATTTAATGCACTATTCAATGTGATATATTTACCATCCATTTCCCAGGTCCCATAAGAATAATGCTTTACATTTCCTCCAACAGTACGAAAATAATACAGTGCGTAGTATTCGTAGGTGTGATTCGCATATAATGTAATATATTGGGAAATCACATATAATGTAATATATGGGGAAATATATGGGGAAGAGGGATGGGAAATGCGCTTTATTTCTTCTTTATGGTAAAGAAAAGATATCTCTTCCTGATTCTCCGGGAATAGGGGAATTTCTTTATTCTTTGCCGGCGCAAGGGAAGGGCATATCACAAGAATAAAGAGTAGTATTCTAATAGCGTTATCTATAAACATGTTGTTATGTCTCATAGTTTTATATATTTACGAATCTGTAGATACTCATCATATAACATAGGACCATGATATCGGTGATTTGTCTTATAAATAATCCAGTAATAAGTGGAATCCCGGCCGGCAGGATACGTATAAGTCCGTTCATAAACAGCCTCCTCCGGTGTCTTTAATGGCAGTTGTTTTATGATTATGAATGTATCATGGTTCTCAACATGTATAACCTCAGGCGGAATGTCTATGGTGGGACCGAATATGCGTTTACCCTCTATGTCTAACCAATATCCGCAGCCTAATCTTCGGGTGTTACAATGGAACAGCGTCCCCCATAGGATTAGCATCAGGAGTACCCCAGAGATTATATAAAGGCTCTTTCTCATTGTAATAACATCCGTTGGAGAGATGTGGAATTAGTGTTTTATTATTGCCTGAAGAGAGTCACATAATGTCTGACGATATTCTTCAATAGGCATAGATGACAAAATCGGGAAATCCGAGCGGGAATGAATAATCGTTGTGTCAGTTGTATAAATACAGATAGTCCATCCTATTGGGTCATAAAAGATAAATTCGTCCTCTATGCGTGAGTTTGTCTTGGGTATAGAATATGTTGTATCTGATGACCAAAAATAATCATTCCACGAGTTGCCGAACAATGATATATCATATCCCCTGTAATGGACAACTCCCCCACATATACCATAAGGCTTCGCAAGCAGTGAATCTGTGGCGTAAATATATAAGTAATAATAACTGCTGTCAGCACTAAAACATCCCTCCAAGGAAAATACATTCTCGTCCGTATAGTGACTCTCTGTCTCGTCTAAGAAATAATCAATAATGGCCCGAGTATGTTCCGGCAAAACAGCGGTATCCGGTTGCGGTGCCTTCCGACAAGAGGCCATAATACAAACGCCTATGACCATGCTCCATGTGCTTAACCTGTTCATATACGTTTTCTAATCAGGTAGTTTGAGATAGATGTGAGATAATCCGACATCATGGATATATATCTTAACCTGTTGGCGGAATTAAAAATAAGTGTTCTTTGACTTAAAATAAGCGACAAAAAAGTTGCACATATCGTTGATATTTAGTAACTTTGTAGTGTACTAATCAACAAAGTTAATCATCTT
>JAFUUE010000014.1 GCA_017483945.1 Paludibacteraceae bacterium | reverse complement strand
TTATGCCTTGCCGTCGGAGCCGAGCACGTTGATGATTTTGTGCTTGTAGAGCTCCTCCATCAGGTCGCGTGCCGGGCCGCAGTATTTGCGCGGGTCGAACTCACCGGGTTTCTCGGCGAACACTTTGCGCACGGCTGCGGTGAAGGCCAGACGGCTGTCGGAGTCGATGTTGATTTTGCAGACAGCGCTCTTGGCGGCCTTGCGCAGTTGCTCCTCGGGGATACCTACTGCGTCGGGCAGTTTGCCGCCGTTGGCGTTGATGATGTCCACATACTCCTGCGGTACGCTGCTGGAGCCGTGCAGTACGATGGGGAAGCCCGGCAGTTTCTCCATGATGGCGTCGAGTACGTCGAAGGCCAAGGGGGGAGGTACCAGACGACCGGTCTTCGGGTCGCGGGTGCACTGCTCGGGTTTGAACTTATAGGCGCCGTGGCTGGTGCCGATAGAGATAGCCAGCGAGTCGCAGCCGGTGCGGGTAGCGAAGTCGATGACCTCCTCGGGGCGGGTGTAGTGGCTCTCTTCAGCCTGTACCTCGTCCTCTACGCCGGCCAGCACGCCCAGCTCGGCCTCAACGGTCACGTCGTACTGGTGAGCATAGTCCACCACCTTCTTCGTCAGGGCGATGTTCTCCTCGTAGGGCAGCGAGCTGGCGTCAATCATCACGCTCGAGAAACCGAAGTCCACGCAGCTCTTGCACAGCTCGAAGCTGTCTCCGTGGTCGAGGTGGAGACATATCTGGGGATTCTCCCAGCCGAGTTCTTTGGCGTACTCTACGGCACCTTGTGCCATGTAGCGCAGCAGTGTCTGGTTGGCGTAGTTACGTGCGCCCTTGGACACCTGCAGGATGACCGGTGACTTGGTCTCAGCAGCAGCTTTGATGATAGCCTGCAGCTGTTCCATGTTGTTGAAGTTGAATGCGGGGATAGCGTATCCGCCGTTGATGGCCTTCTTGAACATCTCACGGGTGTTCACCAGACCGAGTTCTTTGTAAGATACCATGGTGATAAGTTGTTTAGAATTGTTTAAAGTTGTTTAGAATTGTTTAAAGTTGTTTATAGTTGTTTAACGTTGTTTATAGTGGTCGGCTTAAACTATTTTGAACTATCTTAAACTATTTCGAACTATTTTGTTCTCACAGGTCGCCTGACCAGCCGTGTCCGAGGTCCCAGTGCTCATCGTAGCGGAACTCGAAGTACGGGAGTGCGAAATACTTGTCCAGCAATTCCGTCAGTTCGTCTTCTCTCTCTTTAGCCCATTGTCCGACGAAGACGACGAACTTATTCACGCTCCATGCGACACGTCCCCGCGGCACTTGGGTATAATCGCCTTTGAACTTAGTGGGTTTGTTCTCCGCCATTGCGCGGAAGTAGTGTTCCTTCCATATCTGTCGATGCAGTCGTTGATAGTTGATGTAGGGCAGGCCTTTATCCGCGGCTTCCTCTATCTTCTTCGGGGTCAGCACTTTCTTATAGACTCCGAAGAAGTCATGCTCTTTCGGGTCGTACCAGAAGATGCCTACTGCCGGCATAGGCTCGTCGAAGGACTTCATGTCTGCCATGATAGCCTCTTTTTCGCTATGAGATAGAGTAGTCATCTTTATAGTTGTTTGAAGTTGTTTGAAGTTGTTTAAAGTCGTTTAAAATGGTTTGAAGTTGTTTATAGTGGTCGACTATTAGGAACTATTTTGAACTATTTGGAACTACCTTAAACTATTTTAAACTATTTTGAACTATCTTGAACTATCTTAAACTATTTCGAACTATCTTAAACTATTTCGAACTATTTCGAACTATTTCTGTTGGCGGCTATGATGAAGTAGGCGATGAGGGCTACGTAGGCGACGATGCCGAGGATGGCGGCGGTGCTGCTGCCAGCCCATTCGGTCATGTACCAGTCTGCGCCGGCGAAGCGTATCGCTGCGCTGACCACACCCATCAGGGCGCCGCCGGCGATGAAGCCCGAGGCGATGAGTGTACCTTTCTCCTGACGCGCCTGCGCCCGCTCGGCCGCCTGCTCACCGTCCTGCTTGCGTTCGCGGCTCACCAGCCACGACACCGCACCGCCGACGAGCAGCGGGGTGTTCAGACTCAGGGGGATGAACATACCCAGCGCAAAAGCCAGCACGGGCACGCCCAGCATGTTGAGCAGCAGGGCCAGTATGGCACCGGCGGCATACAGCATCCACGGTGCGCCCTGCCCCGACATGAGCGGCTCGATGACGGCCGCCATGGCGTTAGCCTGCGGAGCCACCAGGGCGTTCTCCCCCGTGAAGCCGTAGGTCTTGTTCAGTATGATGATGACGCCGCCCACCGTGGCTGCGCTCACCAGTGTGCCGAGGAACTTCCACGCCTCCTGCTTGCGCGGCGTGGTCCCGGTCCAGTAGCCTATCTTCAGGTCGGTGATGAAGCCGCCCGCCATGCTCAGTGCCGTGCAGACGACGCCGCCGATGACCATCGCACCCACCATGCCGCTCGCACCTTTCATGCCGATAGCCACGAACACCACCGACGCCACGATGAGGGTCATGAGGGTCATGCCGCTCACGGGGTTGCTGCCCACGATGGCGATAGCGTTGGCCGCTACGGTGGTGAAGAGGAACGCAATGACGGCCACTACCAGGAACGCCACCAGCGCCTGCATGAAGTTATGCAGCACGCCCACCCAGAAGAAGACCAGCGTGATGAGCAGTGCGGCGATGGTCGCTATCACGAGCAGACGCATCGACAGGTCGCGCTCGGTGCGTAGCGTGGCTTGCGCCACATCCTTGCCCTTGCTGCCCAGCTCCTTGCCGGCCAGCCCCACGGCGCTCTTTATCACGCCCCAACTCTTGACGATGCCTATCAGACCCGCCATGGCTATCGCGCCGATGCCGATGCTGCGGCCGTATTGGAGGAAGAGGGCCTGCGGGTCTGTGCTCTCCATGCCCGGCACCGTGCCCAGCAGCGGCAGCAGCACCCACCACACAAAGAACGAACCCGCGCATATGACCGCCGCGTACTTCAGGCCGATGATATAGCCCAGACCGAGGACGGCGGCGGAGGTGTTGATATTGAACAGCAGCTTGGTCTTCATCGCCACGGCCTCGCCCCACGCCGTCATGCGCGTGCTCAGTTGCTCCGTCCACAGGCCGAAGGTGCTGACGGCGAAGTCATACAGACCGCCTATGCCTGCTGCCCAGAGCAGCGGCTTGGCTTGCGACCCGCCCTGCGCACCCGACACCAGCACCTGCGTCGTCGCAGTCGCCTCCGGGAACGGATATTCGCCGTGCTTCTCCTGCACGAAATACTTGCGGAAGGGGATGAGGAACAAGATGCCGAGGCAGCCGCCCAGCAGGCTCGACAGGAACACCTGCATGAAGTTGACGCTTATCTCGGGGTATTTGTCCTGCAGGATATAGAGCGCGGGCAGCGTGAAGATAGCGCCCGCCACGATGACGCCCGACGAGGCGCCGATGCTCTGTATCAGCACGTTCTCGCCCAGCGCGTTCTTGCGACCGAGCGCCGAACTCAGGCCCACCGCGATGATGGCGATGGGGATGGCCGCCTCGAACACCTGACCCACCTTCAGTCCCAGGTAGGCCGCCGCGGCGGAGAAGATGATAGCCATGACTACGCCCAAGGTGACGCTGTATGGCGTCACCTCCGGATACTCCTGCTCGGGGCGCAGAATAGGGGTGTATTTCTCGCCCTCACGCAACGGCCGACCGGCGTTCTCGGGCAATTGGATAGGTTCATTCATATCGGCATTCATAGTAATCATAAATGGCTTTTGACTTTTGACTTTTAGCGAAGCGAGCTTTCGACTCCTTATTATTCGACTACAAAGGTACACTTTTTTTCTGAATCTGCGAAATTTTATGCACTAAAAGTGCATTTTTCTTCCCTCTTTCCGCCGTTACCTGACCGTTACCTGACCGTTACCTGACCCAACCGACTCGCCATGGACACACCTGGGACACACCTGGGACGCGGGCGGCTCGCCCGCGAGTGCGTCGTCAGACGCAGCGGTGCAGTAAAGTCCGATGCCCTGCCCGTTCCGGTCATCCGCGGGCGAGCCGATAAGGAATTCTATGTCTGCTTCGCAGACTCGCGCGGCGCACTTACTCCTTCGAATGTCCACCGGACATTCTCGGTGCGCCTTAATCGCTTCACGTCCCAGGTGAGTCAGACGGAACTGAGTACCGGGAATGACGCTTTCGACTTTTGACTTTCGACTTTCGACTCTTGGCTATTCGACTGATTATCAGTGCCCCTAACGATGCTGGAACGAACCTGGAACGATGCTGACCGTGTCATTTCTCTCAAAATCAGCCTTTTTCGCCCCTCAGCTCTGTTCCAGCTCTGTTCCAGGTCTGTTCGGCGATATACTCCTGCTCGGGTTGGCCGGGCGTGGGTATCCATTCGACCTTGCCGCTCAGTCCGAGCACGTGCATGTCCATGACGGTGGTGTAGCCGCTGCGTGCGATGAGGTGCGGCGTGCCGAGGAGCAGGGGCAGCAGCCGCTCGTCCGGCAGGTGCGGGACACGGGTGATACCGCCCTTGCTGAGGGGCACCATCGGCCCCATGGGCTTGCCCTGTACGATGAGCACGCGCTGCCCGCTGTCGCGGTAGCGCTCGACGAGTGCCGCCTCCAGCATCGACCGCTGCGGCTCGGGGCCGCTCAGCAACGCCAGCACATCATACCCCGTCTTCGCCTCCGTCGCCTCCGCGTGCTCGAAGCGGCTGAGCGGGCCGATATAGGTGACCGTTGCCGGCACCTCGGCCGGGTGCGCCAGTTTGCCCGCCAGACTCTCCGCGGGGTCGGTGTAGTCGGGCACCCACACCTCGTCGTAGCGCCCGTAGAACGCACGGTGCAGCGCCGTCGCCACGGGCGCGAGCCACTGCCAGCGGCGGGGCAGGAGAATGCGCAACTGGTGGGTGATATACACGAAACGTGTGCCGCGGTGGGCATGGCGGAAAGGGTAGAGGGCAAAACGATTGTCGGAGACGACAATGTCGAACGGCTCTTCCGCAAGCAGTTGCCGCAGTGCCCGACGGTCGCGCAGACAGAACAGACCGAGTGCGGGTATCATCGCCGCCATGGCACCGACCTGCGAAGAGCCGCGGCTGTATCGCACATGCAACGGGGCCAGCGGGCGCGTCGGCAGGTGAGGGAACGTGCGCCGGAGCAGCGCCAGACTCTCTCCGTCGCCCGCCAGCACCACTTCATCCCCGCGCCCGAGCCACCGGCGGATGAGGGGGATGCAGCGTGTCGCATGACCGAGCCCCCAGTTGAGTGGTGCTATCAGTATCTTCATCAGGCTGTTACAATCACGTTATAGCCCTTCTCCCGCAGGGGGCGGGCGATGTCCGCCATCTCCTCCGCGCTCAGTTTGCACAGGGTGGGGCAGGGCGTGACACGGTCGATGACATAGAGCATCAGTTGCTGCGGGCGCAGCCGGTCCACCAGGCGGTAGTATGCCGCCCGTTCCTCCGCCGTCGTGTTGTCAATGACATGCCCGTCGTGTGTGCCGCGCAGGAAGCAGGTCTGCAGGGTGAAGTCGCCGTCGAACAGGCGGAGCCACGCCTCGACCTGACTGACCGTAAGCGCCTTATTGACAGGACGGTCGATGAGACGCATGGTCTCGTCGATGGCGGAGTCCAGTTTGAGGATGCGGTTGTCGCACAGGCGGAGCGCCTCGACCACGTCCGGCCGCCCGAGTTGGGTGCTGTTGCTCAGCACGCTCACCTTGGCCGTCGGGCAGTAGCGGTCGCGCAGCGCGCAGGTGTCGCGTATGATGGTAAGGAAATCCGGGTGGAGTGTCGGCTCACCGTTGCCGGAGAAGGTGATGACATCGAGGCAATTACCATTTGGACATTTACCATCTGCCATTGGGCCCGACAGGCTGATTAACTTATCTTCGAGCGCCTGGCGCACCTGCGCCGCGGTGGGCAGCACGGGGTGCGGTACCGCCGTGTTCCACCCGCACTCGCAATAGACGCAGTCGAAGGTGCACAACTTGGCATCGACAGGCATGAGGTTGACCCCTAACGAGCGACCCAGACGGCGCGAGCGGATAGGACCGTATATGATTTCAGGGAATAGCATAGCAGTGTGTATCAGAGTGTTATGACCCGGTTGCCGAGGGCCTGACTGATTTGGTTCTTGATGTTGAGCAGCTGCGGTTGCTCGGTCATTATCAGGCGCATCTGCTCCCAGTCGTTCTGCTGCTGTGCGGCCTTCAGAGCTGTCTCCAGGGCGTCAATACGCTGATTGATAGTGGTGTACTTGAGTTCCAGCAGGAACTGTGTGACGAGTTGGGCGAGGTTGTCCTCGTCGGTCGGCAGTTTGACCTCTTGGGTGACGTTCTCGGATATGCTCTGCCGCGAGTAGATACGGCTGAGTTGGTAGCGGTCGGCGATGAGTTCGACGGCCAGCCCGCTGATGGCGGGGTCGTGGTGGAACTTGAAGAACGTCTCCGCCACGAAGTTCTCGTCGTGGCAGTGGGCGGCATACTCGTTCAGTACAGCCTGATACAGAGCGTTCGGGCACTCGATGCCGTCGTTCTGCAACTCGGAGAGGATATAGTCGCCCACGGACACGATGACCCCCTCGGAGGTCTGGAAGACGGGGCGCTCTCCGTAGCGCACCAGCAGTTGGATGATGTTGCGGAAGTTCTCGTTGAGCAGCGAGTCATTGATGGTTTGGGCGGACGACTGCCGGATAGCCGCCGCGACATCGTTGACAGGAGCCGTCGGCGCGCTCTGCGTCGCGGGAGTCGTCTGTGTCACAGGATTTTCCGCCTGCGCGGGCGCAGCGTTGCGCGCGGTCTCGCGCTCTTTCTGCTCGGCGATGAAGTTGACGCGCAGCCGCGCCACCTCCCGCGTGAGCAACTGCTCCTGGATATGGAGTTGGTCGGCGGTGTCCTTGATATAGACCTGCCGCGTGATGGAGTCGGGGATGCGCGATATGGACTGTACGAGGTCGCGGATGAGTTCGGAGAACTTCTGCGGGTCGCCGGCGGCGTCCCGGCTGAGCAGTCCCGCCTTGAAGCGGATGAAGTCAGTCTGGTGCGCCCGTATGTATTCGATGAAGTCCGAGGCGTTACGGCTGCGTGCGAAGGAGTCGGGGTCTTCGCCGTCGGGCAGGAGCAGCACCTTGACGTTGAACCCTTGCTCGAGGAACATGTCGATACCGCGTATGGCGGCGTGTATGCCGGCCGCGTCGCCGTCGTAGAGGACGGTGATGTTGGCCGTGAAGCGGCGTATGAGGCGTATCTGCTGGCGTGTGAGGGCTGTGCCGCCGCTGGCTACGACGTTCTCTATGCCGGCCTGGTGCATGCTGATGACATCCATCTGCCCCTCCACCAGGTAGCACAGGTCCTGCCGCGCGATAGCCTGCTTGGCCAGATAGATGCCGTACAACTCGTTGGTCTTGGAGTAGATGATGGAGTCGGGCGAGTTGACGTACTTGCCTACGTCCTTGCGGTTGGACATGATACGTCCGGCGAAGGCGACGGTCTTGCCCGAGACGGTGTGGATGGGGAAGATGACGCGGTCGCGGAAGCGGTCGTACAGACGCCCGTCCTCCGAGCGTCCGCATATACCCGTGCCGATACCCGTGTCGGGGTTGTTGAGGATATAGGACTCGACGAAGCCCTGCTGCTTGAGTGCCGCCGCGAGGGGGTTGCCCTTGGCGGGGGAGAAGCCCAGACCGAACTTGCGGATAGTGTCGTCCCGCAGTCCGCGCTGGCGGAAATAGGCGAGTCCGATATGCTGGCCGTCGGGCGTGTCCCACAACTGCTGCTGGAACCACTTGTTGGCAAACTCATTGACCACGAACATCGACTCGCGGTCGTCCTGCCGCTGCTGCTCTTCGGGCGTGAGTTCGCGCTCCTCGATGGGGATGTGGTACTTGCGTGCGACCTGCTTGATGGCGTCGGAGAAGTTGCACTGCTCTATCTCCATGACGAAGCCGACGACATTGCCGGCCTTGCCGCAACCGAAGCACTTGTATATACCCTTGCTCGGGGAGACGGTGAAGGACCCCGTCTTCTCGGTGTGGAAGGGGCATAAGCCGATGAGGTTGGCGCCTCGTTTCTTGAGCGAGACATAGTCTCCGACCACCTCCTCAATGCGGGCGGCGGAGAAGACACGGTCGATGGTTTCGCGGGGAATCAAGGTTGTAGAGGATTGTGTGGGTGAATATCGGGTAGGGGATTAGAAGCGCAGGAAATAGACGCCGACCTTGATTTGCCACTGGTCGAAGCGGGAGCGTATCTTGTGGTCGGTATCCGCATCCTCGTGGTAGTACCAGCCCTGATAGGCATTGATGAGGCCGAAGTCGTATCCGCCGCGGATGAAGAACTTGTCATACTGGAATCCGAGTCCGAGTCCCCAGGTCACGCCGAGGGGGCTGAGTGCGAAATCGCCGGCGTCGTCCTTGCTGAACAGGTTCTTGTGGCCGGTGAGGAGGCTCTCGTCGGGCATGGTGCGGCGGTAGGCGTTGTCGTTCCATGCGATATGGTACTGGATGGTCGGGCCGGAATAGACGATGACCCATGTGTTGCCTGCCACCTCCCACTTGTACTGCCATTCGATGGGCATCTCTATCTGGTGGTAGAGGGCTTCGGTGCGCTGCTGCGGGTAGAGGGCTATCTGTCCCTCGGGGGTCGCCCAGTTGTTCTGCGTGCGCCCGAAGGTGTAGTTGAGCCCGAAGGTGAAGCCGAAGCCTTGGATGAGGGTAGCGTCGTACAGGAAGCCGACCTTCAGTCCGTCGAGTCGGCTGCTCTTGCCGCGCAGGGTGTAGTTCTCACTGCCTTGGGCGAGTCCCTCGTAGAGCGTGGGGCTGGCGTAGCCGATTTGGAACCCGACCCACTGCGGCTGCTCTTGGGCGGCGGTGTACAGCGGGTGGATGAGCATGAGTGCCGTCATCAGGACGGCGGTTGTGAGGTGTTGGATACGTGTCATTATGTGTGTGATTAGTTATCGTTTGCGTTTATTGGTCTTCTGCTTGACAGGTGGCGCCGGTGCTTGTTGCGTAGCGGCGGCCGGTTCGACAGCCTGCGGCGCGGGTGCTCCGGTGCGGGGCGTAGGCGCGGGGTGGCGGAATACGTCCTGCGGCCCTCGGGGGCGTTCCTCGTCGGCCCAGAAGAAGCCGGCGAGCCGGTCCTGCCCCTCGGGTATCTGGTCCAGGGGGTAGAGCGTGCCGGTGGTCTGGGTGGTGAAGAGGATATGCTCGATGTGGCGGTCGGCGAAGTAGAGCGAGACATTGCTGGAGACGGTGGCGTTGAGTCCGATGAGCTCGCCCCGGTCGTCGGGGTAGAAGAGCGTCTCGGCATTGCCGCTGACATCGAGCCGTCGTAACTCGTTGTCGGTGATGTAGGCCGTCATCTGCTTGCCGGCCATCTGGTTGTAGCGCTCGTCCGGCAGTTGGCGCACGGCCAGACACTGCCCCTCGGCCTCCATGCGGTTGACGGCCCCGTCGCGGATATAGATACGGATGCTGTCAGCCGATATCTGCTGGCTGTCGCTCCAGCATACGGGCAGGGTGTAGAGCGAGAACAGGGAGTCGCGCCCTATATAGACGGCCGAGTCGCACACAGCCTGCAGGTCCGTGCGGTAGATGCGCACGTGGTGATGCCCGCGCACACGCCGCCATGTGGAGTCGCCCTCGGGGTAGGGGCACTGCTCGGTGAAGAGTGTGTCGGCATGGATATAGGTATAGGCCGCGCTATCCGAGCGGTCCACCATCAGCGCGTTGCCCGTGGCATAGCCGTGGTTGTCGGTCTCGTAGAGCTCGCCGTAGTTGCCGTAGAGCGTCGCTTGTTGTGCGGAGTCGGCCGCCTCCATATGCCCCCGCACGCGTCCGTATCCGATGCGCTTGTCGTAGTAGATAGTGTCGCCCGTCAGGCTCTGCCCGTCGCTGTGGAGCACGCGCGAACGCTGGTACAGGGTGGACTGCTCCGTGTCGGTGTGGTAGATGCCGAGCGAGGACAGGATGGTGGTCTCTCCCTCATAGACGATGGTGGTGGGGCCTACCAGGTCGGCCCGCTTGCTGCCTGTGTTGTAGCATAGGGTGTCGGCCGTGAGCACGAAGCGGTTGTTGTCCAACCGGACATCGTGGCGGAAGACGGCCTGCGACGTCGGCGGGGTGTATTGCCCCCACTGCGAGACCAGTGTGTTGAGCGAGTCGCGGATGACCCCGCCGGAGAAGTAGTAAGCGAGGTTGCGTTGCCGGTCGTAGTTGAGGCTGTTGGTCGTCAGGGTCGTGCCGCGGTGGATGAGGCGGACATGGCGGCGCAGCCGCGCGATGCGTGTGTTGCCGTCGTAGTAGAGCACGTCGCCGTAGGCGGACAGCGTGTCCCCCTGCACGATGCGCACGTGGCTGAAGGCGGTCAGCGAGTTGGTCTTCTCGAAGAAATAGGCGGAGTCGCAGAACATGAGCGCCGAGTCGTGGCGGAAGCAGACGTCGCCGCGCAGTATCTGGGCGTCGGGCAGCCGCTCCTCATCGAAGGACAAGGTGTTGGAGCGCTCCAGATAGACGGTCGTCTGGGCGGAGATACCGAGCGGAAGCAGGGCCAATAGCCCCGCTATCCAAACGATACTATGACTGCTTCTGTGCCTCACGATACGCCTGTCCGCCTAATGAATCCAACCGGGATATTGGAAATCACACCCCGACCACTCGGGGTCTATCTGTACATATACTTCGGTCTGCTTGCGTCGTATCCATTGGTCCAGGAACTCGACGGACAACTTCTGCTCCAGCATGCGCCGTATGACCTGGAAATCGTCCGTCAGGTTAGCCCGGTGGACGTCGGTACGGGAGCGCAGACGCACCACGGCGCATATCTCGCGGTTGCGCTGCTTGTCCATCATCACGAACGGCTTGGATATCTCGCCGACCTGCATGTTATAGACCTGCTTGGCGATGTCGGAGGGCAGGTCCTGGTACTCGAACTTGCTGCTGCCGGAGTTCTGGTTGGTCATCAGTCCGGCGTTCAGCCGTGTGTCCTTGTCCTGCGAGTAGAAGAGCACCGCCTGCTCGAAGGTTATCAGCCCGCTGTCCACCACCTGCACGATGGAGTCCAGTCGCTGGATAGCGCGTATCTTGTCCGTCGCCGACACGCGCGGACGCAGCAGGATGTGGCGGCAGTTGATGCGGTCGCCCCGTTTCTCGATGAGCTGGATGATGTGGTATCCGTACTCCGTCTGTACGATACGCGACACTTTGCGCGGGTCTGTCAGGTTGAAGGCCACTTCGGCGAACTCGCTCACCAGCTGACCTTTGCCCACAAAGCCTAACTCGCCTCCCCGCTTGGCAGATTCGGTGTCCTCGCTGTACAGCCGGGCCAGCATCGAGAAGTCGGCGCTTCCCGAGTTGATACGCTCCGTGAACTCACGCAGGCTGCTCTTGATACGCTCGGTCTCCTCCACAGGCACGGATGGCTCGAAGCTCAGTATCTGCACCTCCACCTGCGCCGGAATCAGGGGCAGCGAGTCCGCGGGAAGCGTCTCGTAGAACTTACGTATCTCCGAGGGGGTGGGCTTGATGTTCTCCGTCAGCTTCTGTTGCATCTGTTGGATAATCATCTGGTTGCGGACACTGACCATCATCTCCTCGCGTATCTCGGTCTGGGTCTTGCGGAAGTACTCTTCCATCTTCTCCTTGGAGCCTATCTGCGAGATGTAGTAGTTGATACGCATGTCCACCTGATGGCTCACCGACGACTCGTTCGCCTCGACGGAGTCGAGCTCCGCCTGGTGCAGGAACAGCTTCTGGATAGCTATCTGCTCGGGGATGATGCAGTAGGGGTCACCGGCTATCGGCTGTCCCTCGTATTGGGCGCGCAACCGTTCTTCCTCGACTTCGCTGCGCAGGATGGCTTCGTCGCCCACCACCCAGATGACCTCGTCGATGATGTTGTTCTGCGCCCGGACGGACAGCAGGGACAGACAGGCGCAGAGCACTGCCGTCATCACCCTGCCTATCATATGGTTACGTGTCTTATTCGTCATGTTGTTTCTCATAAAAACGGATGTTGTTATATCGTATGGCTTGTTGGTATAGCTCGGTTCGTTGGCGTTCCAGCCACTCTGTCTGCCGCTGTTGCAGCAGGGTCTTCTCTATGTCGGGGCGGATGAAATCCAGCGGCATCGGCTCGCCCGTCAGCCGCTTGTCGGTCACTTGCAGTATGAACGTGCTGACCGAGTCCTGCACGGTTATCTGGTCGTTGCGGCGCAGCAGCCCGTCCAGCGTGTTCTGCTCGAAGGGGATGCGGGCCAGCAGTTGCTCCGCGGTGCACCAACGGTCTGTAAACAGTTCGTAACCACCTGCATAGCGGTATGCGTATTTCTCGATGTTCTCCATGTTGTCGTCGGTCAGGTTTTGCAGCCATGTGCGCAGTTTCTTCATGTCCGGCGCGCCGTTCGGCACGATAATCAGCAGGCCCCGCACGATGCTCTCCTGCAGGATATAGCGGTTCTGATGCGTTTGGTAGAAGTCCTGCACCACGCTATCCGGGATGGCGGTAGGCATGTGCTGGGCGATGTATTCCTGCTGATAGGCATGCACATAGAGCGAACGCCGGTATTCGGCCACCAGAGTCTCCAACGCCGAGTCGGCATGCGCGGCCGCTTTGTCGTACAGCAATATGTCCGACGCCCATTGCCGGATGTAGTCGTTGGCGATGCGCGCGCTGTCGTCCCCGTGCAGCCCCGCCGTGATATGGTCTAAATCAACCTGATAGAGGTAGTTGCCCTTCAGCTCCACCAGCGCACCCGCCTGCTGACGCCGCGCGAAGAACGAGCAGCCTGTCAGGCACACTGCCGCCAGTAGAACCATGCTATATCGTATCCAATGTCTCATATTTCGTTGATTAAAAGAGTAATCTGTCGTTATGCTTCCCCATGCTCCTCCCGCCATTCGTACAGCAGTCGCCCGTCAATCTGCTGCGGCATCCCGCGCAGAGCTATCCGTGGGGCAGGCACACCCTCGCCGATAGTCATCTCCGGCGCCACCTCCACATGTACCTCGTCATAGACCCCGCTCCGCAGAATCGTCTCCAGCAGCGTCGCACCGCCCTCCACCAACAGCGAGTGGATACCTCTCTCCGCCAGGTCTCGCAGCACAAAATCCCACTCCGTGTTGTCCGAATACACAATCGTCTCCGCGTCGCCGCTGAAGATACGTGCGTCGGGCGGCAGGACATGCTTCCGGTCCAAGACCACGCGTATCGGGTTGCGCCCCGCCCAGTGGGTGTTGAGCAGTGCCGGGTTGTCCAGCAATGCCGTGCGCGTACCCACCATAATCGCCATGTTCTCCGCACGCATCTTGTGCACAATCCGCTTGGTCACCGCCGTCGAGATACGCAGTACCGGCTCGTCCTTCGACTGCCTGACGCGGTCCAGAAATCCGTCCGCTGTCTGCGCCCACTTCTGTATGACATACGGCCGGTGGTGCTCATGCAGCATGAAGAAGCGCTTGTTCAACTCCCGGCACTCGTCGCGCAGCACGTCCGTCACCACCTCGATACCCGCCTCACGCAGACGCGCCACACCCAGACCCGCCACCAGCGGGTTCGGGTCCAAACTCCCCACCACCACACGGCGCGGCCTGTGACGCAATATCAACTCCGTGCAAGGAGGCGTCTTCCCGTAATGATTACACGGCTCCAGACTCACAACCAGCGTCATCTCGCGGAAATCACGGTAGCCCCGCTGCTCGGCATGCGCAAAGCAGTTGACCTCCGCGTGGGGACCGCCGAACTGCTCGTGCCATCCCTCCGCAATAATCTTCCCCTCCGCATCGAACAGCAGCGCCCCGACCATCGGGTTCGGGGCTACATAATACTCCCCCATGCGCGCCAATTGCAGGCAACGGGTCATATAATTTGCATATTCCGACATTTTGTTGTATCTTTGCACCATGTTAGCTCTTTACGACCAAATCTATTCCGCCCTACTTCCTGTCTATGGGGACGATGAGGCGCGCGCGCTCACTTTCTGGGTGCTTGAGGAATGCGGCTATAGCCGCACCCAAATACTCATGGGAACAGAACGCGGGTGCAAAGATACAAAAAATATTCCGAATACCGAAACAATTATCGCAAGATTACTAAAAAAAGAGCCGATTCAGTATATTTTCGGCCATACGGACTGGGCAGGACTGCGGTTGCGCGTCACGCCGGCAACCCTCATTCCGCGCCCCGAGACGGCCGAATTGGTCGAACTCATCGCCCGCGAACACGGCGCTGAACAGACGCTCCGCGTGCTCGATATCGGCACCGGCAGCGGGTGTATCGCCATCGCCCTCCGCCGCCGACACCCTTCGTGGCAGGTCTCCGGGCTGGATATATCCCCCGAAGCACTGGCCGTCGCACAAGAGAACGCCGCTGCCAACAATGTGCCAATCAACTGGATACAGGCAGACTTCTTGGATGAAAAGACATCCCTCTCGGACGCGCTCGGCGGTCCCGTCGATATACTCGTCAGCAACCCGCCCTATATCCGCTGCTCCGAACGTGCTTCTATGTCTGCCAATGTGCTTGATTATGAGCCGTCAACGGCCCTGTTCGTGCCTGACTCCGACCCGCTGCTCTTCTATCGCCGTATCGCGCAGTCCCGACTCGGACGCTATCTCTACCTCGAAGTCAACGAGCAACTTGCCTACGAAACAGCGCAACTGCTTGTCGCTCACGGCTATACCTCCGTAACCGTCCTCCAAGACGCTTACGGCAAGGACCGCTTCGTTTGCGCTGAGAGGCAGTAGCACGCATGCGGAAAAGCAACTGAGGCCACCTGTGATACCTGCTGAAAACCTGTACCGTTTCCGCGTGATTCCCGCGTGATTCGCCTGTCGGCTCCGATTCCCTTATCGTTTCTTCCCCTTGTCTTCGGCGCTTTTCACCTCTACAACCGTGGCAGGGCGTTTGATTGCGCGGAATGCCTCTAACAATCCCTCCACGCTGTTCTTCGTAGGGTCGAAGACCACCGTCACCTGCTTCTGCTCCAAGTTGCACCGTAAATCCTTGACTCCCGGCTCAAAAGCGATGTTCTTCTCGATATGCTGTACGCAGCTTTGGCATGTCATCGGCACGGCAAAAACAGCCGTCTGACGCTCACCCTTCGCCCATAACATCGTGCTGCACAACGTCAGCATGAGCATAAAAATAGTCTTTTTCATCTGTCTATCAGTGTTTTTATAAGTCATCATCACCGGGTAATGCGTAGCGGAAGCCCGCATACACATGCCACCCTGTCGTCGGGGCCCACACCATCGAGGCATCAAAATCCGGCCCCCATGGCGCGTCCGCTGCGACTATCGGTGCGTCCTGCCGGAAATTCGTCATGTTCTCCGCCCCGACATATACCGACCAGTGCCGGAAATAACGCGTCACTTGCGCCATCAGTTGCGGGAACATCCGGTAACGAACCGTGCCGTCGTCCGTTGTGTAATACTGTGTGGATAAGGCCATTGCGCCGTCATGGTGCATCATGTGCGGTATCCGGAACCCGTCCGGCATGCGACCGTCGCCGTTCAGCTGCGCCGTCACATCAAACTGCCACTTCTTGAGAGGCGTCTGGTAACTCGTCGTCAGCAGCACCTTGTACTTGTTCTGCAGCGGTCGCTCGCGCAACAACCACGCCGCCTGCGCACTATTATACGTGGTCTGCCGCGTGTCCGTGTAGCGGAAGGCCGCCAGCAGCGTCCATCCCCGCAGTACCTCCATCGACGCCTCAATCTGGGCACTTTGCGCGAATGACTGCGTGCCCGCCTGCTCACTCAGGTTATAGAAACGCACCTCATGCAGGTCCGCGTCAATATCTGTCATCAACCCGCTCAGGAAACGGGTGTAGTAGTACTCGGCTGTCAACTGCATCGTCCTGTTGCCCATCGGTATGTCGAAGGTCATGCCGCCGCCTGCATTGAGTGCCCGCTCCTGCTCCGCCCGGGCGATGCCCTCATAGTGCCACTGCCGCGCCGTCGGCAGGTAGGCGGCATTGTCTGCCAGCAGGTTAGGCGTCCGATAGCCCAGTCCCGCCGACGCACGTATTGTCCACCACTCCCACGGACTATAGCGCACATTCAGCCGCGGCGTGGCGAACAGCCCGTACTGAGATGACCAGTCGGCGCGCATACCCGCTATCAGCGACAGGTCCTCCTCGTGCTTGTATGTGTATTCGGCAAACACTCCCGGCGTGGCCTCCCATCGGTCAAACACCCGCTGTTCCGCCGGCCCGAAGCCCTCGATATGCTCGCGGTACCGGTCGTAGTTCAGACTGAGTCCCGCATTGAGTGTGTGGCTCTGCTCCGCCCGCGCGTCGCACGCGTCCCACACGCCGCGGTAGATAATGTTCAGGTACGCGTTGGTCTGACTCGCCTGCCATGTCCGCGCCCCGTACGTGTTGTGCTGGTTATGGTAGTTGGCGGCGGTGATGATGCCGATGGACTGCGTGCCCTCGTCGTCAAAGAGGATACCGTTCTTCATGAAGCCCTCCACGCGCCATGTGCGCAGCCCGATTCTGTAAGGTGTCGCGGCGGTGATGCTATCCGTGGCCTGGCCACCCGTGCGGCGGTCGTATAAACCCCGCACCAGCACCTGCAGCGTGTGCCGCCCGTTGTGGTAGAACCATCGGTTCAGTACGTTGCCCTGCCGGTTGGTCGGCATGTCCAGAAACCCGTCGTGGTTATGGTCCATCCTGAGCGACATGTCTTGGTAGTGCGCCAGCACACCGGTGCTCAACTGTGGCGTGATATGCCATCCGCCCGTCAGGTTAGCCTCCGCATGCAACTCGCTGCTTAGCATCGCATTGACGGCCAACGGCTCCGCCAGTTGGGGCTTGAGCAGTTCGACGTTAATCTGCCCCGTCAGTGCCTCATAGCCGTTGATGACCGACGATGTCCCTTTGCTCACCTGTATGCTGCTCATCCATGGCCCCGGGATATAATCGATGCCGAACGCCTGCCCGAGTCCGCGGATGCCCGGGGTGTTCTCCGTGAGCATCTGCACATACGTGCCCGACAATCCTAACAGCCGTATCTGCTTGGCACCCGTGGCGGCGTCGCTGTAACTCACATCCACCGAGGCGTTTGTCTCGAACGCTTCGCTCAGGTTGCAGCACGCCGCGCGGCACAACTCCTCCGTGCCGATGCGCTCCGTCTGAAAAGCGGACTGCCTGTCATGCGTCACTCCCTTGCGCCGTTGCACCACATCCACCTCCTGCAATCGGTACTCGCTCCCCGGAGCCGCGGTGGACAGACTGTCCTGTGCCGCGGCCCATAAGGGGCATAGCCCGAATAATCCTATGATAAACAGGTGCTTCTTCATGTCAGGCAACCAGTAGTGACCCTATTTGATACGTGAGAAATGCCATCACCCATGCCAGCAGCAGCGAGTGGAAAACGGTGAACCATGCCCAGCCGCGCCCTGCTTCGCGCCGCAGCGTGCCGATAGTCGCCACGCAGGGGAAGTACAGCAGCACGAAAATCATGAAACTCAGTGCACTGACCGGACTGAAAGCACCGCTCAGGTTGGCGGGGAACAGGATGCCCACCGTGCTCACAATAGCCTCTTTGGCAGGCAGACCCGTCAGCAGGCACACTGCCATCTTCCAGTCGAATCCCAACGGCCGTACTATCGGCTCCACCGCCTGACCAATCATTGCCAGCCAACTATTCTCCATGTCCTGCATGTCGTGCGTCGGGAAATACGTCAGTGCCCATATGATGACACTCGCCCATATGATGACCGTGCTGATTTTCTGCAGGTAGTCGGCCACACGCTCCCATATATGCAGACCCGTGCGACGCCATGTCGGACGGCGGAACGCCGGCAGCGAACTGACATAGTCCTGCTGCGGCTGGCGGAACCACCGCGTGCGTTTCATGATGAGTGCAAACAAGATGCTCAATACGATACCTATACCATACAGCACCATCATCATCAGTGCTTTATGGCCGGGGAAGAACGCCCCGATGAACAGCATATAGACCGGCAGACGCGCCGAGCACGACATGAACGGCACCATCAGCATCGTCAGTGTGCGGTCTTTCTTGTTCTCGATGTCGCGCGCCGCCATGATAGCAGGCACGTTACAGCCGAAGCCCACCAGCATCGGGATGAACGAACGCCCGTGCAAACCGACCATGTGCATAATCTTGTCCATCAGGTACGCGGCACGCGCCATATAACCCGTGTCTTCCATCAGCGACAGGAAGAAGAACAGTATGATGATGTTCGGCAAGAAAGCTAACACCGCTCCCACGCCGCGGACCACACCGTCCACCGCCAGACTGGTCAGCCAGCCCGCCGGCAGTACCTCGTTCAGCCACGCGCACAGCGCATCAATGCCGTCTGCCAGCCACTCCTGTGGGTAGGCTCCCAGAGTGAACGTGCATTCGAACACCAGATACAGCAGCAGAATCAGTATCGGAAAACCTAACCATCGGTTAGTCAGTACCTTGTCCAACCGGTCAGTCCAGGGGTGCCCCTGGTCGTCAGGTGCGTGGGTGAGTGTCTCCTCCAACGCGCCGTGCACGAATCCCGCACGGGCGTGGGCGATGATGTCGGCGGCGGTGCGGCCGTCGTACAGCGAGGTGATACGTGCCCGCTCCCGTGCTGCAACGGCTTCCAACGCACTGCTGTCCGCCGGCGTTCCCGCCAGCAACTCTAACATCTCCTCGGGACGCTCTAACATGCGCACCGCGATGTAGCGTTTCGAATGCTCCTGACGGATGGCCGGATGGCGCACCAACTCATCGATGATGGTGTTGATGCTGCGCTCGATATCTGGTCCGTAGTCCACATGCACGTGGCGGAACGATGTGCGTGCCTCGGTTAGCAGCGTGTCGAGTTCGTCGGGCAGACCGATACAGATACCCATCAGTTTGCCTAACAACCTGTAGTTGAGAGCATGACGCGTGGCGAGCAGTTCGTCGTAATGCGTCAGCAGTACCATGAACGGCTGGTGCCTGTCGATGAGCGCGGCCGTGCGCAGCAGGTCCTCTTCCAATCGGCGCGCGTCCACCTCCTGGACATGCACACCTTCCCGGATATATTCGTTTGCAGCCATAATGCGTGTAATTTGGACTGCAAAGGTACTGCTTTTTCCGGATTCCTGCAATACCCACTATTGGGGATTCCCTTTTCCCGCCCCTCTCGTCACATATAGGGAGGGCTCCCCCTCCCGAACCTGACCCGAACCTGACCCGAACCTGGAACGATGCTGGAACGAACCTGGAACGAACCTGACCCACCTGGGACGTGAAGCGATTAAGGCGCACCGAGAATGTCCGGTGGACATTCGAAGGAGTAAGTGCGCCGCGCGAGTCTGCGGAGCAGACATAGAACTCCTTATCGGCTCGCCCGCGATTGCGCCTCTGGGCGCATCCTCACAGACCACGACTGCCACCTGGGACGCGATTCCCCCCCCCGCGCCCGCGATAGGGTCGTTAGACACGCCTTAAGCCACTCCCTCACCGATGACCTTGCAGATATGTTCCACGTCCTCAATGGATAAGTCATAGTACATCGGCAGACGCACCAGCGTGTCGGCATATCGGTCACAGTTGGGTAGCTCGCGCCCGTCATGTTTGTCCGCATAATAAGCACTGCTATGCAGACTTAGATAGTGGAACACCGCCAGTATATCGTTCTCTTTGAGATGTCTGATGAGTGCCGTGCGCGTGTCCAAATCGGGCAAAGTCAGATAGAACATGTGCGCATTGTTGGACGCATACTTCGGAATGTCCGGCAGGCAGAACAGACCCCGCTCCGACAGAGGTTGCAGCAGTTCGTAGTACCGTTGCCACAGCTGCTTTCGCTTGTCCTGTATCTCGTCCAAGTTCTCTAGTTGGGCCCATAGAAATGCGGCATTGATTTCTGCAGGTAGGAAGGAACTGCCCATGTCCACCCAGCCGTATTTGTTTACCTCTCCGCGGAAGAACTCTGCCCTATTTGTACCCTTCTCCCATATAATCTCTGCCCGCCGCACAAAACGTTCATCATTGACCACCAATAACCCGCCTTCGCCTCCGGCGGTGATGTTCTTTGTCTCGTGGAACGAGAACGCAGCGAGGTGACCGATGCCGCCAAGGGGACGACCTTTGTAGTAGGAGTCGACAGCTTGAGCGGCATCTTCAACAACCAGCAGGTTGTGCTTCTTCGCAACAGTCATGATAGCATCCATATCGCACGCTACACCGGCATAATGAACCGGCACAATGACCCGCGTACGCGGTGTAATAAGGCTTTCCAGCGTCTCCGCGTCTAAGTTGGGATTTCGCTTCATGGAGTCCGCAAATACAACTTTTGCCCCCTCGCGCAGGAATGCCAAGGCTGTACTCACAAATGTATAACTCGGTATAATCACCTCGTCTCCTCGCTGTAATTCGCACAGCATCGCGCACATCTCCAGCGCATCTGTGCCGGAGGTAGTCAGCAGACATTTGCGGAAGCCATACCGCCCTTCAAAGAACGACTGGCATTTCTTTGTAAACTCTCCGTTTCCGGACAACTTGCCGTTATACACAGCCTGATACATATAGTGCGCCTCCTTCCCCGTGAGGTGCGGTTTGTTGAATGGTATAGCCATATTATTGAACTTGTACAATGGTGAAACTTCTCAAATCTCCGTCTTTTAGTACCTTTCCTGCGGAGATGACAGTATCGTTGATGTTCGGGAACAGTTTGTTATTCTCACAGGGGAGAATGTATGTCCCAGATTGACCATCAAAGGTCTTAAGTATTCGAAATTCATATTGTTCCTGTTCAACCTCATACGCAAATAATGTTTGTAAACATGCGTGCAACCATGCTCGTGTCTCTAAATCAAAACACCACTCTCTATCATCTTCCGGCGCATACCAATATAGCTTACTGCCTGCATTATATTGATTAACCAGTGCCTCTACTGTTTCTGCTGTTCCTTTTCTGCCTTTTTGATATGTAATAATGTATTCTGGAACTTTACGAAATGTGAATAGTGCCAACGCCAACATAATTATCCAAGCCCATTTGGAGCCAAGATACTTGCGGAGGTAATAAACGATAGCCGGAACCATGAATAATGATGCCAACGAGTAATACAATACCCAGTTAAGTTTCATTACTGCACAACCGCAGCAATACGCACAGCCTGTGAGCAGAATAGTATCCCAAAACTCATATTCTTCTTTTTTGATAAAAATACAATATGCTCTCCAATATACAAGAATTAAAACTACCCATAGCACTTTCTGCGCAAGAAACATCTTGATAGCGTTGCCAATAACGGTTATGTTCTGCCCATGTGCGCCATCGTACGCCTCTTCAATGTGCAAGAAGCATATGAAAAAATAGAGAAGTAAGAATAGCACTCCGACACCGATTAAACTCCATAGGTACGTTTTCTCCAACTTGGTGGACTTTTTCCACATAAAAAGTAAACCGAGGATACCATAACTCAGCGGGAATACAAAGTTTGTTTCCAAGCAGTACGTGAGGTATGTAACACTCAATAAACCAATGATCAAAGCAGCCTTTGATTGCTTTGCATGAACGTAATAACAACACAGTACCCAAATCATCACAAGCGTGTAATCTACCCAAATTGTAGAATATGCATCAAGGAAATTGCAATATGCACGAGCAATACAAACAACGGCAGCTGAAAGTGCCAAAATATTATCTTGCCAAGTCAATTGTTTTGTATCTACGGCCTTGTAGCAAGCCCACAAAGAAACAACGCAGAAAAGAACAAACACCAACATGTGCAGCGCGAAATGAGCATTGATGGAATGTAATCCTAATATAGGCAATACATTGTAGATAATGTATGCAAATGGATAAAACCGCCCCGTTGATGGGGTAACCGTGTCTGCGGGATTAAAGAAATGTCCCCAGCCGGTTGTGCGAACTACTATGGCATCATCGCCTGTTATCCAGCCTGCATGGTAGATAATGAAGAATGCCAAGACTCCAGTTAGCATGGCTGAAAAACCATAGAATAGACCTTTAACTAATTTTGTGTCCATATTTACAAGAAAAATAATATTACTCCACTGATTATAATTGCAATTGCTCCGGCTTTGCGCAAGGTGATGCGTTCGCGGAACAGGATAAATGCCAAGCACGGCACAAAGAGGTAGGATAAAGATTCAATTGTGCTTACTTCTTTTACTTGGACGCCACGGCTCATGCAGAAGATATTGAGTACAAGACTGCAAGCCATGATTGCATAGCCACCTATTACCCATGGGTTGAGGTACTGCCGCCAAAAGCCGGCATAGTTCTGCCGTACTCCTTGTTTGAGTAGCATCTGTGCACCTGCGGCAGCAAAGACAGAAAGTATTACTATGGCATAGTACATATTATGTATGATATATATGTGTTATGATTTTATGTTTGTTTTGTTCCATAACAAAAAAGCGGTAGTCCGCTTTTATCAGATTACCGCTTTAAAAGTATTTATGTGAATGAATTATTTTTCGCTGATACGATTAAGATACATCCGGAGGAAAATGTCTTCCACTACAAACTGTTTTTTGTCATCTTGCGTCACCAGATCCATCTCCAACAAATGCTTGATAGCGTTTTGTACAGTGCTGGATGAAGACAAATGATACTTGCGTAAGAACGCCCCACTCATAATTTTTTGTACTCTGCCTTCTTTAGCAATCGCGAACAATAAGCTCTGCTGTCGTTCCGGCACATGTGACAACAACCGTGCATATCTTGGCGTTTCTGCTTCGATGATGTTATTTACAGCTTGAGTGAGCATTTGTCTGTTGACAGTTTCCTCGGGAGCCAATATATCAAACAACTCATGGCTGATACGTTGCATGGTATAGGTATTGCCTTCAGCTAAGCTATAAATCAAATGCACCAAGTCCGCATCTATATGCTTCTTGTACTGCTCAAACCAGTAGCAGGCAAACTCAATATATTTATCTTTCGGTATTGCCTCTAGTCCCATATATGATGCGCTGTTATAGAATGGATGCGCGGATGAGTTGAACATCTCTTCCAACATGTGTCGTTCACTTCCTGAGAAGATAAAATGTGCATTGCTCATGTGTTGAATATGACTACGGAGCAACGCCTCTACATTCTTTTCGGGATATCGGTTGATCTGCTGAAATTCATCGAAGCAAACTATACAAGGCTTATCGGCGTTTTCCAGATACCGGAAGATGCTCTCAAAAGTATATTCCGGTTGCGCATCCGGATTCAGAGACAACCCGAACTGCGGCAAACTACTTAGCGGATCAACACTCATAGTAACCGTCAGAGATTGTACGACAGACAAGAATTGCCGTACAAATTTCTCGCCTCTGTTCTGTAAGGTGTCAAACACGCAGCGACCGAAAGCGAAAGCAAAGTCGCGCAATGAGGATGTATGCAGTAAATCTACGTAGAAGAAATAATAATTATCAGCTATTTCCTGCTGCGAACTGCAATGCTTAACCAAACGGGATTTACCCATGCGTCGCGCAGAAACCAGACAGATGTTCTCTCCTCCGTGTATTCCTTTAATCAGACGCGCTATCTCCTGCTGCCTATCACAGAAATACGGAGCAGGGATGTCTCCTACTAATATGAAAGGATTATTTACCATAAAAAACTTATTATTAAGTCGTTCAAGTGCTTTGACGTAAAATTACCAGAAATTAATTATTAAAAACCGGTAATTTTTGTTCCGCGGTGCAAAAGTACTACATTTTCTCCATAAATGCAAATGATTTGGCAAAAAAGTGCAAAAATGATTCAAAAATCATCTTTTACGGTAATCCAATATGTCAAAGGACGATGCGGCTATGCCGCGGTGTATGGTGTGTTATTCTTTTGCGTAGAGGGCGATGCCGATGATGATGATGGTGGCGCCGATAATGTTCATGGGGGTAATGGCCTCGCCAAAGATAGCGTAGGCAAGCAGCATCACAAAGATGAGACTTGTGCCCTTGAACATGTAGGCAGTGCTGAGGTCGATGCGTTTCAGAATTTGTTGCCAACAAATAGCGTATATGCCCATGACACCAATTGCTCCGGCTAAGCCTAAGCAGTATGTCAGTGACATAAACTCTTGCTGCGCGGCGAACTTGGTAAATATGGTCACGCACGCATAGAGTAGGTTGATGGCGATGAGAGATGCAATATGTCGGATATGAATAGGCATTCTATCGTTCTTTATGTCATAGATGTTTAATAATCATATCTGCGAGTTTGTAAATACCTGCTTTCTGCTTTATGAATTCCAAAGCAAGGCTTATTAGTAGGCACAAAATAGTGAGAATAAGCAAATTACCCCCCCCACGCAGCCATTCGCCGGTATGCAGCCAGTCCTTACACCAATACCAGTTTATGAAGGTATGCGTCATGTAGATATTCATAGAGTGTTTCCCGAAGAATGAGAGCACATCCATCGCATGCGAGAAATGGCGTAGCGTGGTAACTATGCAAAGAGCTATAGCGCAAGAGAGAAAACCATCCATGCGTATTCCACTCCAACGCGGAATAATCGGGTACATGCGTATAATTATTGCACAGATCAAGATGCAGAGGGATGAAATAATGGCGACAGATTTATGCTTCTCCAGCCACTCTTGTATGCGTGCGCCCTTTGCTTCATAACAATTCCATACCATACCTAACACAAACGGTAATTGCCATGTGCAAATATCTATATTATCAAACGGAATATGAATATGAGCCAAGAAACGTACAAGTACTATACTAACCAATACACCCAGCCATGGCAGAAGACGAATTGCTCTGCACAGCAACGGAAATAGCAGGTAGAGAATAATTATCAGTTTGTTAAACCACCATGTGATATTATAGGCAGGATTTTGCACGCCAAATATATCGTAGATAAACCGTTTTGCTATGTTTACATGCTCACCATAAGCCGCAGAGAGAGGACGATTAAACAGGAAAATGGTTATTGGCACAAAGATGATGAAGATGACCCAGTAGTTGAGGTAGAACTTAGTAAGTCTTCGTAAGACAAACTTTACATCGTCCTTTAGGGATATTGATTTATACTGCGCCGCTAATCCATATCCGGAACAGAACAAGAACATCGCCACACAGACTTTGCCCAATACTCCTATCCACTCAAGGACACCGCTATATGGCATTACATCCGGAGGAGGAGCTCCATACATATGGTGAAATAACATTGCCAGAATTGCAATGCCTTTCATTACTGATGTATCTTGTTTTGTTAACGAAAGCATGTATTTATTCTTTTTACAGCCACCAATGATAAATAGGGGTTTGGGATTGCGCGACAAAGCCGTTCTTTTCGTACCAACGGCAGGCATCGGCGTTGGCTTTCTGGGTGGGGACTTCGAGGGTTTGGATGCCACGGTTGAAGAGCCAACTGTCCAAGGTGGACATGATTTTGCCTCCTATGCCTTGGTGCTGTGCGTCGGTATCGACAGCGGCCAAACCGATATGTCCTAACTCGGCTTGATAATCAATAGTTATCATTCCGCGCGCGATGTCGTGTTCGTCTTTGAAAAGCAGAATTTGTTTGTTCGTTCCCTCTCCGGGACAAGCATTTTCTACCCAGCGGTTGTACAGGCGCTCGTAGCTATCTTGGGGCAGGCGTTCGTCCAACTTAAACCGCGAGTAACCGCCACTGACCAACGCCAAGCGGTACAAATCTTCATTGGGTGCAGCCCCGTGATAGAATGAGACTTCCGCGAATTGCTTGCGCGGTTCGCAAGGCTTGCTGTACAGGATTTTTTCATCAACCAGTTTTGCTCCATCTGCCTCAAATCCTATGGCATTTGCGTCAAAGATATACAGCAAATCGTATTGTCGTTTCAATGCCTCGTGCTGCGCAAGGAGGGCAAAAGCATCGGCCTTCGTCTGCAAATCCACACGGCCGATACGCAAGCCGAAGAAGTCGCTATCCCATTGTAAGAAATGTATTTCCATCAGTCAATGTTGCATTTGTCGTTAACAATAAAGGTCGGACGCTGTTTTGCTTTCTCGAAGAGTTTGCCGAGGTAGATGCCCACGACACCGATGAGCGAAATGATGATTCCGCCCAACAGCCAAAGGGAGATAATCAGACTGGCAAATCCCATGACTTCGATTAGCCCCATGCAGTAACGTACGATGAAGACAATACCGACGATGAATGAGGCAAGCGTGACGAGCAGCCCCATTTGCACCATGAGGCGCATCGGCTTGTCGGAGAACGAAATAATCGTATCGAACGCCAGGCGGAAAAGGCGGCTGAGGTTATATGTTGATTCGCCTTCCGCACGTTCGTCATGCTGAATGGGCAAATAGGCTTTTCTGAAACCGACCCATTGAATCTGCGTCGGGAAATAGCGCATTGCATCGCCCATAGACAGCACCGCATCAATGACTTTGCGACTGTAGATGCCGAAATTGGCAACCGATGCGTCTTGCTTGGTCTCTGTGAGATAGGAGAATACTTTGTAGAACCACTTGGAGGCCGTTCTTTTGAACCATCCGTGCGAGCGCCGGATGCGTTGTGCGAGGACAGAATCATAGCCTTCTTGGGCTTGGGCGTAGAGGTTGGGGATTTCTTCGGGGCGGTCCTGCAGGTCACAATCCATGACGACCACCCATTCGCCGGTAGAGTAGGTGAGGCCGGCGGTGATGGCATAATGCTGACCGAAGTTGCGGGAGAGGTTGAGCCCTTTGACGCGCGGGTTGAGGGTGCATTGGCGCTCAATCTCCGCCCAAGAATTATCCGGGGAGGCGTCATTGACAAGAATGATTTCGAAATCGTCGGTGATAGAGGAGACACTCGCAACAATACGAGTGACCAGTTCTTCCAACATCTTTTCCC
>JAFUUE010000013.1 GCA_017483945.1 Paludibacteraceae bacterium | reverse complement strand
TGAAGAGTGAAGAGTGAAGAATCTCCTTCCGGGGTTCCTTTAGGTTCTGCAGAAGACTTAGCGGCAGCAAATTCTTCACTCTTCACTCTTAACTCTTCACTTAAATTCAGCCAGTCCTTGCTCGGCATGTCGCTGGTCCACGGATGTTCGAAGCCGCTATGGTTGAAGATCATGTCCATCACCACCTTCAGCCCTTTCTGGTGGGCCTCATCGACGAGACGGCGGTAGTCGTCGTTGGTGCCGAAGCGGGGGTCTACGCGGTAGTAGTTTGTGGTGGCGTAGCCGTGGTAGGTCGAAAAGCCCTTGGCATCGTCGGGCGAGTCGTTCTCCAGGACAGGCGTCAGCCAGAGGGCGGTGACGCCGAGGTCGCAGAAGTAGTCCAGGTGCTCACGGATGCCGTTGAGGTCGCCACCGTGGCGCAGCGAGGGCTGCGTGCGGTCCTCACGGTAGGGCCGCATGCCCTTGACCTGGGCCACATGTCCCTGGCCCTGGGCGAAGCGGTCGGGCATGAGCATGTAGAGCACGTCGGCGTTGGTGAAGCCGTAGCGCTCGGCTCCCGCCTTCTCGCGGGCCTTCAACACATAATTAACTTTCACCTTTGAACTTTTAACCTTGAACTGCAACGTCATGGTGCCGGGCTGGGCATCCTTCAGGTTCAGGTAGACGAGCAGGTAGTTTGGCGAGTCGAGGCGCACGAGGCTGTCGATGGTGACGCCGGGGTAGTCGATGGTGACGCCGGCATCGCGGATGCCCTGTCCGTAGACCATCAGCTGCACCGTCGGGTTCTTCATGCCCACGAACCAGTCGGTAGGCTCGATGCGGTCGATTACGTTCTTTTTTGCACTCATTGTCGTTGTCATTGCCACAAGGGCGATTAATAGTAAAATCTTCTGTTTCATGATCTTGGGGTCATTGTTGTTGGTCGTTGGTCGTTGGGGTTGGCTGTGCAGCGGCGCTGCCGCTGCTGTTGTCGCTGTCGTCGTTGCCCTCTGCTATCAGCCGTGCCAGCTCGTTCATCTGCATGCAGCGCGGACGGGTGAGGGGGACGCGGCACCGGCCTCACCGACCAACCGCCCTAACAGGGGACGGCGCCCCTCAATGGTCATGGTGATGAGATACATGCGCCGCGACGTGTAGTCGTGACCCACGCGGCGCCGCTGCATGGAGGGCTTGGCATCACCGGCGTATGGCTTATGCTTGGCGTACTCTTCTTCTGTCATAGGCGGAGGACAAGGGTTGGCACGACGGCTCAGTCGTGCAGGATGAGGGCGGACTGGGGACTGACGGTGACGGAGGAGCCGGTGGCGGTGCCGAGGCCCTGGGTGTCGATGACGCCGTCCTTGCAGACGATGGTGTAGGTGCCCTCGGGGATGGCGACGGTCGTGGCGGCCCCGCCGTTGAGGATGACGATGATGTTACTGTCGCCATAGTCCTTCAGACGGAAGGCGACGACGGTGGGCGGCGACGGCAAGAACTCCAGATGCTGGCGCACGAGGGCGGCAGAGCCGAGACGGAAAGCGGGGAACTGACGACGCAGGGCAATCAGGCCCTGATAGTAGCTGAAGACCTCGGGGAATCGTTCCTTGTTGGACCAGTCGAGGTGGTTGATGCTGTCGGGCGACTTATAGGAGTTGTGGACGCCCTGCTTCGTGCGCAGCAGCTCCTCGCCACAGAGCAGGAAGGGCACACCCTGGGAGGTGAAGACTGCCGTCTGAGCCAAAAGGGAAAGGCGAAGGAGAGAGGGAGAGGGGGGCGACACGGGGGCAGCGGCAGCGCCGCTGCACAGCGAACAGGAGGCAACGGAGGACGAGGAAGCCGAAGAGGCAGCAACGGAGGGGGCCGAGGCAGCGCCGCTGCACAGGGAACAGGAGGGGACACTGGCACAGAGACGATCAACCAGGCACATGTCATCATGACAGGAGACATAGGAGAGGAACTGCGTGGGCTCCGTGGCCCACGGCTCCTTGCTGTAGTTCACCTTCGACATGTCCACCTGCGGATGGGCAATGCCACCCGCAATGCCAAACTTCAAAGATTCCTTTAAGGACAACAACTGGTCATTATTTTTTGACGACAATTGGGACAACTTCTCTTCATCCGCAGATGTTGTCTTAGTTGTTTTAGTTGTCGTTTTTTCATCATCACCTGCCAGCCCCAACCAGCCGGGCTTGGTATCGTCGGAGAAGGGACCGCGGAGGGCGTCGCGCAGCTCGTCGCTGAAAGCGGCGATGCGCGGCAGCTGGGGGATGTTGGCCTTCATGGCCAGCTGGTCGTTGGGCAGGGCACAGGGACCGGCACTCCAGCCCTCACCGTAGACGAAGATGGAGGGGTCGATGGCATCGAGGGCCTGACGGATGGCGTTCATCGTGGCGATGTCGTGAACACCCATGAGGTCGAAACGGAAGCCGTCGATGTGGTACTCGTTGACCCAGTAGCGCACGGACTCAATCATGAAACGCCGCATCATAGGCTGCTCCGAGGCGGTCTCATTGCCACAGCCGGAGCCGTCGGAGTAGGTGTTGTCCGAGGTCTTGCGGTAGTAGTAGTCGGGATAGGTGAGCTGGAAATTGGAGCGGGCGATGTCGAAGGTGTGGTTATAAACGACATCGAGGATGACACGGATGCCAGCCGCATGAAGGGCCTGCACCATCTGCTTGAACTCGCGGATGCGACAGGAGGGGGAATAGGGATCGGTGGCGTAAGAGCCCTCCGGGACGTTGTAGTTCAAAGGGTCGTAGCCCCAGTTGTATTGGGGCTGCGGCAGCGCCGCAGCACAGGGGACAGACAATGAGGAGACGACGGGGGAGGCCGAAGAGGCGGGCGCCGCTGCTGTTTCGTCGATGGAGGCGAAGTCGAAGGAGGGGAGGATGTGGACGGCATTGATGCCGAGCTGCTTCAGATGCTCGATGGCCCAGGGCTCGGTGAGGGCAAGGAACTTGCCGGGATAACGGGCACCGGGACGGGCAATGGAGAAGTCACGGTGATGGAGCTCGTAGATGACAAGATCGGCAGGCGACTTCAGCTCGGGACGCTTGTCGGCATCCCACCCTTCCGGGTCTGTCTCGCGCAGGTCCATCACAACGCCTTTCCCGCCATTAACAGTCACCGCCTTGGCAAAAACACCTGGCGATGCTTGTCCGTTAACCACAAACTGATAGGTTTTGCCTTTGTGGTCTCCCTTTGCCGTTACGGTCCAGATACTATCCGTGCCGAGCGACATGGGCAGGCTGTCCTCGCCTAACACGACAAAACACGTAGCATCTGCCGGAGCAAAAAGACGGAAAACGGTCTCGCCGGGCGAGTAGGTCATCTCGTCGAAATGGAAAGTCTGACTAATGCATAATGAATAATGCATAATGCACAATAGGATTAGGGTTATTCTCTTGACACTTCTTCGTTGTTTCATAGCTCATCTTCATTGGAAATTATGAATTATGCATTATTCATGATGCACTATTTTGCTATTAGCGAAACGGCAAAGCCACCGCCGGGGGCCTCGCGGAGCTTTAGGACATCGCCCCGCTTCACCGTGCGACGGGTGATGGTGTAGGCCTGCGGGTTCTTCTCATAGTGGGCATCAAGGGCGTCGGCGTAGATGGTGCAGTCGTAACGGCGGCCTTTATCGAGGAAGTCGAGCTTCACCACAGACTGATGACCCTGCTCGTCGCACTTGCCGCCGATGAACCAGTTCGGGGTGCCCTTGGCCTTGCGGGCCACGGTGATGTAGTCGGCGGGCTCGGCCTCCAGGTAGATGCTCTCGTCCCAGTCGCAAGCCACGTCGCGGATGAACTGGAACGCATCGTCGAAGCGCTCGTAGTGCTCGGGCAGGTCGGCAGCCATCTGCAAGGGCGAGTACATGGTGAGGTAGAGGGCCAGCGAACCGGCCAGCGTGATGCGGGCCCAGCTGGTGTTGTCGCTCCACTCGCTGAGCTTTGTGACAAAGATGCCGGGGGTGTAGTCCATCGGGCCGCCCTGCAGGCGGGTGAAGGGCAGGATGCAGGTGTGGTCAGGGCGGCTTCCGCCGAAGGCCTCGTACTCCGTGCCGCGGGCCGACTCATTGCCGACAAGGTTGGGATAGGTGCGGCAGAGACCCGTGGGGCGCGTAGCCTCGTGGGCGTTGACCATGATGTGATGCTTGGCGGCCTCCTTGACGACGTAGAGGTAGTGGTTGTTCATCGACTGCGAGTAGTGATGGTCGCCGCGGGGGATGATGTCGCCGACATAGCCGGTCTTCACGGCGTCGTAGCCATACTTGTTCATGAGCTGGAAAGCCTGCTCCAGATGACGCTCGTAGTTCTGCGTCGAGCTGGAGGTCTCGTGGTGCATCAGCAGCTTGACGCCCTTGCTATGGGCGTAGTCGTTGAGGGCCTTGATGTCGAAATCGGGATA
>JAFUUE010000012.1 GCA_017483945.1 Paludibacteraceae bacterium | reverse complement strand
TCGCGGGCGAGCCGCCCGCGTCCCAGGCGGGTCCGAGAGGCGGGTCCGAGGCGGGTCCGAGGCGGGGCGGAGGGGCGTGGAAGGGGAAGGAGAGGGGAGGGGAGGAAGAGGCGTGGGGAGAGAGGGGAACAGGAGGGGAGAGTGGAGAGGGGGATTTTTTTTCAGAATCTTAAAAAGAGGATATTAAGATGGGCAAAATCGGGGCGGATTTTTATGAGTTTCTTAATAATCGTGCACCTTTTCGCAATGTGTGATATTGTGCATATGAGGGAAAAGCCGTACCTTTGCATCCGAAATTGGAGTAATGTGGCGGATAACCGGATAATCGGACAAATAGATAACCAGATAATAATTAAGAACAAGATAATGAAGAAGACAGGTTTATTTGTGCTGGTGATGTTGGCGGGAGCGTTGTGCGGCTCGCTGCAGGCTCAGCAGTTGCCTGACCCTCATTTTGAGGACTGGTCGGGCGCCAAATTCAAGAACGCGGTTCAGCCTAAATACTGGCACGGGAGCAACGTGTCCCAGGCCGGTTTTGAGTTCAACTTCACGTTCCAAGAGAGCGGTCGTAGCGGTTACTGCGTGATGGTTAAGGACCAGGAGGTGGGTGCCATAGGTATCACCGAGTTGGCGCCGGGCTATTTCGGCCTGGGCAACTGCTGGAGCTACATCAGCGGTATCAACACGAGCAGCGCCTCGGGCGGCATGGAGGGCGGTATCTCCTTCACCTATCGCCCGGACACCATCTCCGTGTGGATCAAGCGCACCGGCTCGCACACGGCGGACGAGGATTTCCATGTGCTGTTCTACTCGTGGAGCGGTCAGGCTCGCGGCGACAAGTACCGTGCCAAGGGCGGCAGCTGTGCGAGCACGACACACTACGACGATGAGTCGGATGTCCGTGTGGCGCTGGATGGTAACGACTGCGGCTCGACCATTCAGGGGCATCAGATAGCCGAGGGATGGTTGCGCGAAAGGAAGCAATACAACAGTTGGACGAACGTGCGCGTGCCTATCTACTACATGAACAACGACGTGCCGGAGAAGTGCAACGTGATATTCTCGTCGGGCAACTACCCCAATTTCCGTGCGAGCACGGGCTTGTACGACGGTAATGCGCTGTATGTTGATGATGTGGAGCTGATATATGCAGCCTCCATCCAGAAGTTGTACGTGGACGGTCGCGAGTGGAAGGGCTTCGACCCGAACAACACGGGCGTGCAGGTGTATGCGTTGGGCGAGAGCGCGACGGCCATTCCCTCGATAGAGGCTGTGCGCGGCGCGGGTGCGCTGACTAACTCGAAGGGTACGACGGTCAATTTCTCCGGCCGCACCCTGACGAGCAGCGAGATGAGCATAGAGAACGGCAACCTGACGGACCAGCCGACGCGCATCACGGTGCAGTCGGCGGACGGCAGCCGGAGTCAGGTGTATCAGATACAATTCAAGCGTGCGGCGAGCAGCAACGCCAAGTTGGCGGGTATCACGGTGAACGGCGAGGCGGTGGCTAACTTCAGCGCCACGCGTACGGCCTACAGCGTGGCCCTGCCTTACGGCACGACGGCCGCTCCGACGGTGGGCGCCGAGGGTCAGGAGGACGGTCAGGTGGTAAGCATCACGCAGCCGACCTCGCCGACCGGTACGGCTACCATCACGGTGACGGCGCCTAACGGCCAAGCCACGATGACATACACGCTGACATTCAGCATAGCGGAGCTGGCGGACAACACGCTGGCCGGTATCCGTGTGAACGGCCGTGACGTGCCGGGCTTCACCCCCTCGCAGACGATATATAAAGTGTCGCTGCCGGTGGGAACGACCGTGGTGCCGACGATAGAGGCGGTGTCCGCCTATCCGGCCGGTGCGCAGACGATCACCTATACACTGCCCGATGCGGCGAACCTGGACGGCGGGTCGGCCCAGATACGTGTGACCACGCCCGGCAACCCGACGGCGAAGGTGTATAAACTGAACTTCCGTCTGGAGGCGTCGTCCTACTCGTATCTGAGTGACCTGCAGGTGGGCGGTGTGTCCGTGCCGGACTTCGAGACGACTAACCTGACGTACTACGTGAACCTGCCCATGGGGACGACCAGTCTGCCGGCTATCAATGCCGTAGCGGGCGATGAGTACCAGACTATCAGTGTGGTAGAGGGCGGACTGGACGGCACGACGCGTGTGACCGTGACGGCCGGCAACGGCGACCAGACGGTGTATAAGATAGTCTTCAGCACGGAGAAGTCGGAGATATCGATCCTTCAGGATATCCGCATCGGCGGCGAGTCGCTGGCGGACTTCAGCTCGGACCGGACGATGTACACCTACCGGCTGGCTATCGGCACGACCAGTCTGCCGACCATCGAGCCGGTGGCAAGCGATGAGTTCCAGACGATAACGATGACCACGGGCGGTGTGAACGGTACGACACGTATCACGGTGACGGCCGGTAATGGCAATACGACTATCTACCTGATAACCTTCGAGGTGGACAGCTATACGGATAACACGCTGCGCATGATTTACGTGGACGGCGCGGCGTTGGCGGACTTCAGCCCGGAGCAGACGACCTACACGATAGACCTGCCTCGCGGCACGACGGAGCTGCCGACGGTGACATACGACAAGCAGGACGAGCAGTTGCAGACGGTGAACGTACGCAACGGCGGCCTGAACGGCGAGTACCGTTTGACGGTGCGTCCCCAGTCGGGCGCCAGCCGCACTTATATCCTGCTGTTCCGCGTGGAGGTGTCCACGAACACGGCGCTGCAGATGATTTACGTTGACGGCGAGGCGCTGGCGGACTTCACTCCGGAGCAGGCTGAGTACACTGTAGATTTGCCTGAGGGCGTGAGCATTATACCGACCGTGACGTACCTGAGGAGCGAAGCTTCGCAGCGTGTGCTGAACGTGCTGGAGGACACGACGCAGATACTGACCGTCACCGCCGAGAGCGGCGACCGGCGCGAGTACCGCGTCAACTTCCGTATCCACCTGTCCGCTAATGCGTTCCTGGACATGATTTACCTGGACGGCACGCCGCTGGAGGGCTTCACACCAGAGGAGACGAACTACACCGTGCAGTTGACGAGCGAGCAGTGTCCGGCCGTGACGGTGGACAAGGCGCCCGGTCAGCAGGTGAGCATCACTACGCCCGTCGGCGCGGGCAAGGCTGTCATTCTGGTGGCACCGGAACAGGGTGCTACCCAGCGATATACCATCACGTTCCTCGCACCTGCGACCACGTCGGCGCAGCTGCTGGGCGTGTTGCTGGACGGTGTGGCGATGGACGATTTCGTCCCGGCTACACTGCATTACATGCGTTCGTACGACAAGAGCCTGCCGGTGGTGACCTGCCAGACCGACGAGGGGCAGACGGCGGAGGTGCTGTGGAACGGCGAGCAGGTGTGGCTGCATGTGAGCAGTGCCGACGGCGCGTCGAGTGTGTATGACATCACTTTCGTGCGCCGTTATGCGGCGAACACGATGCTGGCGTCCATCTTGGCGGACGGTGTGCAACTGCCTGACTTTGTGCCCGCAAAACGGCACTATACCTATGACTTGGCTGCCGGAAGCCGGTATCCCGCGTTGACATATGTACGGGCAGACTCCGCCCAGACGGTGCTGTCCGGCCAGACGGCCGAGGGCCTGTGGGAGTGGCTGGTGACGGCCGACAACGGCGACACGGCCTCCTACAGCGTGCGTTATACGATAGCTCAATATGACGACGCGACGCTGGCGGACCTGGCGCTCGTCGGGCTGCCGGAGGGGCAGACCTTCACTTTCGACCCCGAGACATTCGAGTACAGCGGTCTCACGCTGGACGAGGGTGCGCCGCTGCCGCAGGTGGTGGTGACCGCCCGTCCGGGTCAGACGGTGTTCAGCTACGATGTGAGCGAGACGGAGCAGCAGGTGCTGGTGACGGCCGAGAACGGCAACACGCACACCTATATAATCACGTACGTGCGTAAGCAGAGCAGCAACGCGCTGCTGGCGGATATACTGGTGGACGGCGTGAGCCTGCCGGGCTTTGCGCCCGAGGTGCATGCCTACACGGACAGCCTGCCGTGGCGCAGCACGACCGTGCCGAGCATCTTCCCCGTCGGACAACTGAGCAACCAGACCATCACGACCGAGTTCTGTCGTCCGGGCGGCATGATGCGCATCACGGTGCAGTCGCAGGACGGCTCGGCGGAGACGGTCTATACGATAGCTTTCCCCGTGCGCCGTTCGTCTAACACGGCGCTGGACAACCTGTATGCCTACGATGCGGCGTCGGACACGTATTACGACTTCGATTTCCGCGCGGCGCAGACCGACTATGACGTGCTGCTGCCCTACCAATCGACCTCTTGTCCGCAACTGTTCATCGAGAAGCAGGAAGAGGAGCAGCGCATCGACATCGAGTCGCGGCCGCTGGGCGACACGACGCTGGTCAGCGTCACAGCCGAGGACGGCAGCCTGCGCGTCTATCGCGTCTATTTCCACGCCGAGCAACCGACCGCGGCGAACCTGCTGCAGAGCATCACCATCATGGAGACCGGGCAGAAGCTGAACATGACCAACAAGACCCAGCGTGACTTCACGGTGGCACTGCCCTACGGCACACGTACGATGACCGTCAGCTACAACAAGAACTACGAAGAGCAGACCGTCTTCATCCAACCCGGCGGCGTGTATGCACCGACCGTCATCACGGTCAAGGCTAACCGGCCGGACGACGAGGATGTCGTCTATATACTCACGCCCCAAGTGGTCACGCAGAACCCCGCGGTGCTGAACTCTATCCTCATCAACGGGACACAGATAACCGGATTCGACAAGAACCGCTTTACCTATGTCATCGACATCGCCGATGTGGGAATCATTCCTCAAGTGCAGACCGAGCAGGAAAGCGGAGTGCGGTGCATGACGGAACAAGACCTGTGGCACTGGAAAGGCACGGTCAGCAGCCAGGGCTATACTAATGAATATCAGATATTCTGGCACTACCCCAATGAGAAGATTCCTAACGGAGAGTTCACTTCATGGGAGAACAATGCCAAGGGGTCGGCTCAGAAGCCCAGCGGTTGGAATGCCACCAACGACTACGTGAGCGGCTACTACTCCGCAGACTATGTGACCAAACTCAACGACACACGGGTGCAACTCTACAACCGCGGTCATACCACACTGGGGTGGGTGGCCAGCTACGGTTGTGCCCCCGCCATGCTGAACCTGGCCTCCATGACTGCCAGCCATGTGGTGAGCGGCAATTCCCGCACGAAAGTGTCGGGCAGCGTGGACTTCCACAACACGCCTGATATGGCGGTGGCTAACTACGCCTATCCCAATATCGATGATGACAATGTGGGAGCAGTCTTCCGCTTCCTATTCGTGGAGAGCAACGGCACCGAGCATACGTATGATCTCCGTCAAAAGACAACCGTGTCGTCCTTCTCGGACCACACCTTGGCGTTGCCTATAGACGGCATGAAGATTAAGGGATTTGATGTCATTATCGATGCTGCCGGTGCTGTGCTGAATGGCGGCAAGGGGCAGAAGAATGCCAAGTTGCAGGTGGACTACGTACGTTTCCTCTACAACTCGACTCCCAAGGAGGCGACGGTCAACGGCATAGCCGCTACACTCAGCGGCAAAGTCTTCACCGCCACCCTCACCGACCCCGAGGACGTGAACATGCCGTCCTATGAGTTCCACGGCGAGGTGAGCGACCAGGCACAGCTGCTGACATGGGCAGAGCCGGTCATCGACGGCGGCTATAGCGTCCGCACCGCCACTATCCGCAACTACGCCGAGGACGGCACCTATACGGACGGTTACAGCCTGCGCGTGCGTCGTCCGCTCGACACACGTAATCAACTGTCCGACCTGCAGGTCAGCGGCACGACGCTCACCGGCTTCGCCCCCGCGACGACGGCCTACACGTGCCACCTGTCCGCCTCTACCCGTACGTTGCCCGACCTCGTGCCCGTGCCTGCCAGCTCGCTGCAGACCGTCACCACCGCCTATGCCGACTCCACCATGACCATCACCGTCACCCCCGAGTCCGGCGAGCCGACCGTCTATACCGTGCGCTTCGTCACCGACCTGAGTGACGACACCTCACTCGCTGCCCTCAAAGCCGGCGACGAGGTGCTGGACGCCGGCGTGCGAACCCACACCGTCTCCGCGGCACATATGCCTGACATCACCTTCACCAAGCAGTCCGACGGACAGACCGTCCGTGTACACGACGGACTCATCACCGTCATCGCCGAGAACGGTGCAGTCGGCACCTATACCATCACGCGGCAGGACACCCTGCTCGTCATGGGCAGCGCGCAGATACGCGAGTTCGAGCTCAATGGCGAGGCGACCAACACCTTCGGCATGGCGCAGTACGACACCGAGCGCACACGCCCCGAACTGGTCACCTTCAGCCGCCTGTGCGACAACGACTCCGTCCTCTTCGTCCAGACGCCTGTCCATATGCAGTGGCAGGTCTTCGGCAACGAGCAGCACACCTACACGCTGACTTATCCCAACACCGTGTCCGAAAACACACAGCTGGCGGATGTTCTGCTGGACGGCGTGTCCTACAGCCAGTTCGTCCCCACGCTCGAGGACTACACCTCCACACCTATCCTCTCCGACACGACGCTGGTGCTCTGCCCCGTCGCCGCTGAGCAGGGGCAGGTGCTCCAAACGACACAGACACAGGACGCTAACGGACTGACCTATGCTATTCAGGTGACTGCCCCCAATGGCAATATACGCACCTACCGCCTGCGTGTCGCACAGCCCGTCAGTGACGACAACGCCCTCGATGCTATCCTGCTCGACGGCACACCTCTCGCCACCTTCCATCCCGACACACTGGCCTATACGCTCTATATCCCCTCACCCGCGGTCAAGACCGTACAGCCGGCTATGCCCTCTGTCGCCTACGTGGCCGGACATCCCGCACAGACTATTGAGATGACTGCCGGCACGCTCGGCCGGACCGAGCCGACACTCATCAGCGTCACCGCTCAGAACGGCTCCACGCGTGACTATAGCGTCACCGTCATCGCCGAGCCCAGCCACTGCGCCGACCTCACGGGCATCATGGTCAACGGTACGCCCCTCGACCATTTTGAGGCCGGACGCCACTACTACTCCACCGAAGCCAACTCCGACGACATACAGCTCGTCTATATGTCCGACGACCGCTTCCAGACGGTAGAGGTCCTCGCTGACGGCACCAACCGTACGGTCCATGTCGTCGCTGAAGACGGCGTGACAACGGCCGACTACGAGGTGCAGATATTCGTCCGCTCGCTCTCCTCGGATGCTACGCTGGCCAATATCCTGCTCGACACGGAGGACCGGCTGGTCGAGCTGCAGGACTACGAACGGGCGCTCAATCCGCGTCTGCGCTTCGACCCCATGCAGCATGAGTACTACATCAACCTGCCCGCCGGCTCCACCATACCCCCCTCTGTCAGCGCACAGCTCCATATGGACGGGCAGCAGGTGGATATCAACAAGAGCGGTATGGTCGTCACCATCACCGTCACCGCACTCGACGGCAGCACCAACACCTACACGCTCCATTTCGAGGTGCCCCTGTCCACCAATGCCAACCTGAGCATGATTTTCCTCAACGGCGACTCGCTCCAGGGCTTTGCTCCCGACATGCTCTCCTATGTCGTGTCCCTCCCCGAGGGCGTGTATGACATGCCAGAGGTCGTCGGGCAGAAGGGCGAAGCGCGGCAGACCATCGTCACCCCCGAGGTGGACCTCAACCAGCGCAAGGTGACCATACGGGTGCTGGCGGAAGACCAGTCTGTCACACAGACCTACAGCCTCATCTTCCCCTACCAGCCCTACACGGCAGACACGCTGCGCATGGTCTATGCCGACGGCGACTCGCTCAGGACCTTCGCTCCGCGCACCTACCTCTATAACGACACACTCCCCATCGGCAGCGTCTTCCCCGACCTCACGTGGGACAAGGCTTATCCCACCCAAAGCGTCACGATGGACACCGTCCACGTCACGCCCAACGAGATGGCACGCCATATCCACGTCGTGGCCGAGAACGGCGCGCACCAGACCTATAAGTTCCTGCACGTCATCCGTCTGTCCGATGCGGACACCCTGCTGATGATTTATGTCAACCGGCATGCCGTCGAGGACTTCCTGCCCCGCACGATGGAGTACTACGACACGCTCTCTATCGCCGAGGCCGAGCGTCTGGGCGGTGGCCTGCCGCCCGTAGAGGTCACACAAGGCGACCCCGAACAGACCGTCACCTATACCATCGAGGCCGACACCGTCAGCGGTAAGTCCCTCGGCTACAGGACCGTCATCACCGTCACAGCGCCCTCGGGGGCCGTACGTACCTATGTCGTGCACCACCTCGTCCGCCGCTCCTCAGATGCCAACCTCGCCGCTATCTATGTCGCCGGCAAACCGCTTGACACCTTCGACGAGGAGAACTACACCTACCGCATCGAATGGGAGGCACGCGACGGCATGCCCGCCGTCTCGGCGGACACCAAAGAGCCGACGCAGGTATGTGACATCGTCGCGGCCAACGACACCGCCACCCTCACCGTCACTGCCGAGGACGGTACGCAGGCTACCTACCGCGTCATCTTCGTCCGCCGCCTGTCCGACAACACGCGCCTGGATGACATCGACATCGCCGGACACTCCGACTTCCGCTTCAGCCCCGACGAGTTCGACTACAGCATCACGCTGCCTTATGGCGAGGACACTATCCCGGCCATCAGCATCCTGCGTCATGACTCCCTCCAGACCGTGCCCGACACCTATCCCGCCGACACGCTCCCTAATGGGGACGTCCAACTCACTATCACCGTCATCGCTCCTAACGGAGAGGACGAAGCTGCCTACACGCTCACCTTCCGCTTCTCACGTAACAGCGACGCCGGCATCAGCAGCCTGCTCGTCGGAGACCACGCCCTGCCGGACTTCACCGACGGACAGACCGACTATGAGTACGTCCACCCCTACGGCACCGACTCCGCCGCCTTCTTCGACGTGAGCGACATACAAGTCCTCGCGCATGACTCCGCGGCTGATGTGCGTGTCGAACGTACCGACAACGGCACACTCCTCATCACCGTCACCGCACAGGACGGCACCACACAGGTCACCTATACCATCACGCAGTCTGTCGCGCTCGACGGCAACAACCTGCTCAGTGCCATACTCCTCGGAGGCGACAGCCTGCGTGGCTTCGACCCGGCATGCACCGACTATACCTACTGGCTCATGCAGGGTAGCGCACCCCCCGCCATCGAAGCGTTCACTCAGTCCGACAACGCCGAGGCTTCATGGCGTGACGTAGCAGCCGGAGACACATGCGTCATCATCTGTACTGCACAGGACGGCTCCGAACGACGCTACCTCATCCACTTCGCCGTCTCGCAGACCAACAGCGGACTCGACGCCACCGGCGATGACGTGCTGCTCAAGCATATGGGCGGTGGACAAATCTTCGTCGCCACCGTGCGCAGAGGTGTCACCTTCGCGCTCTATGACCACACCGGCGCACTCGTCCGGATTGTCGAACTGGATGTCGCTGACCCCAACGATGCCGTGCTCATGCCCGATGCCAATGGAGTCGAACAGCTGCTCGATGTCACATCCCTCGCCTCCGGCAAGGTGCTCTCCTTGCAGACGAACAACCCCTATTTCTACGTCTTCTTCTGCAACGACAAGCGCATCCGCTCCGGCAAGATAGCCACCATCCGCTAAACGTGCCGCTGACTACTAAACGGCCCTCTGACCGCTAAAGTCACCACTTTCAGCTAAGCGAGCCGCCTCCGCCCCACCTGGGACGCGGCTATCCGTCTCGGTCACAGACCGCGCCCGCGATTCGCCGCTTAACGGCGACCACACAGGACACGACTGCCACCTGGGACGCGGGCGGCTCGCCCGCGAGCGCGGCAACAGACGCGAAAACTACACAAAAACGCATTTTTTCGCATAAAAAGTGCATAAACACTTGCACATATCGCAAAAAAGCTGTACCTTTGCATGCTTTTTCGTCCAATAAGGAAGGAAAACGCTCTTTGAAAAATCCGCGAGGATGACACAACCGCGCCTGACGGCGCGCGCCCAGATGGCGGAATCGGTAGACGCGCTGGTCTCAAACACCAGTGGAGCAATCCGTGCCGGTTCGACCCCGGCTCTGGGTACATTGTTTAACTAAAGGTCACGCGGCAGACTTAAACAGCCGCTATCGCTCGCATAAGAGCACACGAAAGGAGGTGCATAAGCATGATCGTAGTACCCGTGAAAGAAGGCGAGAATATCGAACGCGCCATCAAAAAGTTCAAACGTAAATTCGACAAAACAGGAGTCATCAAAGAGCTCCGTCGTCGCCAGCAATTCAACAAGCCTTCCGAAGTGAAGCGCGAGAAAATGATGCACGCTATCTATGTGCAGCAACTGCATGCGCATGACGATATGTAATCCTATGTGACTACTATCCCCGAACCGGCTCCTATGAGCCGGTTTTTTAACTATTAATCACACGCTTATGTCCTTCCTCGATAGACTGCTCAACCGACATAAACCCGCACGGCGCTTCCTCGTCTGGATGATGTTCGACATTCCCGCCGAACGGGCTGAACTCCGTACGCAGATTGACGAATGGCTCCAACAGTTCCATGCCGCCGAATGCACACCGGCCGGCGTGCGCTTCGTGTACCCCTTCCGCGACTACGCCACCCTGCGGACGGAAGATGCCAATATCGAAGCCGCCGTACGCCTCCTCCGGGACCAACTCGGCGAACTCGGCGTCGATGCCGCCCACGGAGACCGTATCTACGCCATCCTCTCCACTATGGATGACAACCGCTACCTCGCATGGCACGGTTGGCTCCTCGGCAAACGCAAACAATAACCGAGTACTTTCATCCGCATGGCCCCCGAAAAAGAACCCGAACATGTTGAGGGTTGTTTTTCGGAGAGCGGAGGCTCCGAGCACTTAATGCCGCAACGCGGCAGTCCGTGTGTGAGGGAACCGAACGCGACCCGTAGCGGAGCCGACGGCACACCGACGGCACACCGACGGCTGAGCCGAACGCGACCCGTACCGTTCCCGACGGATCCCCGACGGATCTCCGACGGATCTCGGGAGGCAAACCTGTAGCGGAGCCGACGGTCGGCCGACGGTCGACCGACAGTCGAACCAACCGGCACGCATCCGCCGACTAACGTCTAAGCATCCGCCAAGTTTGGCGGATCCCGGATACAACCACCTAAAAACAAACAATAATGAAACATCTCTTCTCCATCCTCGCAGCCGCACTACTCACACTCTCCGTGAGCGCTGCAACAACCATCGTTCTCACCTCGCCCGTTAGTGGCTATGACAATCAGGCGTTCTCGACCATCACCCAAGACGGCTTCACACTCAACGTCGCACAAGGCAAAGGCAACAACCCTCCCAAATGGTTCGCCAACGGACTCCGTCTCTACTTCTCCAACACCATCACCATCAGCGGCAGCAACATCACCCGCCTTGACATCACCTTCTCCAAACAGGGACAGAAAGACTATGCCGACCTCTCCGCTGCGGCAGGCTCTCTCGTTTCCGGAGGTTCTTCCACTGCCGAAGATGACCTTAAGGTGGATGTCTGGACCGGCAACGCCTCCTCTGTCACACTTACCGTCGGTGCCTCCGGCCAGCGACTCATCAAACAAGTCGTCATCTACGGCGAAGGCGATGATATCCCCGACACGCCCGTCACTCCCGCTCAGCCCGCCGGCAACCGCATCACCGACCTCACCATGGGCGATGCCTACTTCTATTATGACGACTGGGGATACCCCACTTGGGATATCGACCTCTACAAAGACCTCACCGACGACTACGAGTATGTCTATCCCGAGGTCTATCTCATAGTTGATGCCAGCGACTCGCTGCACATCAACGGCACCTACGACCTCTATTATGCCGGCTATTGGACCAGCGTCAACGACTCCGTTGAAGCGTCAGCTACCGAGTCTGCCTATGCCGGTACCGTCACTTTCGCTGCCGTCAACGAGGCCGGTTACTACTCCGTACAAGGCTCCTTCACCGTCGCCGGCACCACTTATACCATCGACGCCGTTGTGGATCTCATGGCTTGGGATTATGTCAGCACAGGCGACCCCATCATTCTCGAGGATGACGTCATGCCCCAGGGACTCTTCGATGTCCGCAACGACAACCCGGCCGAGAAATTCGTCCGTGGCAACCAACTCATCATCCGCCGCGCCGAACGCTCCTACAACGCCGCCGGACAACGACTCCAATAACGCAAATAGGATGCCACAATAGCCCCCAAAAAGGCTCCTAACCAAGAAAAAAGCGCCCAACAGCGCTTTTTTCTTGCATATGTCACAAAAAAATAGTACCTTTGTGCCGACTTTGTGGTCTAACTATTAACCGAGGCGCAAACGGCGCTTCATAACACACTTTTACACCAATGAACATTGTAACTAAGGAGATTGCTCTCCCCGACGGACGTGTCATCAAACTCGAGACCGGCAAACTGGCCAAACAGGCCGACGGCGCCGTGATGGCCACCATCGGAAACACCATGGTGCTTGCCACCGTCTGCTCCGCTAAGGACGCTATGCCCGGTACCGACTTCATGCCGCTTACCGTCGAGTACAAAGAGAAATTCGCTGCTATGGGACGCTTCCCCGGAGGCTTCACCCGCCGGGAAGGAAAAGCCAGCGACTACGAAATCCTCATCGCGCGACTCATCGACCGCGCATTACGCCCCCTCTTCCCCGCTAACTATCACGCCGACACCTTCGTCAACGTCACGCTCTATAGCGCCGACGGCGTGGACATGCCCGAGTCTATCGCCGGCCTCGCTGCCGGTGCCGCACTCGCTTGCTCCGACATACCCTTCGAGGGCCCCGTCAGCGAAGTACGCGTCGCACGCGTCAACGGCGAGTTCATCATCAACCCCTCCTTCGAGCAGTGTGAGCATGCCGACCTCGAACTCATGGTCGCTGCCACCTACGACAACATCATGATGGTCGAGGGCGAGATGAAGGAAGTCCCCGAATCCGTCATGCTCGAGGCTATCAAGGCCGCACACGAGGCCATCAAGCCCCAGTGCCTCGCTATCAACGAGATGATGCACGCCTATGGCAAGGATACCAAACGCGAGTATTGCCACGAGGTCAACGACGACGAACTCCGTCAGGCTGTACACGACTTCTGCTATGCCCGCGCTTATGAGCAGGCTACCTCTGCCGACACCGACAAGCACCACCGCGAGGACATGTTCGCGCAGATATGCAAGGACTTCGTCGAGCAGTACGACGCAGCCGCCAAGGCTGAGCAACTCGGTATCACCGAGGACGAGGTCGTTGCCATGATCGGTCGCTACTACCACGACGTGGAGAAAGAGGCCATGCGCCGTGCCGTGCTCGATGAGGGCAAACGACTCGACGGACGTAAGACTACCGACATCCGCCCCATCTGGTGCGAGGTTTCACCCCTGCCCGGCCCCCACGGCTCCAGCATATTCACCCGCGGTGAGACACAGTCGCTCTCTACCGTCACGCTCGGTACCAAACGCGATGAGAAACAGATTGACGAGGCCACCGTACAGCGCTACGATAAGTTCCTCCTCCACTATAACTTCCCGCCTTTCGCTACCGGCGAGGCCAAACCCCAACGCGGCGTAGGACGACGCGAGATAGGACACGGCAACCTCGCTTGCCGCGCACTCAAGTGCATGATTCCTGACGACTTCCCCTACACCGTACGCGTGGTCAGCGACATCCTCGAGTCTAACGGCTCCAGTTCCATGGCCACCGTCTGCGCAGGCACACTCGCACTCATGGACGCCGGCGTGCCCATCAAGAAGCCCGTCAGCGGTATCGCTATGGGACTCATCTCCGAGAACAAAGGTACCAACTACGCCATCCTCTCCGACATCCTCGGTGACGAGGACCACCTCGGAGACATGGACTTCAAGACCACCGGCACACGCGACGGTCTGACCGCCTGCCAGATGGATATCAAGGTGGACGGACTCAGCTACGAGATTCTCGAGAACGCACTCGCACAGGCACACCAGGCACGCATGTATATCCTTGATAAGATACTCGAGTGCATGCCCGAACCGCGTGCCGACATCAAGCCGCACGCACCGCGCATCGTCTCCTTCACCATTCCGAAGGACATGATTGGTGCCGTCATTGGCCCCGGTGGTAAGATTATTCAGGGCATCCAGCAGGAGACCGGCGCCGTCGTCTCTATTGACGAGGACGAGAAGAGCGGCATCGTCGAAGTGGCCAGCAACAACAAGGAGTCTATGGACGCCGCTATCGCTAAGATTAAGGCCATCGTCGCCCTCCCCGAGGTCGGTGAGACCTATCAGGCTACCGTGCGCTCTATCATGCCTTACGGCTGCTTCGTAGAGTTCATGCCCGGCAAGGAAGGACTCCTCCATATCTCCGAGATTGACTGGAAACGCTATGAGACCATGGAAGAGACCGGCCTGCAGGAAGGTGACAAGATTGCTATCAAACTGCTCGAAGTGGACGAGAAGACCGGTAAGTTCCGCCTCAGTGCCCGCGCACTCAAGGAGAAACCTGCCGACTACGTGGAGCCTACGCGCCCCGCACGCCCCTCGCGCAACGAGCGTCCTGACGGCGCACGGCTCGACCGTGGTGACCGTGGTCCCCGCCCCGAGCGCCGCGGACCCCGCCCCGAACGCCACTAACCCAGAGCCCGACCGGTTCATCCGGTCGGGCTTGTTCCTTATACGTTATGCCTATGCCCTCACACCTTGTACGATTCATCTCCCTGTTATGCCTGTTCGTCATGCCCCTATGCGCTGTGGCGGACGATAGTCGTGCCAAGGTCGAGAAAGCATTGGCGCGCCGCCCCGGCGACACCGAACTGCGGTGCCGACTGGTCTCTCTCCTCCTCTCGGAAGGGGACACCGTGCGGGCGGAGAAAGAACTGACCTACGCCCTGACTATGCAGCAGACCCCCTGCCTCTTTGTACACAAAGCCTCTATCGCGCTCCGTCGGGGACAACTCGGCGCTGCTGCGCTTCATTGTGCTACCGCCGTCGAGCATGGACTGCTGCCCGATGACGAACCCCTCATCGGACAGGTGGACAGCCTCTCCGGAGGAATGGTCACGCTCCGCCTGCAGCGCACTGCACGTACGGACAAGAAAGTGACCTCCGTGCTCCTCGGACTGGCACAACTCAGCCTCGCACACGGCGACACCGCCTCCGCCATCACCGGCATTGAAGAGGCCTGTGTCCGCGGAGACAGCACGCTCTTCCCGCGCCTCGCCTCGCTCCGGGACACGGCCCGCGCAGACACTTCCTACCATGTCATTGCCACTATCCCCTTTATCCGTAACCGGGGCAAGACCGAGTTGGAAGGTACACTCAACGGCCTGAAGGTGAAAATAGAACTGGACTCCGCGGCAACCACCAGCACCATCTCCGGCATAGAGACACTCTTCATGCTCAAGAACAAATACATCCGCAGTGACGAGGTGGTGGACGACCACATCGTTATCTCGCGCGAGATAGACCTCGGCAACGGCCTCGTGCTGCGGGGAGTCAGACTCTTTCATATCCGCAACCAGGAGGTCCCCCTCATCCTCTGCCTGCGCGACCTCGCCCCGCTGGGCATTCCCCGTATCAACGAGGCACGCCGGTGCATAGAACTGCTACAACAACCCGTTAAACAATAGTCACTCGCTATGAAAAAACTTCTAACTCTGCTCCTCCTCGGCGCATGTCTCTGTGTCTGGGCCGGCAATGACCCCGCCTCGTACAACCTCCAGCGCGCACAGGAGGCTTTCCACAATGGAGATGAGAAAACCGCCTTCTCTTTCCTCTCCAACGAGTTACGCACCAACCCCACCAACGGTTATGCCCACCTCTATACGGCGGAGGTCTGTGAGAAACTGGGCTACAAATCCGCTGTGCTCAACTATGGATCCAAGGCCATTCAACTCCTCTGGAAGGCCGCGCCCGATTACGTGGCGACAATGGCTTGCTCCATCGCTGATATTTACTTGGAGGCCGGCGATACGGTCACCGCACTCGACTACTTGGACAAGGCCCTGCAGGCCAACAAGAAGCACCGCTACACCCTCCTGGCACGGGCGCAACTCTTTGAGGAAGCCGAACGTGCCGAACAACTCCGGCAGGTGGGCGAACAGTACCGCCGGCTCTACCCCAAAGACTACTGGGGATATGTCATCCTGGCCAGAGCCTATAACATGCAGGCCCGCTACGACGACGCACTCGCTCAGGCTGACAAGGCTCTCTCGCTCATGCAACCGGGAGAGGACCCCGTGGAGATGGTGCTCCGCTCGCGAAGCCGGGCGGGGATAGGACTCAAGCGCTATCAGGACGCCCTCTCCGATGCTGTCAAGGCAGCCCGGGAGTCCATGAGTTATAACGCATTAGACCTAATCGCGGAGATTGCAGACAGCGTCCCCGGCTCGACGGTCACGGATACGGTCCGCACAGCCTCTCTGGCCGCCCCTGCTGAGTCGGGATGGCCCTTCATCCTCGCGGACATCTACGTAGACCGCCACGACTATGTGAATGCCGCCTACGCCATGCACGAGGCTGTACTCATTGAGCCGAATGCTATACTCCTGAACAGCCTCGGTATCATCTATTTGAACCATCTTAACGCCCCTGAAGAGGCTGAGCAACTCTACCTCCGTGCTATCCAACGTGACTCTACCAACGAGTCCGCCTATATCCATATGGCGAGTCTGTGCTTCGACCTCCGGCGCTACGACGACGCGCTCCGCTATGCCGATAAGGCCCTCAGCCTCTGTAGTTCAACCTCCCGCATGGTCTCTGCCTTGCGCACGCGCGGGCATACCTATCAGTTTATGCACCGCAACGACGAGGCGCTCCGGGACTACTACCGTGCCCTCGTCGCCAAACCCGACGATTCCGGCCTCTGGTTCCGCATCGGCCGGCTCCACCGCCTCGCGGGGGACAGCCTTCTGGCCGACAAGGCTTTTGAACAAGGGCGGCTGACCATCGGCAGCGACTCCGCATTCACCGCCGAAGCGTGGCTCGCCATGGGGGATTTCGACAAGGCCGTTGTGGCCGCTGCCACCATGGTCCAAGACCCCGAATCGCCCTATCAGCACTATAACGCAGCCTGTGTCTATGCGCAGGCCGGACAGGCCGACCGGGCGCTCGACCACTTGCAGAGCTCCTTCGAGTATGGCCTCCGTAACTTCCTGCATATCGAATGGGATACCGACCTCGATAATATCCGCCTGCTGCCTCGATTCAACCAACTGGTCGAACGCTACAAACAGCAAGCGGAACAAGACCTGACCACCCTCAAACAACAGCTTCAACAACTCTAACAACCCACAACCACTCCTATGAAACGATTTGCTTTAGTCTTATTCCTTGCCGTCATGGCCTTGGGCGCACACGCGGCCGGCAAGGCATCCTACTATCTCCAACGCGCTGAAGAGGCCTATCAACAGGAGGACTTCGACGAGTGCCTGCGCTTCTGTCAGGAAGGTGTCAAGCAGAACCCCAAGGACGGACAGTGCTGGGCTATCATGGCCGAGATATACTCCAAACGCGCCTATGCCCGCTATGCCGAGGCACTCGACGCATCCGACAAGGCTCTCCCCCTGCTCAAGCAGGACAAGTCCTGGACCGCTTTCATCTATGCCATACGGGGCGATGTGTACTATAAACTGGGCGATTACGAACTCTCGCGCAAGGCCTACCGGACGGCCATCAGCCTCGCTCCCGCCAACGAGACCTATCGCATCTCCTACGCCGACGCCTGTGCCACGATGGAGGACTGGCAGGAGACGGCCGATGCCTACCGCGAACTGCTGAAAATCAACCCCGGAAAGACCTTCGTCTATGCCGAACTGGCGGATGCAGAGTACCACCTCGGGCAGACGGAGCAGGCGAAGATTCACTGCCAAACAGCTATCCTCCTCTCCGACGACGAGAACATCAAGTCCCACATCGTCCTCGCGCATATGGCCTTGGACCGGCACGACCTGCCCACCGCCGCGCAGGAGTTCGCCCGAGCCATGTTCCTCGAGCAGGGCTACGAGACCGCTGCCGACACGTTGCTTGACCTCTATCCCGAACTCCTGACGGCCGCCGTGTGCAACGAGGTCGAGAAAGCACCCGCCGACATGGAGACGAACAACACCGCGGCCTTCTATTTCTACCAACTCGACGACTATACCGATTGCCTCTACCACCTCCATAAAGTCCTCGACGTACAGGAGTCGCCCGAGATACTCAGTCACTTGGCCGCCGTCTATACCTATATGAACGAACTGGACCTGGCCAAGCAGTACTACCTCCGTGCACAGCAGATGGACTCGACCAACAATGTCTATGACGCCGAGTTGGCCTATATCTACTACCTCATGAAGCAAAGCGAGGAGGCTGAGTTATACTACCGCAAGGCCATCAATGCCGCGCCCTCGGACAATGATAACTACCGGCTGCTCGGCACGGTGCTCCTCCTTCGCGACCCCGAGCAGGCTCTCCACTACTGCGACACCGCCCTCATGCTTGCCCCGGAGAAGGATATCATGGGTGTGCTCTATTCGCGCGCGGAGGCACTGCGCCGCCTTGGACGCGAAGAGGAGGCGCAGCGGGACCTCCGCGAAGCGCTGACCTATCGAGATACCCCTGCTGCCAACGAACGCGCCCTGCTCAATGTCAATGCCCTCCTGGGCGATACCGCCGAGGTCCATCGCTATGCCGACTCCGTTCGGCTCAGTGCCCGTCGCGACCCTTACCGCATGCGCGCTTTCGCCTCCGTCTATGCCGCACTTGGTGACAAGGACAGCACGCTCGCCTACATGCACCGCTTCTTCGAACAGGGAGGACGGGAAACCGACTGGTTCCGCGTCTCCCCCAGAATGACTTTCCTGCACAATGACAGCGACTTCGTCGGCCTGCTCCATCGCTACGACAGTATCCGGCTCGGCGAGATGGCGGCCTTCCGCAGCCGCATCCGCGACACGCATGCCGTCGTCGGAGTCACGGAGATACCCTTCACACGCCAGGGGGGCGTCTGCCAGGTACAATGCACCGTCAACTCCCTGCCGTTCTACTTCGTCTTCGACACCGGTGCCTCCGATGTCACGCTCTCCAGCGTCGAGGCGAACTTCATGCTTAAGAACGGCTATCTGACCGAGACCGACTTCATGGGCAAGCAGAATTATATCACCGCGGACGGCAAGATACATGAGGGTACGCTCGTCAACCTGCGCGAACTGAGGGTAGGGGACATCGTCCTCTATAACATCAAGGCCTCTATCGTCAGCAGTCAGACGGCGCCGCTGCTCCTCGGACAGACCGCCTTCCGCCATTTCGGACAGGTCGAAATCGACAACCTCCACTCCGTCATCCGCTTCACCGCCACATCCGAATAACCCGCCTCTACACTTACAACTATCGCTTATTATCTGCGCTCATCGCCCTCTCTCGCTCCCGTCGATGGCTATTCTCCGACCCTTCAGCTTCGGGTCAGCTTCGGGTCAGCTTCGGGTTTCGCCCCGCGCATTCGCGCGGGGGTGATATTTCACAGAATAACGTGAAGGGCTTGCGTATTCGGAAAAAAAGCAGTACCTTTGTGCGTCTTTTGAAAATGAACCCGCAAATCTTGTAATATCCCACACCCCTATGTCAAACTATATCGACTATATCGGCTGCGATGATGCCGAGTTGGACCTGTTTGAGTCCCAGTATGAATTGCCGGAAGGCATGTGTTATAACAGTTATGTGGTCCGTGGCGAGCAGATAGCCGTCATGGACTCGGTCGATGCGCGCAAGACGGACGAGTGGCTGAACCGTCTGTCGGCTTCCTTGGGCGATGCCCGCCCGGACTATATGGTGGTGCAGCATGTCGAGCCCGACCATAGCGGTAGCCTGGGAGCTCTGCTCCGGCGCTATCCCGAGGTGACGGTGGTTGCTTCGGCTAAGGCCATGCAACTCATGCAGCAGTTCGGCATCGCCCCACAGCACTCACAGGTGGTCAAGGAGGGCGACGTGCTCGATTTGGGCGGCTGTACTCTGCGCTTCGTGGCGGCTCCGATGGTCCATTGGCCCGAGGTGTTCTTCACCTATTGCGCGGAGGCGCATACGCTCTTCAGTGCCGATGCCTTTGGTAAGTTCGGCGTCTATGGCGCCGATGCCGATGATTGGGCATGCGAGGCTCGGCGCTACTACTTCAATATATGCGGCAAGTACGGCATGCAGGTTCAGGCCGCCCTGCGTAAGGTTAGCGGCTTGGACATCCGCACTATCGCACCTTTGCACGGCCAGGTGCTTGAGGGGGAACAACTCGCGGAAGCGCTGCGGCTATATGCTGTCTGGAGCAGCTACGAGCCCGAGACCGAAGGCGTGCTCGTGGCCTACGCTTCTATCCATGGCAATACCCGCCGCGCAGCCGAGCAACTGGCTGACATCCTGCGCGCCAAGGGGGCCGGGAAGGTGGCGGTCACCGACCTGACACGTGACGATATGGCCGAGGCTATCGAAGATGCGTTCCGCATGAGCCGCATGGTCATCTGCGCCTCCTCCTACGATGCGGACATCTTCCCCGCCATGCACCTCTTCCTCTGGAAACTGGGCATGAAGGGCTATCGCAACCGCCGCGTGGCAATCGTTGAGAATGGCAGTTGGGCTCCCTCGGCGGGACGCGTCGCCCGGGCTATGCTTGAGCCCATGAAAGAAGTGACCATCGTAGAACCGATGGTCACTATCCGGGGTAGCCTCAAGCCCGAAGATGTACCCGCGCTGGAAACGCTGGCGGATACGCTGCTTGCTCCTTCTCCTATCGAATAAAATGCATGGGCTGCCATGCCTCACGCTCCGGCGCTGCCGGCGCGTTCTCGCCGCGCAGGCCGCGGAGCATCCATGCCAGATTATGCGCCAGTGTGCGCATCGTCTGCATGCCCTCTGTGTCTTGCTCCACCTGACCGGGCTCGCGTCCGTATGCGATGTTCCAGTACTGCGATGTCGCTACCGGCATGTTCATCATCTGTAGCGGCATCTGTAGTGCCTCGAATGCGGCGGTTGCACCGCCGCGGCGGCAGATGGCGACCACTGCCGCAGGCTTGTTCTGCAGGTGGGCGCCGTTGCTGAAGAAAGCGCGCTGCATGATGGCCAGTAGCGCACCGTTCGGCTGACCGTAATAGACCGGCGAACCGAATACGAAGCCGTCCGCCTCGGCGAACTTGGCCGAGATGCTGTTGCATACATCGTCGTCAAAGACGCACTTGCCGGTGTTCTTGGTCTTGCACATCCCGCAGGCGATGCAGCCGCGGATAGGCTTGTTGCCGATCCATACTATCTCGGACTCTATGCCGTCTGCCTGTAGTGCCCGTCCTACCTCGCTCAATGCCGCAAACGTGTTGCCGCCCTTGTGCGGGCTTCCATTGATCAATAGTACTTTCATAACAATCTTAAACTACTTTAAACCACTTTAAACTACTTTAAACTACTTTAAACCACTTTAAACCACTTTAAACCACTACAACCACTCCTATATCGACAGCACCTGTAGTGCTTGCCATTTGTCGTCTTTGATGTCTTTCTTCTGCTTGATGGCCTTCGACAGCGGCACATAGACCACCTGTCCGTTCTGCACGCCGACCATGATGGACCGCTGCTCTTCCAGCAGGGCTTGTATGGCTGCCACGCCCAGACGCGAGGCCAGGATGCGGTCGTACGCTGTCGGCGACCCGCCGCGCTGCAGGTGACCCAGGATGGTCACACGCGTGCCGTACTCGGGGTGCTCTTCCGCTATCACTTTGGCTACCGCCTGCGCACCGCCTTCGATGGCATGCTCCTGCACCAGTACGATGCCTGAGTTCTTGTGCTTGCGGCGCCCTTGGCCGATAGCGGCCTCCAGTTGCTCCGCCAGCGTCGCGCGCTCGGGGATGATAGCGGCCTCGGCTCCCGCGGCAATAGCAGCGTTCAGCGTCAGGAAGCCCGCGTCACGACCCATCACCTCCACCAGGAACAGACGCTCGTGACTCGTACCCGTGTCGCGCAGCTTGTCCACGCACTCCATGATGGTGTTCAGCGCCGTGTCGTAACCGATGGTGGAGTCCGTCCCCCATAGGTCGTTGTCAATAGTGCCCGGCAGACCGATGATGGGCACGTTGTACTCCTGCGCCATCAGTCGCGCCCCGGTGAACGTACCGTCTCCACCGATGACGATGAGCGCATCTATCTGCTCTTTCTGCAGCGTCTCCCATGCACGACGGCGACCCTCTGCCGACTTGAACTCCTCCGAGCGGGCCGACTTTAGTATCGTGCCGCCACGCTGGATGATGCCGCTGACGTCTTGGGTGGTGAACTCTTGTATCTCGTCGTCCATCAGCCCTTTGTAGCCGCGGAAGATGGCCTTCACACGGATGCCGTTGGCGATGGCGGCACGGGTCACGGCGCGCACAGCGGCATTCATGCCGGGAGCATCTCCGCCGGACGTGAGCACTCCGATTGTCTTAATCTCGTATTCCATATGCTTTTATGTTATTTGTACCTGAATTTACATTGTGCCGAATGGCTTTTCCGCGTTTTTCCCCGGTCACAGACCGCGCCCGCCTGGGACGCGGGCGGCTCGCCCGCGATCGCGTCATTAGACGCGGTCCTCCCGCATTGCCGCGCACCCCTTTGCCCGTTCCGCGCACTCCTGCATGAGCCATCGCGGCGTCGAGGTCGCCCCGCATACGCCCACGCTCTCCGGCATCGGCTCCAACATCTCGCTCGTCACCTCGTCGGGCGACGAGACGAAGCGCGTGTTCGGGTTGGCCGCTTGTGCGTGGCGGAATAGCACCTGCGCGTTCGAGGACTTGCGCCCTCCCACGAAGATGACCAGATCATGCTGCCGCGCAAAGTCCTGCAACTGCTTGACACGGTTGGCCACCGAGCGGCATATCGTGTCCCTATACTCAAACCGCCCCTGCGCACGCGACGAGATGACCTCCACCAGGTGCCGGAACGACTCTTCCGACTTGGTCGTCTGCGAGAACAGGTAGATGTCCCGCTGCATGTCGATGCGCGTTATATCCGCCTCATCCTCAATGACAATGGCGGTGTTGTTCGTCTGTCCGCACAGCCCCACCACCTCGGCGTGACCGGGCGTGCCGTAAATCACTATCTGCGCTCCCGCCTCACGGGTCGCCTGGTAGGTCTCCCGGATGCGTTTCTGCAGGTTGAGCACCACGGGACAAGTCGCATCGATGATGCGGATATTGTTCTGCTCGGCTATGCGGTAGGTGCTCGGAGGCTCGCCGTGTGCGCGTAGCAGCACCGTCACGTTCCGTAGTGTCCGCAGGTCATCGTAGTCTATCGTGACCAGTCCTTGCTTATCTAATCGCTTGACCTCCTCACTGTTATGTACAATGTCCCCCAGGCAGTAGAGCCGACCCTCTGCCAGTCCCTCTTCTGCTTGGCGGATGGCATTCGTCACACCGAAGCAGAAGCCTGAGTTTGTGTCAACGGATACGTTCATTGAATAGGGCGATGATTCGTTGCATCTGCTCCTCGCGGGTCATCTCCGAGTTGTCGATGAGTATGGCGTCCGGCGCCTGTCGCAGCGGCGACTCCGCGCGATGGGTATCGCGGTAGTCGCGGTCACGCACATCCGCCAGTACTTCCTCATATACAGGTGATTGCCCTTTGCCTGCTAACTCGTCGTAACGCCGTTTGGCACGCACCTCGGCCGAGGCGGTCAGAAACAGCTTCAGCTCCGCATCGGGGAAGACCACTGTCCCTATGTCACGCCCGTCCATCACTATCCCCTTCGCGGCTCCCATCGCCTGTTGCTGGGCTACCAGAAAACGACGTATCTCGGGCACGGGGGACACCTGGGAGGCCAGATTGCCGATCTCCAGCGTGCGAATCTTGTCTTCCACATCCACGCCGTTCAGCGTCACATGGTTATTCGTGAAACCCACCCGGACGCCCTGCAGCCCGTCCAACTGCTCCGGTGAGAACAGCCCTTCCTGCAACGCCAGCGCCACAGCACGGTACATCGCGCCCGTATCGACATATGTGTACCCCGCATACTCGGCCAACTGTTTGGCTATCGTGGACTTACCGCACGACGAGTAACCGTCTATCGCTACTATGATACGTCTCATTTTACTAAGGAATTGATGTCCAGACTGATGCTCCCCTGGAAGGAGTAGTTGCTCTTCGTCAGTTGGCTGAAGGCCAGACCCACGCGCACTTTCTTGATGCGCACGCCCGCACCCAGCGCAAAACCTGCCAGCGAACGTTGGTCGCGCAGGTTCATCTCCGCACGGCGGCGGTGGTTGTAACTCAGCGTGATATAGAACTTCTCCGAGCGCGGGATAATATCTATCGCAAAAATCGTGTGACGGAACAGCATGTCCGCCCAACCCACCTCCGTGGACTCCTTCTCACCCGTCAGCGCCGAGGTCAGCACGTTCGTGTACTCGTACCCTAAATACCACTGCTGCATGTTGTGTATCGTCATCCCCAAACGGATAGGAGCGTGCTTGAAACGGTAGTTCAGACCCAGTTGCAGGTTGATGGGCAGCATCTCGCGGTGCTGGCCTCCCTCTTCCGAGTAGAAGCCCACCAACTGCCATCCGATATTCTGTAGCGACAGTCCCACCTGCAGCGTGCTGTCACGCGTCTGGAAATGTCCGCCTATATCTGCGCCTAACGCAAAACTCGTGTACTGCTCGTAGTTGGAAATCACCGGCTTCAATGTCACGCCCACCGTGAACAACTCGCTCAACTGGCGCGCATACATCGCATCTATCAGGATGTCTTTCGCCCCGAACTCGCCGCCCGTCAGGTTGCCTTCCGAGTCCGCATAACGCATGCGACCGTAGTCCAAATAGTGCACGCCCACAGCGAAATAGTTCGGCTTGTCCGGCTCCTCGGGCTGACGCTCGAAGCTGCTTCGGCCGAAGTTATGACCGTACAGCACCGAACCGAACATCGTCCCCTGCATCAGGTAGCAGTAGTTCAGCTCCAGCACACCGTCCGTCTGGCTCCCCAGTAGCGCCGGGTTGTTCATCGCCATCGAGATCTCCCCGTCACGCACACTCACGTTGCTCCCGCCCAAACCGTGCAGACGCGACGAGACAGGCAGGTCCAGAAACGAGAATACCGACGAGCCGCTGCCCACAAACTGCGCCTGCACTGCCACCGATATCGATAGGCAGAGCGCACTTACTATCATATGAAGACACGGGTGCCGCATAATTTTGCCGTGCAAAGGTAGTGAAAAAATCGCATATATGCAAGCATTCGTCTCTGAAATATGCAAAAAAACACTTACCGCTTGCGTATGTGCAAAATATTCCGTAACTTTGCCGACAAGTTAAATCCCGATACACAACATGAAAGAAGTCTTCCTCTATACCATGCCTGCCCTCATCGTCCTGGCGGCCACATGGATTGTCATGTATAAACTGTTCCGCAACGAACAGCAGAAACGCGAGTGGGAACTCAAGAAACAGTCCCAAAAGGAGATAACACCCATCCGCCTTCGCGCCTACGAACGGCTGGCACTCCTGCTCGAACGCACCACACCCGAGCATATCCTCTCCGAGCTCAACATCGGCGAGATGACCGTCCTCGAACTACAGCAGCACCTCCTGCGCACCGTGCGCGTCGAGTTTGACCACAACCTCAGCCAGCAAATCTACGTCAGCCCCGAGCTCTGGGACCAACTCATCAACGCCCGTGACCAGATGGGAGCCTTCGTCGCCGCCATGGCCCGCCAACTCCCCGAAGGCAGCTCCGCCACCGACTACGCAAGACTACTCATCAGTGCCTACCATACCAATGGCGACACACCGCACGAACTCGCCATGGACGCCCTGAAAACCGAAGCAATGAGCCTGTTGACGATTTGAGGCAGCCTGCGTACATACTGCTCACCGCCGCACTCGCGCTCACGCTGAGCGCCGCCGCGCAAGAACCGGCCGCACGGCTCAAAGACGGCACGCGTGTCTATCCCGACACCGCTATCTACCAGGGGATTAACCTCAAGCTCGACATCGGCAACGCCGTCCTCGAGCCGGCTCTCTCTGACGGGCAGCGGCTCTCTTTCGAGGCCGCGATGAATGTCCGCCTCAAACAGCGCTATTATCCCACCTTCGAACTCGGCTATGCCCAGGCCAAAGGAGGCGTCGGAGGCGGTGCCTACGACGGACTCGGCGGCTTCGCACGCGTCGGACTCGACATCAACGGACTCAAGAAACACCCCGAACGGCTCAACTCCCTGCTCGTCGGCGTCCGTCTCGGTACGGCTCTCCAGTCGTTCAACCAGACCGACTCCGTCCTCCGCGGCACCATCGCCGGGCAGCAGACCACGTGGAACTACCGCAACGCCTTCGCCGCCGACTGCTGGGGAGAAGTGGTCGCCGGTGTACAGGTACAGGTCTGGGAAGGACTCCAGATGGGATGGTATGTCCGCCTGCGCATACTCTTTACACGAACACGCAACAGCGGCGAACCGCTGCCATACTATATCCCCGGCTACGGCATCCGCGACGACACCGCCTGGGGATTCAACTACTACATCGGCTACAAACTCTAACCTCCGCCGACCAACCGTCCCCGACTCGCCTGACATCCACCTGGGACGCGGGCGGCTCGCCCGCGAGTGACCGGAACGGTCAGTACCAAACCCGTACCGGAGCCGACGGATCCCCGACGGATCTCCGACGGATCTCCGACGGATCTCGGGACCAAACTCGTACCGGAGCCGACGGTCGAGGGGAACCCCAACAATCCATAATCGAAAATCGAACCCACAAAACATATACACAATGAACACAACACAACTCATGAACAAGGCGGCCGATAATATCCGCATTCTCGCGGCGGCTGCAGTAGAGAAAGCCAAAAGCGGACACCCCGGCGGAGCCATGGGAGGCGCCGACTTCATCAACATCCTCTATAGCGAGTTCCTCCGTTACGACCCCGAGAACCCCGGCTGGGCAGCCCGCGACCGCTTCTTCCTCGACCCCGGACATATGGCCCCCATGCTCTATGCACAGCTCTGTCTCATAGGCAAATACACCCTCGCTGACCTGCAGACCCTGCGCCAGTGGGGAAGCGTCGTACCCGGACACCCCGAACGCGACATCGAGCGCGGCATAGAGAACACATCAGGCCCTCTCGGACAGGGACATACCTACGCCGTCGGAGCCGCCATCGCCGCCAAGTGGATGAACGCACGCTTCGGCGACATCCATAACCCCACTATCTACGCCTTCATCTCCGACGGAGGCGTCCAGGAGGAGATCTCCCAAGGCGCCGGACGACTCGCAGGACACCTCGGACTCAGCAACCTCATCATGTTCTACGACTCCAACGAGATACAGCTTTCCACTCCCTGCGCCGAGGTCACCGGCGAGGACGTGCGACGCAAGTACGAGGCTTGGGGCTGGTTCGTTCAGGACGTCCCCGGCAATGACCCCGACGCCATACGCGAAGCGCTCCTCCGCGCACAGGCCGAACCCGCACGCCCGAGCCTCATCATCGGACATACCGTCATGGGCAAAGGCTGCCTCACCGCCGACGGTGCGCCCTTCGAGGGCAAGTGCTCCACACACGGACAGCCTATCAGCAAGGCCGGTGCCGATTTCGCAGCCACTGTCCGCCACCTCGGAGGTGACCCCGAAGACCCCTTCCGTATCTTCCCCGAGGTCAAGGACCTCTACGACCGACGTGCCGAACAACTCCGCGCCGAGGCCAACGACTACTATGCCCGCTACTACGACTGGCAGCAGTCTAACCCCACCGACGCCGCGCAGTATGAGCAGTGGTTCAGCGGAGAGACACCCTGCGTGGACTGGTCGCTCATCCAACAGAAAGCCGGGGCTGCCACGCGCAACGCCAGCGGAGTCGTCCTCTCTTTTCTCGCCGAGAATGTCGCTAACATGATTGTCTCCTCCGCCGACCTCTCCAACTCCGACAAGACCGACGGCTTCCTCAAGAAGACAACCGCCCTCACCCGCAATGACTTCTCCGGTCAGTTCCTCCAGGCCGGCGTCTCCGAACTCACCATGGCCTGTGTCATGATGGGTATGGCTATGCACGGCGGCGTCATACCCGCTTGCGGCACTTTCTTCGTCTTCTCCGACTACATGAAGCCCGCCGTCCGTATGGCCGCCCTCATGGAGCTGCCCGTCAAGTTCATCTGGTCGCACGACGCCTTCCGCGTAGGCGAAGACGGACCGACACACGAACCCGTCGAGCAGGAAGCACAGATACGCCTCATGGAACGCCTGCATAACCACCACGGCGAGCCCTCTATGCTCGTCCTCCGACCCGCTGATGCCGAGGAGACAACACTCGCTTGGCGCGCGGCCCTCGAGAACACAGCCACACCTACCGCCCTCATCCTCAGCCGGCAGGACATTGCCCCCGTCCCCAATGTCAACCGCGAGGGCTTTAATCGTGGTGCCTATATCGTCTCCGATGACGCCGACCCGCAGGTCGTCCTCCTCGCCTCCGGCTCGGAGGTCTCCACGCTCCTCGCCGGTGCCGAACTGCTCCGCGCGGAGGGTGTGCGCCTTCGCGTCGTCAGCGTGCCCTCCGAAGGACGCTTCCGTCAGCAGCCCCGTGACTATCAGGACGCTGTCCTCCCGCCCGCCCTCCCGCGCTTCGGCATGACCGCAGGACTGCCCTGCACGCTTGAGTCGCTCGTCGGCAGCAACGGCGCCGTCTGGGGACTCAACTCCTTCGGCTTCTCCGCGCCCTATAAGGTCCTCGACGAGAAACTCGGCTTCACCGCCCAAAACGTCGCCGCCCAAGTCCGCGCCCTCCTCAACTAATCCGGAAATCCGGAAATTCGGAAATCCGGAAATCCAGAAATCCAGTTATCTAGTCCTACTAGTCTAACTAGTCTAACTAGTCCTACTATTCCTCTCTCCCTCCTCCGCCCGCGCCCGCTCACCCGGGACGCGGGCGTTCTCGTCTCGGTCACAGACCGCGCCCCACTCACCCGGGACGCGGGCGGCTCGCCCGCGAACGCGTCATTAGACGCGCCGGATGCCCCCGCGCTCGCGAATCGCCGCTCAACGGCGACCTCGCAGGCCACAACTGCCACCCGGGACGCGGGCGGCTCGCCCGCGATTGCGCCTTCGGGCGCACCCTGCTTTGTACTTTCTACTTTCTACTTTCTACTTTCGACTAT
>JAFUUE010000003.1 GCA_017483945.1 Paludibacteraceae bacterium | reverse complement strand
GACGTAGCGGACGATGACATCACCTTCACCCTCACCGCCCCCGCCGTCGGCACGTATGCCGCTATTGAAAACAACCATAACGAGGATTTGGATGCCTGCCCTGGCGGAGGCTCAACATTATTCAGCGCAACCTATACTTCCTGTACAATAATGTCAGCCTCAACAGGTTCTGTTTCAGTATCAAGTGGGTCGTCTGAGCAGACTTGTTATGGTGTAAAATTCTCAGGTGATGCCGGATATATTGAGGCAACCGGTACAAGTAGTTTTGAGGCTGGCGATGTAATAACAGTCAGAATCTATAATGCTGGAGGCAGCGCGGGAAAATTGGGAATTAGATTAAAGAGCAAGGAGGCCACAAATCATGACACAGAATCTAATGTCTCTTCCGGTGGGACAGGAGAAGTTGTATATACATTAACTGCAGCAGATATAGAAGATAATGGAAAACTACATGTGCATCGCTCCTCATCAAATAGCGGTTCTAACCGTATCCAATCTGTTGTCGTAACACGTAGTGGCGGTTCTACCGGTGTAGCCACCTCCCTCTCTTGGAGTGGAGATGATGATGACGTTACGGATGCTACGGCAGGAACGGTGGAAAAGAATGATACAGATCCAGACTTTACTTTGTCAGCAAGCGTGGATAATAACTCCAGCGGAGCTATCACCTACACCTCCTCCGACCCGAGCGTAGCCACCGTGAACGCAAGCGGCAAGGTGCATATCATCAGCGACGGTAGCACCACCATCACCGCCACACTGGCCGACTGCGGCTGCTACAACGGCGATGAGATTAGTTACACACTCAAAGTGGCCAACACCTGCTCCGACGTGGCCGGTACGATTGTGGACGAGGACGGCAATGCCATAGACGGCGAAGCCGTCAACCGCGGCGCGTGCGAGACCACAACGCTCCGCCTGACGGGCTACTCGCCCGGCGCCACTATCCGGTGGCAGAAAGACGGCGTGGACATAGCGGGTGCTACAAGTGCGACGTATGCCGTTCCGACCGGACAGAGCGGTGTCTATAGTGCAAAGACGACCAACGATTGTACACTCGAGTCCACCAACAGCATCACCATCACCACCGCAGATGGTACACCGAACCCGACTATCTTCGTCGATGAGTTCACCGTCAAAATAGACCGTCCTGCCGAATACCGTCTCATGCAACTGGAGGAAGGCGAGTATATCTACAGCGTAGCCAATTCATTAGGTTGGACGCATGAAAGTGATTTCAGCATTGACCTGAAAGCAAACGGAATAGTCGAAGGCCGCTTCATGATAACGAATGGCAATCTGGTAGGGGAAGGCACTATCACTATCACAATTAAGAATGAGTGTGAAAATTCGGTTTCGAAGAATATTACTATTCATGCTGTAGATGAGCGAAATGAAGCGGCTAAGATTGCTTGGATAGCCACCGGCACCAAGGGCGACAAGGCCGCTGTCTTGGCTGACCAGAGCACCAACACCGCCCTGTATCAGTACCTGGATGGCCTCGATGGCTACGAACTCACACCCCGCAACTGCTACTGGTCTACGCGCGAGGAATCGCTCATCAAGGTGTACTCCAAGTACGACCTCATCATCCTCACCGACTACCCGGACAGCAAGTTCGGACCGACCAGTGCGGACAATCGGACCAAGAGCTACACCAACGCCCTCGGACTGCTCATTGACCGCGTGCCCATACTCACCTTCGAGGCCTTCGTCGCAGGCTGTCCTAACTGGGGCTTCTCGTCTAACCCCACTCCTACGACCAATACCATCAACGACTTGACCTTGTTATGTAATGCGGATGATATCTTCGGAACGGAAGGCCAATATGGCGCCGGTAAAGAGGTGTCTGTCGCCAGTGTCACCGGCGACGCCGGAACACAGGCGCTCCAAGGATTCCCCCTCGACATCATGCGCAACTATGTCTTCATCGCCAAGATTACGGACGGCGGCACGGACTATGTCACCTGCTGCGAACGGCAATTCAATATCAACGCGCGCATGATGGTCTTCGGACTCAACTCCAACGTGATGAACAATATCACGACCCCGGGCAAAGAGATGGTCGCCGGATTCGTGGCATACCTGCTGAAAGATGAGACGGCTTCTATTCCCGACTGCTCCGTCATCTTCGAGGGAAATACCAACAGCGATTGGAATACCGAGACTAACTGGGAGGGCGAGTCGTTGCCCAACGCTTATGCCTCCGTGCGTATAGATGCGCCGTGCGTGGTGGCGAATGGCGATGTCGCTAAGGCCGGCTACATCAAGATACACGTCGGCTCCGACGCTAATCACACCTACAGCGGCTCACTGACTATCAGACCTGAGGCAACGGTCATCGTCGAGAACCAAGTCTATCGCGTAGCGGGCACCTCCTACGCCGAATACCTCCCCACCACCTCCGGCGACTTGACTATTGAGTCCGACGAATCACACACCGGTGCCCTCGTCTTCAATAACGACAACGGCCACGCCCAAGCCACCGTCCAGATGTACAGCAAGGCCTCCGGCGCCCCCGACAACTGTCAGTGGCAATGGATGACCACGCCCCACAGCGATGTCAAGGATGCCCAGTACAACTACTACGGAGCGTGGATTTACGGCTGGAGCAACACCTCCCACAGCTGGGCGGAACAGGTCGTTAACGGCACCGCCATGCAACCCTTCCGCGGCTATTGCATCACCCAGGCTGCCCCGCACACCTATGTCATGGAGGGCACCCTGGCCTCCACGCGGACACAGCGTATCACCCTGCGCAACGACCTGATTAACGGCCAGTACAACGGCGTCAACCTCATCGGTAACTCATGGACTGCACCCATACATATCGCAGGATGGGACGAGGACGACTTCGTCAATGCCGACGCCACTATCTATATCCTCAACACCGGTCAGGATGTGGACGGCAGTGGTGCCTTCGGCACTGACAACTCCACCGCCGGCCAGTACGTCGCTATCCCGGTCAATGCGGCCGAACTCATGGGGTCCACAACCAAGGTCATTCCCGCCATGCAGACCTTCCAGGTCAAGGCCAAGCGGGGCGGGGGCTCGCTCGTCATGAACTACGACCGACTGGTGCGCGACAGCGCCGAAGCCGTCTCCTACAGTCAGGAGAACGAGCCGATGCGGGCACCGCTACGTGCCCCCAAAGCACGCATCAACCGCGACGAGATTGAGCGCCTCTATATCCGCATCAACGGCGCGCGCTTCATGGACGAGGTCTATCTCTTCGCACACCCCGACTTCACCGAGGGCTTCGACAACGGATGGGACGGCGAGAAGATACGCGGCGCGGCGGAGGCTGTACAGCTCTTCGTGCGCAACGGCTCCGACCGATGGGCGGTTGCTGCCCTCCCCACACTCGTCGGCACCACACTCGCTACCTACAAGGGAGAGGACAACCTCTACACCATCACCTTCGACTACAACGGCTATGAGACGCTCTGGTGGTACGACACCAAGACCGATGCCTATACCGAGATACGCACCGGCAACACGTACACCTATACCACCGATGTCGCCTCCATCCAGACGCGCTTCCTCATCACGGACTACAACCCGCAGATGCCGCATGTGCCGACGGGCGGAGACGTGCTGGAGAGCTCGCCCGCACCGGTGCAGAAGTTGCTCATGGACGACCATGTCTATATCATCCGCGGAGACAGACGTTATACTATTGATGGTTCGTTGGTTAAATGATAGAGGAGGACAGACTTATGAAACAGACTATTGCTACCACAATGACTTCTTCATTGCTGCTCATCGCTATACTGGTCCTCATGCCCGCGCAACGCACGCTCGCGCAGACCTTTGCCTCCGAACCCCGCACGGCCTATCAGTCGATGCGCCCTGCTGCCTATCAGGACACACGCTCTACGCAGCAGATGACGGCGCCCGCGGTATCCTTCCAATCGACCGGTACACTCATGGGGTCGGGGAGCACCTATAGCTCCCGACCCGCTATCGGCACCAACGGCGTAGCCTACGCCCCGAGCACGGCCTCCTCCCTCCGCATCTCCCGACCCCGGCGAGGAGGTGAGGGTGAGGAAGAATATGATGAATACTCCGGCAATGCCGGCACGCCGGGCATCCAGGTCCAGAACCCCGACCAGCTCCCCCTCGGCGACGCCCTCCTTCCCCTCCTGCTCTTCGCCCTCGCCTACGCCTCCTCCCGCGCCCTCTCCCGCCG
>JAFUUE010000002.1 GCA_017483945.1 Paludibacteraceae bacterium | reverse complement strand
CCCTCTCCCCTCTCTCTTTCCTCTATTCCCTCTTCCCCCTCTCTCCCATGCCGAAAAAGTCATGTTTCCTACCTGCCGAAAACCTGTACCATTCTCGCGTGATTGTCGCGTGATTGACGCGTGATTGACGCGTGATTAGAGGAACGACTCCCTGCCACAAACCTCTACTTCCCCTCCCATAAGCCTCTGTTTCCCCTGCTACAAATCTGTACTGCCTTTCTCCCATTAGCCGGTATAGCTTTCGTCCTCTCTTAAAATCTTTGTGCGGAACTCTTTTTCGGACTGATTTTTCCGAATCCCTTGTATATATAAATTATTTTTTGTATCTTTGCGCGAATATCGCGCAGTAGGCCTCTCGCCCTTGCCGCATAGTAGAGACGTCGTTACTCACATTCTCTGTGCAGTAAGAAATGGGACTCGCACTCTCTGTGCAGAAAGGGTATGGACATGAATCAGGAATATCTCTCATCTCCCATCCGGGGTAAGAAATAGTGCTCCTCAATGAACCAATCCCTTTCTACTGACGATGATTGAGAGATGACAGATTGACGACCATCCTAAAAATTGACACTTTTATAGAAGGGTATATCATGAATGGCTCGCACTATTGTTCTGAAGCTTGCTTGCATGAAGATTATACCAAGGAAAAAGCCTCTGAATTGATGCAAGATGAAAATGACGAGTGTTATATACAGTCTGGTATGAAAATTCGATAACATACAACAAGTAAAAACATTAAATCATTATAACATGGCCAAGAAGCAAGTAAAAACGAAGAATTGTCCTCCATTCCATTTCTTTTTTGTTCCGACACTTAAAGCGTTGGATGAACTTGGAGGTTCGGGCTCAACCGAAGAGATATACAAGACCGTGGTCTCGCTTACAAGTTTATCATCCGAAATTCTGGATGAAATGCATAGTTTTACCATGACGGAAGTTGAGTATAGACTTGCATGGGCAAGAACCTATTTGAAAAACTTTGGCGCCATCGAAAACAGTAAACACAGAGTGTGGTCACTCACTTCCAAAGGCGCGAAAATGCTGAAGGAAAACAATATTGACATCAAAGAGATATGTAGTTTTGGCGCGAAGAAGCAAAACAAGAAAAATCCAACATCAGAAGAAGTCTTGGTTGAGAATGAATCTGTTAATTGGCGTGACCAAATTACGGATATACTACTGCATTTAGACCCCTATGCTTTTGAGCGATTAGCGCAACGTTTGTTACGAGAATGCGGTTTCTCAGATGTGATTGTAACCAAGCGTTCTGGTGACGGAGGCATTGACGGAACAGGAAAACTCCGTATTCAAGGCATCTTCAGTTTCAACGTGGCATTCCAATGCAAGCGATATAAAGGTCAAGTGGGTCCAAGCGAAATACGTGACTTTAGAGGTTCATTGGATACAAATATTGAAAAAGGCGTTCTTATCACAACAGGTGCATTCACAAAGGCGGCCAAAGAAGAGGCTTCATGTCCGGGCAAAAGACTCATTGACCTAATGGATGGAGAGGAGTTGATAAACAAATTAGCTGAATATGGAATTGGCTTGAACGAAGTCAAATCCTATGAAGTCGATGAGGATTTCTTTAATTCTCTAATGGAATAATAATGGATAACGAGAATTGGCATTGGCAAGAGTCGGGTTCGGCATGGAAAGGTGTGGGGATTTATCATGTCACGCTGACAATACCGTCGCGTGAGCCGCTGTTGGGGAGGTTGGAAATACCGGATAACGATCCGGCGAAAGCAAGAGTGGAGAGGACGGAGTTGGGGGAGACTATTCTGGATTGCCACCGCAGTATTTCGAAGATCCACCCGGAAATACAGATACTGCAATATTGTCTTATGCCGGATCATTTGCATAGCATATGGTATGTTCGCAGGCCTATGGAGAATGGAATACGATATGCGGTCCAAGGATTTTGGAGAGCGGTAAAGAAGATTGGCAGAGCCTATAGTTATATCCGCCTCTCAGGCGGAACAATTGACGAAAGAGATGACCGCTTCTCTGACGGAATAATTGACGAGAGCAACTATCTTTCGTCTATTGCCTCGGCTGAGAGCCGAGATAATCCACTTCGCAAGCGCATAGGCGGCGAAGAATATCGCCGATTGCCCCCTATCTTCACTGAGATGCCCTTCATCCGGCCGATGTCCCACAAAGGGCAGTTGCAGACGATGATACGCTATGTGCAGATGAACCCGCAGCGGTTGGCGACTAAGCGGCTGCGTCCGGGGTTCTTCCGTGTGCAAGATGGGATAGAGATTGCGGGGCGAACATACAGCGGTGTGGGCAATGCGGCATTGCTGCAAGCGGAGCATTATGCGCCTGTGCATGTCCGCCGGACGATGGTGGATGAGGCAATGCACGGCGATAACAAGCGCTTGCGCGATTACATGAACGGCTGCGTGCTGGCTGCTCGACGAGGTGTCGTGATGATCTCTCCGTTCATCTCGCCCCAAGAAAAGCAGGTGATGGAGGTATTGCTACGCGAGGAACATCCGTTCATCTACATAGCGGATAACGGCTTCGGCGAGTATTATAAGCCATCGGACGGGTTGTTTGGCGCGGTGGCGGACGGGCGCGTGCTGATTCTCTCGCCATGGGAGTATGAGGATAACAAGCCGCATGTGACACGCGCCGAATGTGTGGCAATGAACCAAATGGCAGAGGAGATAGTAGGGGTTGAATAAACGAAACGAAATAACTTATCCTCCTATTCCCGATGTGGTCGGGATGAGGAACAGAATACTAACGATGCAACACTCTTTGAACAAACAAATACTCCGCTTGGCTATTCCCTCTATTCTGGCCAATATCACCATTCCTCTTGTCGGGTTGGTGGATACGGCTATCGTGGGACATATATCCGATGCTGCGGCCATCGGTGGTATCGCGGTGGGGACTATGCTCTTCGACCTGCTCTACTGGAACTTCGGTTTCTTGCGGGTGGGTACCAGCGGCATGACGGCACAGGCTTTTGGTGCCGATGACACCCCCGAATGCGCCCGCCTGCTCATACGCTCGCTGGGGATAGCCGGAGCAGGTGCCGCTCTTATCTTGCTCTTGCAGTGGCTCTTCGTCACCGCTGTGCTGGCACTCATGCCTTGTTCGGCGGAAGTGGCTTGTTTCGCCCGGCGTTATTTCTTCATCCGCATCTGGGCGGCTCCTGCCACGCTCTCTCTGATGGCGCTCAAAGGTTGGTTCATCGGCATGCAGGACACTGTCTCGCCGATGGTCTGTGACATTGTGGTCAACGTGCTCAATATGGCGGTTAGTTATGCGCTGGCCGTTTATACGCCTCTCGGTGCTATCGGCGTCGCTTATGGCACACTCGTCGCCCAGTATGTCGGCCTGCTCACAGCGGTTGTTCTGCTGACGGCCAAGTATAGGTCTGTCCTCGGCGGTATTCCCATACTGCCTATCCTGCGTGACCTGTCAGCCGCACGGCGACTTATTCGGCTCAATTCGGATCTCTTTCTTCGCTCGCTTTGCTTCATGGCCGTCTATGTCGGTTATACCGTTATTGCTTCTGCCTATGGTGACACCGAACTGGCCGTCTCGTCCATATTGATGAAGCTCTTTATGCTCTTCTCCTATTTTGTGGACGGTTTTGCCTATGCCGGCGAGGCACTGGTGGGACGCTATATCGGAGCCCGCGAAGGTACGCAGCTTCCACGCGTTGTCCGGCTCCTCTTCGTATGGTCGCTCGCTGTCGGACTGCTCTTTACGCTGGTTTATGCTATCCTCGGCACAGACAGCATCCGCCTCATGACTTCCGACACGTCCGTCCTTCGTGCGGCACAGTCTTATATGGGCTGGCTCATCGCCATGCCGCTTGTCTCCACACTGGCTTTCATGTGGGACGGCGTCTATGTGGGCGCCACGGCCGGAACGGCCATACGTAATGCGATGATATGGGCGGCCGTCGCTTTTGGCGGCGCTTATCTCATCACCTATCGTTGGTGTGGTCCGCAGGCGCTTTATATCGCTTATTTTGCACATTTGCTTGCCCGGGTCTTCTACCTCACTGCCCGTTGGCCTGCAATAGTGAATCCTCTGCGGGAGCAAAATACGCCCGAAACAATCTTGTAACAATTGTTTAACAATCTTAAAATAACAAATTATGAAGAAAATCTTTTCCCTTTTGGTGGTCGTATTGATCACGTTGGGTGTGTCCGCCCGTGGCTATCAGTATAGTTTAGGTCTCGTCGGCGGCTCCGGTATCGGTGTGCAAATGAAGGCAATGGTGTTGCCCAATGTCACGATTATGGATGAGTTGGGCTATTTCGGATGCTACAACGGCATCAATGGCAGTTATTTCGGCCTGGTGGACCAACTCGTTATCGGTTGGCAGGACATCTTCGCTGAGGAAGAGAACATGGAGTTCAGTTACTATGTCGGCCCGCAAATCAAGGGCGGTTACTTGGGCAACGATGTTGCGGGCAATGCCGTAGGCATGGTCGGCGCAGGTGCCGCTGCCGGTGTGGAAGCCAACATGATGAACGCTCCGATAGCTGTCTCGTTCGATTTCCGTCCGGGCTACGCCATGACGATGGGCAAGAACCCTGCGGCTCCGCTGCCGGGACAGTCAGACATGCTTTTTCAGCACCTGTTCGACTGGTCCATCAACCTCGCAGTACGCTATACCTTCTAATCGGGTAGGCGGCATATGAATGCCGGCCGGTAGTCCGAGGGCAACTGTTCCGGATAGAGCGCATAAATAAGGTCAGCGAGTATCAGATCGGGACGTAAGATTCCTGTCTCCCAGAAGTCGCTGCCGCCTTGCAGGGTGATGGCGCCCTTCCAGTTCCATACGTTATGGTTGCGGAACGGTTGCATCCATGTGTGACGTGTATCGATGGCCTCTAACTCGCTGAGGTTGTCTGCATTGACACCTAACCAGATATCTGCATCACCCATGCTCAAAATCGCCTCCTCGATGGTGAGAGGAATACTGCCTTCTTCCGTCCGCTCGGCGTAATAGTAATCGGCTCCTGCATCTTGTAGGAGCCGTTGCATATACGACCGTCCGCTCGGGACATACCATGTGCCGCGGAAGCTCTGGCCGTAAGCCACTCGCGGGCGGGACCGGTGTGAACGACTCTCTTGTTGCAGCGTGTGGTAGCGTGCGGTGATGTCGCGCAGCAGCGAGTCGGCGGTCTCTTCGCGACACGTGAGCGCACCGAACAGACGCAACCAATCGGCTCGCCCGAGGGGAGACTGCTCCAACCATTCGACCATGTATATCACGGGAATACCGGCTTGCTGCACCTGCTCGATACCGCCTATCTGCATGCCGTATTGCGTGGCAATCAGCACGTCCGGGCGAGCCAATAGCACCTGCTCCACATTGAGTTGATAGTCTGACCCGATATTGACGACCGGATGTGAGGGACGGTTATAGACCAACTCCGGCGTTGCCATGCAGACGATGCTGTCGAGACACCCGAGTGCTTTCAGGTAGCCGACGTGCGTGGCACTCGTGGTGGCAAAATGGCGGATAGGAACCTCTACCGCTATCCCGTCCGCAGGCACCGGGCGCTCCGGCTCCTCGTGATGTTTGACCAGGTAGTATCGCGCAATACGCCGCCCCTCCTGCATGGGCGAGGTGATGTCCACACGCGTCATACCCAGCGTGTCGCTCATGTGTAGGAACGATGATCTATCGGCCGGTGCCTCCGCTATTCTCGCCGACTTGCTGCAGGCACTGAGCATAGTTGCCAACAGACAACAGTATAATAACACACGCCGCATATGCTATTGGAGGGATTGATTGAGACCTTCGATATAGTGCAGCAGTTCCTCTCGCCCGGTGTTCTTGGCTGCACTGGTGATGAAGATAGGGGGCAGTTCCACCCATGTCTCCAACATCTTTTGCTTGTAGGCCTCTACGTTCTCCTGTAACTTGCTCTTACTGATCTTATCGGCTTTGGTAAAGACCATGGCAAAGGGAATCTCGTTCTCGCCTAACCAGTTCATGAAATCCAGGTCTATCTGCTGGGCTTCCAAACGGCAATCAAGCAACACAAACAGCGAGACCAGCGGTTCGCGTAACAGACAGTAGCGCTCTATCATGCGGCGCAGCTTCTCGCGCTGGGTCTTCCCTGCCTGGGCAAAGCCATAGCCGGGTAGGTCCACCAGCCGCCACGTGCCCTTCTCGTCGTTGATGCTGAAGTGGTTGATGAGCAGTGTCTTGCCGGGTTTCTGGCTGGTCTTGGCTAACTTCGGATGCGCCGTGAGCATGTTTATCAAACTGGATTTGCCCACATTACTCCGCCCGATGAATGCGTATTCGGGCAGGTCATGCTGCGGACATTGTGCCACATCGGGGCTGGAGATTAGGTACGAGGCGTTCATGAGCGGGAGCGTTGAGTGAAACGGATGAAAAGGAAGAGGCAGAGGAGTGTGACAGCGGCGGCTATCAGGTAACCCACCCAGCGCAGTGTGACGGGCAGGTTGATACCCTCTGGTGCGATGAGTATATAGCTGCTGCTCACCATCGTCATGAACAGAGCCGGTACTAACGGAATCAGGTAACCCCAACGCGTGTGCTTCTGCCGATACATCCACACCGTGCCGGCCCAGAGAGTGAAGACTGCCAGCGTCTGGTTGGTCCACGAGAAATAGCGCCACACCACATTGAAGTCAACAAAGACCAACCCGAACACGCATAGGAAAAGTGGCAGGGCTATCAGGAAACGGTTGCGCACCGGTCGCTGGTCCAGTCGGAGACGGTCAGCCACAATCAGCCGTGCGCTGCGCAGAGCTGTATCGCCTGACGTGATAGGGGCGGCAATCACACCGATGATGGCCAGTATGCCGCCGATGGTGCCCAACCAGGAACGACTGACGCAGTCAACGACCAACGCCGCGATATTCTCTCCCGGGTGCTGTGCCGCATAGGCCTGCAGCCCGTCTATGCCATAGAGACCTGTCTCGGGGTCGGCGAAGAACGTGCCCGCCGCCGCGGCCCATATCAGTGCCAGAATGCCTTCGGCGACCATCGAACCGTAGAAGATGAAGCGCCCGTGGCGCTCGTTCTGCACGCAACGCGCCATAATCGGCGATTGGGTTCCGTGGAAGCCCGAGATGGCGCCGCAGGCGATGCTGACAAACATCATCGGGAAGAGCGGCAGCCCATTTGTTTGACGATTGTGCAGCCCGTCGGTCAACTCAGGCATCTCGCTGCTGTGCCAGCTTAACATGACTATCATGATTCCGATACCCATGAACAGCAGAATGCCACCAAAGAGGGGATAGAAGCGCCCAATCAACTTATCCACCGGCAGTATCGTCGCCAGAGTGTAATATACAAAGATGATGATGACCCATACGATGGGTATCATATGTCCGCTGAAGGTGATAGAACGCAGCGGTGCCAGACCTTGCAGCAGCGTCGCGGGGCCGCTGAGGAACGTGGTAGTCAGCAGGGTCAGCAACACCAGCGAAAGCCCCAGCATAAAGAGACGCACGCCTTGGCCTAACTCGTCTCCGACGATATCCGGCAGCGAGGCTCCGCCCTTGCGGATGCTCAGCATGCCGCTTAGGTAGTCATGCACACCGCCGGCAAAGATGGTTCCGAACACAATCCACAGGAACGCGGCGGGACCATAGAAGATACCCATGATGGCGCCGAAGATAGGACCCAGACCGGCGATGTTGAGGAACTGTACAAGGAAGATGCGCCATGTGCTCATCGGTACAAAATCCACACCGTCCGTCTTCGTCAGAGCCGGCGTCTCCGCTTTAGGGTCGGCACCGAAGACACGCTCGACAAGCAGACCGTACGTCAGATAGCCCGCCACAAGCAATGCTAAAGAAACTAAAAAGGTTATCATGTTATGCTATATTTTAACGAGTCGTAATATCTGCTCTATCCGCTCTTCAATAGGGATGCTCCCGTCTCCGTTGAGCAGCAGGTCGGCCGGCACGTCCGGCTCGTAGTACGCCGCCTGTGCGCGGATGCGAGCCTGTATATGATGTCGATTCTGCGCGGTGTCGGCACCGGCATAGTCGCGTGCCAGAATGCGCGCAATACGCGTCGGCTCGGGCGTGCTCACTATCACAATGCGGTCACACAGTCGGGCCAGGCCGCTCGGGTAGAGCAGGGCGCTCTCCACACAGCAGCAGTCGCCTCTCTGCTCCTCCGCCCAACGCTGCACATCGGCAATCACGGCCGGATGCACGATG
>JAFUUE010000011.1 GCA_017483945.1 Paludibacteraceae bacterium | reverse complement strand
GCCAAACAACAAGTAGGACTTTTTGCTCGTATTATCAGCAAAATCAGCGCAATCACTGTCCTACAATATATTAACTTTATCAACAACAAACCGATTGGAAGAATTAAATATGCGCTGGGGTAATTCCGCCAACGGGTTAATTATTATTTATTAACTATTAATTCCTGACAAATTCCCGACCAAACCCGTAGCGAATCCGACGGATCCCCGACGGATCTCCGACGGATCTCCGACGGATCTCTGTACTCTCGTAGTACTCTTGAAAGAATAAAATAACATGTTTAACCTAATCACAACCCAAATACTATGGCACGTGTAGAACCTATTTCCATCCTTCAGACAATAAGCGGCAAAGTGCCGGGCTCTAAGGACACACATTTTTATAATACCAAAACAGGAAAATCTTTCACGCGCAAACGCGAAGAAACCTATCAGCGCAACCAGTCTCCGCGTCAGCGCTGGAACTCTGCGGCCTTTGCCTATGCCCATGCCGAACTCCGTCGTATCGAGTCCGAACCGGCTCTCACGGAGCAGATGAATGCCGACTACGAGGCCGCCGCTCATCGCGCCCCTAACGGCCGCACCTATCTCACCGCCCACGCCTGGCAATTCAACACCCTCCTCCACGCTTACAAAACCGCTCACCCCTTCACCGACTGATATTTTTGGGACTACCCGCAAAAAATATTTGCATATTCCCCTTATTTTTTGTACCTTTGCACGCAATTTAGTGCACTAAAACAATACTGATATGGAAATGAATGAGTTTATTGGCAATTTTGCTGAACTGTTTGATGACACAGCCCCGGAAGTCTTTACCCCGGACACCCGCTTCCGCGACCTCGAGGAGTGGAGCAGTTTTCTGGCACTCGCGGTCATGGCTATGATTAAGAGCGAGTATGACGTGGCTATCACCGCGGACGAGATGCGTAGCGCGAACACCGTCCAAGAACTGTTTGACACCGTACAGAAATATCTATGACGAATCCCTTTTCCATAGCCGGAAAAACCATATTGGTCACCGGAGCCACATCCGGCATCGGACGTGCTACGGCGCTCCTCTGTGCGCATATGGACGCACATGTCCTCGCTTTCGGACGTGACCCGCAACGGCTGGACAGCCTGCTTGCGGAGATGCCCGGCGAGGGACACCGGGTTTTCTCGCTGGACCTCACAAGCCCGGAGCAGTGGCCGTCCGTGATAGCCTCCCTGCCCGTCATCGACGCGTTCGCCGCTTGTGCAGGGGTGGCAAGCATGGCTCCTTTCTCCTTCGTGACACGCGAGGAACTGGAGCGCGTGATGGATACCAACTGCTTCGGCCCGGTCATGCTCGTTCAGCAACTGCTGAAGGCCAAGAAACTCGCCAAAGGCGGCTCTGTCGTCTTCGTCAGCTCCGTGGACGGACCGCGCATCGTCCATGCCGGCAACTCCCTCTACTCTGCCTCCAAGAGCGCACTCGTCGGCATGGCACGCAATATGGCTATCGACCTGGCGGGAAAGAAGATACGTGTCAATTGTGTCCTCCCCGGAACGACTGACACACCGATGATACGGACCGGCAGCGCCGATGAGCAGCAACTGGCCGAGACAGCCGCGCATCTGCCCATGAAACGCTTCGCCGACCCCGGAGAGATAGCTAATGCAATTGTCTTCCTCCTCTCCGACGCCGCCTCCTATGTGAACGGCACGGAACTCGTCGTGGATGGAGGAACATCAATAATTTGAACGACTTATGGCATTCTTACGATATAATAACATCGGCATCCGAGCCATTGCGGCATGTGTCCCGCCGCGCATCGAGTATAACCGGGAACTGGGATACATGATGTCCGAGGAAGAGATGGACAAGGCCATCCATAATATCGGCATCGAGGAACGGAGAATAGCCGACAGCGATGTCTGCGCTTCGGACCTCTGTGAGCAGGCCGCCCGCCAACTCCTCGCCGACAACAACATAGACCCGCTCAGCATTGATGCGCTCATCTTCGTCAGTCAGACGAGTGATTATCACCAGCCTGCAACGGCCGCTATCCTGCAGCACAAGCTGGGACTCGGCAAGGACACCCTCGCTTTTGACATCAATCTGGCCTGCTCGGGCTATGTGTACGGACTCTCTGCCGCCTATGCCTATGCGCAGAATGAGGCCGTCAAGCGGGTGTTGCTGCTCGTGGGAGAGACAATGAGCAAGATTGTCTCGCGCTTTGACAAGGTCAATACGCCCCTCTTCGCCGATGCCGGAACGGCCACTCTCATAGAGAAGGGTGAGCAGTTCGGCTCCTCGCTCTTCAGCCTGCATACCGATGGAGGAGGAGCGCAAGTGATGATGGTCCCCGATGGAGGCTTCCGTAATCCTGCCGGACCGCAGAGCTTCGTCGAAGAGACGGATGCCAACGGCGACCGGCGCACACGCATGCAGTTCCGCATGGACGGAATGGCGGTCTTCAACTTCGGCATGAGTGAGGAGCCGCGTGATGTGAAAAACCTCGTGGCCGCCGCCGGATTGGAGCTCTCCCAAGTGGACCTGCTCATCTATCATCAGGCCAATAAGTTCATGACGGACTTCTTTACCAAGTGGCTGAAGTTCGATAAGACCAAGACCCCCTATAGCATTCGCCGGTACGGCAACACCAGTTCCGCTTCCATACCCCTGACTATCGTCTCGGAGTTGTATGAGGCCTATCCCGAACGACACCGTGTTGTCCTCTCCGGCTTCGGCGCCGGACTCAGCTGGGGAAGTGTCTTGCTCGACCTCACACCGTGCCGCATATCCCCGATTCAAGATTATAACCCATGACTTTTGTCTTCCGAAATAACACGATAGAGCGCTTCTTCTCCGACGGCGAATATGCCTTCTCTGGCTATGACGACTATGGGGCTGTCCCCGAAGCGGAGAGGTATATCTGGTGGTATCAGGTGCCCGTCAAGTATAATCAGGAGCAACTCATAACCGAGGTGGAGTCCTATCTCCGTCGGTTGCAATGGGCGGTCTCTCAGGTGGGACAGGCGCCCTTCCTCATCCTCTCTCTGGAGCTGTTATATGATGCCGGAGTGGTCAGAGGCGACCGGCGGCTGGTGAATGCGATTGACGCCTTTAATCAGGGCGCATGGCAGTTGGCGGCCGAGCATACGAACGTGAGTGTCGTGGACTTCGGCGCGTTCTTGAAGCAATATCCTGCGGCCGAGTGGGTCGATTGGAAGTTCTATTTCCTCTCTCAGATGATTGTCAGCCCCCGTCTGGCGGGCGCATTCGGGCAGTGGCTTCAGACGCAAGAGCGTGCCTTGGCTTTTCGGCGCAAGAAGTGCCTGGTGCTCGACCTGGACAACACGCTCTGGGGGGGAGTGCTGGGAGAAGACGGAATAGCAGGCATCCGTATTGATGGCGATTATCCGGGAAAAGCCTTCCGCTATTGGCAGGAGGCGATTCGCGAATTAGCCCATGCCGGTGTGATACTGGCCCTCTGCTCCAAGAATAATGAGGCGGACGTGAAGGAACTGTTCGCCGCGCGGGAGATGCCGCTGAAGTGGGAGGACTTTGCCTGCATGCGCATCAACTGGAGCGATAAGGCCGCTAATATCCGCTCTATTGCCGAGGACCTGAATATCGGACTGGACAGCATGGTGTTTGTGGACGATAACCCTGCCGAGCGCGAACTCATCCGGCAGCAGTTGCCCATGGTGGCGGTGCCGGAATGGCCGGCTATGCCATATCTCCTTCCCGCCTTCTATGACCGCTTGGTCAAGGACTATTTCGCTGTATATGCCTTGACCGACGAGGACCTGAAGAAGACGGAGCAGTATCGACAGAATGCCGGTAGGGCGCAGGCGCAGGCGGCCTTTACCGACATGGACGACTTCTTGCGCTCGCTGGAGATGGAACTGACGATTAGTCCGGCCACCGAAGTGACGCTCCCCCGTATTGCACAGATGACCCAGAAGACGAACCAGTTCAACCTGACGACGCACCGCTACACCGTGGATGATATACAGCGAATGCTTGACCATGGCGCACGAATATGGACACTGGCCGTGAAGGACCGGTTTGGCGACAATGGCATCACCGGACTCATCATCGTGACGGACTGCGGAGCCGTGGATACGATGTTGCTCTCTTGCAGAGTGTTGGGCAAGGGTATTGAGCATGAGTTCCTCAAGTATGTGCTGGGACAGTTGAAAGCGTCTGGACTCGAGGAAGTGCATGCCCTCTATATCCCGACGGAGAAAAACCGGCAAGTGCAGGATTTCTATGACAAGAACGGATTCCTCTGCACCCGTGAGGAGCAGGGTAGGAAAGCCTACCGGCTGAGTCTTGCCGATTGGGATGAGAAGCGAAATACTATCTATAAAATTGTATGATATGGAACAGAAAGTACTAATGGTGCTCAGACGCGTATTTAAGGATGCGACGATTGACGAGACCTGCTCGCAGAGCAACTGCAAGGCCTGGGACTCAATGAACCATCTGAACTTGGTCGTCGAACTGGAGATGGAGTTCGGTATCAGTCTGGAGCCCGAAGAGATTGCGCGGATGGTTGATTACGCCGCTGTAGTGGAAATAGTAAAGACAAAAATATGACAAGCAACGATTCCTCTACATGGCAGGTACAGGAGCCGATGACTATCCCGTATGGGCATCCCAAGCGGTCTTTCGGCGCCAAGTGCCGGAAAGTCTGGAACACTATCCTTTCCCGGTGGGCATATGGCTGCCCGAGCAATGGACTGCGTGTGCTGTTCCATCGGATGCGCGGTTGTCATATCGGCAAGGGCGTTTATATCGGGCGCTACTGCTTCCTGGATAATATGTATCCGGAGTTTGTCTATATCTACGATGGGGCAAGTGTCAATGCCGGCAGCATGCTCCTTACCCATTTCAATCCTTATGAGACATGGAAGGGGATTTTCCGGGCGGAGGTCAAGCCGACTGTGATTGGCCCGAATGCGATTGTAGCGGTGCGCTGTACCATCATGCCGGGAGTCCGAATCGGCAAGTCGGCCGTAGTCAGCGCAGGAATGACCATTGAGAAGTCTGTCCCGGACTACCACATGGTCCGCCCCAACGTCAAGATAGATAAGATTGATTTATCCCCCCTCCTCACCCTAAAGCACTAATCTAAAAAGCACAATTCCTAAAAATACTTGTGGCAAAAGTTGTATATATCAGGAAAAAATAGTACCTTTGCGATGCGAAAATATAATTAAAGTATATATTTGCACATAAAACTCCATAAAAATATCATTCTAATTATATCGACATGAACGATATTTACGCATATACAAATCCGGAGATTATCGCCAAATTGGGAGCAAGGTTTCGGGAATATAGGCAACTATCTGGTCTGACGCTCAGGGAGGTGGCTGAAAAAGCAGGGCTGTCTGTGATGACAATCCAGAAGTTTGAAAGTGGTACAGCAAAGGATGTCACGATGACAACCATCTTGCGCCTACTGCGTGTAATCAACCATTTGGAGAACATTGAGACACTATTACCTCAGATTCCGGAATCGCCGTATAAGAAGTGATAATAGAACATGCGGGATTGCATTCATATATGGTTATGGGGACGTGAGATTGGTTCGCTGATGTGGCATCAAGGCAAGCGAAGCAGTTATTTCGTTTACCATCCGGCCTATTTGTCTGAATCCATCGAGCCCTTCCCGCTGATTGCGCCTAAGCGCGGTGCCATCAACAAGGCTTTCGATAGTGAGGATAAACGCATGTATCAACATCTACCGGCATTCCTTGCGGACTCGCTGCCGGACGATTGGGGAAATGCGCTGTTTCAACAATGGCAGGCGGACCGGAAAATGTCGCTCAGCGAAGTGACGCCGTTGGATAAGTTGACATTCATCGGCAGCCGGGGCATGGGCGCATTGGAGTTCGTTCCGGATGCGCAAGTCAAACCCAGAGCAGAGAAGATAGACATCGCTTCATTGGCTTCATTGGCGCATAAGATCTTTGAAGAACGTGAGAAGGCTGTGATTGAACCCGGTGAAACGATAACAGGAAAACTGCTGATGACGGTTGGTACTTCTGCCGGAGGACGCCAGCCAAAAGCACTGATTGCCGTAAATCGCGAGACGGGAGAGATACGCTCCGGACAGATTGCCGGGTTGGGGGGCTTTGACTATTATATCTTGAAGTTCGGAAACAAGGAGCGTAGTACGGCGGAACTGGAGATGACATACTATGAGATGGCGCGTGCTGCCGGAATTACGATGATGCCATGTTCGTTGCGGGAGGCGGATGGAGAAAGGCATTTTATGACGCAGCGCTTTGACAGACGTGACGGGAAAAAACTCCATCTGCAGACCTTGGCTGCCATGAATCCGGATGCGGACAGTTATGAGCAGTTACTGCTCGTTTGCCGCAATCTGCATCTGCCGGACGCAAGCGGTGAAGATGTCTTCCGACGAATGGTCTTCAACTATTTGGCCAACAATACTGATGACCATAATAAGAACTTCTCCTTTATGATGACGCCGAATGGCGAATGGTCGCTGGCTCCGGCTTACGACTTGACGTTCATATTTAATCAGCGAGGTCTTCTGCCGGAATATATGCATTGCTTGATGATGAGAGGCAAGTATGCGAACTGGACCAAAGACGACGTCATGCTCTTTGCGGCCGACAATGGCATCCGAAATGCAGAGAAGATTATCCGCCAGGTGGCGGATGCTATAATGCAATTTCGAACAATAGCAGAGAAGTATGCCGTCAAACAGGAATGGATCGGACGCATAGAGGAGTGCTTGCAAGGACACTTGCGTGAATGGGGATTCTCTGATGGAGGAGTGCAGAGGGAAGATTGGATACTGAAAAATGGACAGAGGGCGACGAATGTTTATCTGGAACAAGCCTACAAAGGCAATATCCACCTGCATGCTACGATTGACGGAACGCCGCGACGTTGGATTTTCCGACCCGAAATGCAGGAATATGCCTTGATTGCCAAGCAGGGGCTCGGGAACCTGAACGAGAACACGCTCAGACATTTGCTCGAAACCCGCATACCAATTGAACACTATACTAAATAACAATAACCCATGAACATCCTCATCCAACTCTCTCATCCGGCGCATTTCCATCTCTATAAGAATGTGGCAACCAACCTCATCGCTGATGGGAACAGGGTGCTGTTTGTTATCAAATCCAAAGATATATTGGAGGATCTGCTCAAGAACGCCGGCTTGCCTTATGTCAATATCAATCAGCATGCGCACCGCGGCAGTAAGTTCGGCATCCTTGGGGATATGCTTGTGCGTGAGTGGCGGATTATCCGGTTATGCAGAGAGCATAAGATTGACCTCCTGACCGGTTCCACACCGGATATCGCCCATGCAGGATGGTGGTTGCGCAAATGGCGTGTGAACACCGGCGAGGATGACTTGGCTATTGTGCCTGCCTTTGCGAAAATCGCATCTCCGTTTATTCAATGTTACGTGGCCCCGAACTCATGCAATGCGGGGAAGATAGAACACAAAACTGTCCATTATCCGGGATTCCAAAAGCTTGCATACTTACATCCCAACCGCTTCACACCGGACGCGAATGTGCCTAAGAAATATGGTATCGACCCCGATAAACCTTACTTCCTGATACGCTTTGCCAAGTTGAATGCGCATCATGACAATGGCGTCAACGGCATC
>JAFUUE010000010.1 GCA_017483945.1 Paludibacteraceae bacterium | reverse complement strand
TATTGTCTAGGATCTCTTCCTCCACATAGCTGCCGACCAGTGCGCCGTCAACGTGGTCTCTCTCAGGCGCGGCGGGCATGGTAGCCGTGATAGTGGCGGCGGAGGACTGGAAGATATAGGGGGTGCCGGCCGTGATGGTAGTGCCTTGTTCCTCCAAGACGATATAGTCTGTTCCAGCCTCGGTCTGTGTGCCGGCTATGGTATAGAGGGTGGCATTATCGATGGTTCCGCCCATAGGCAGACAGAGTGTGCCGTAGTTGCCCGAGGTGACGTCGCGGGTGTAGGTGTACACGTCAATGTCCGGACGCGAGCTTACCGTCGTAGCGGCTATCTCGGAGATGTAGATATTGCCTGAGGCGTTGGCAGTAATATTACTACCATCTTTCTTATTAATATAGATTCGTATGTTATTATTCCAATTAGCTGCTGATGATGAGGTTATATGCACATATTTCCAACTATTGTTCGTAGCGGCTAATTCCATCTTATATTGTGTAGAGCCTCCATCTATATCAAAGCAAAATGCTACTTTATCGGATGATGTTTCTGTTTTGTAGTAGAAGCAAAAATCGGTGGCGTGTGCATCTGCTACATACGATCCTTTTTTTCCAATGTTTCTGCCACAATATTTATCATCTGAATCTAATCCGCTATAAGTAATCTTGATGACACTGTGATTGAAAACTCCCAGAATGCTATCGGCATTAACAATAGTTTCACTCATGGTTCCAGAAGTGCTCCAGTCAAGCGCTGAACCGGTTTTCGTTCCATCATTGATAATCTTTGTGATGGTGGCGAAGTTGGCGGTGAGGGTGGCGTCGTTAGCGGGCATGGAGATGATGATGGGGTTGTCGGTGACATGTCCTGTTATGTCAACTCCTGTAGCACTCCAACCAGTGAAGATATAGTTGGTATGAGCAGCAGCGGTCAGGGTGAGTGAGGTGCCACTGGTGACAGATGTGCCGCTCGCGACGGGTTCACTTTCGCCATTTTCGCAACTTGTGATTTCACCATCGCCATTAACACCGTAGCTGAAGGTGCTGTTGACCACGGCGCCGTAGTTGGCGGTGATGGTTACATCGGCGTCCGGCATGGTGAAGTAGGCAGAGAGTTCAGAGGTGACTGTGAAGGTTACGGAGGGATCCGCTGTCCAACCGCTGAAGTAGTAACCCGAAATTGCTGGTCCTGCCGTCACAGAAACGGTTGCTCCCTCCATGGCATTGCTAACTGATGATGTAGGATCTTCGTCACTTCCCGTTGTTTTTTCCATTGTGATTGTGTGACCACTGAATACAGGTGTTGTTGCTTTGACAAGGATGATATCAAGTGCGGTATAGTTGTTATTAGAGTAGAACCCAATTGTATAGTTGCCTGCATCTAAGTTATGATATTCTGATGAGTAGTCTATGCCCCATCCGCTGCCTCCTATTTGCCGGAGATGCTTGCTCCCTTCAATTTTAGAGCCATCTGTATTATAGAGATTGAACCATGTTTCTCCTCCACTATTTGCATATCGAGATATAAAGGTATAAGTTCCTGCAGGAAGAGTTATGGGAATCCAAATTTCGCCTTGTGAAGCCTCTGTATCTAAGAAATTGCCTCCTAACACAGTTCCATAATAGTTATTGTTTAGTTGCATAGATCCTGGATAATTGTCTTTTGTTCCACTTGGCTTATTCCCGTCGTCCTTTGCATAATCAAGAAAATCAGCACATTTAATGATTTTCGTATAAGCATCTGGTTCTGCAGTGGTAATATACATTTCAGTAAGTATAACGCTTCCGCTATTAGCTAATTGAATGTATATTTTAGTTATTTTTCCATTGAGAGACAGAGTTTTGCTTGTTTCATTGTTAAATTCCGTCTCACTATTGCTTCCTCCTTCATAATCGCATTTAATGACACCTCGTGGGCAGTTGGAACTGAAAGATACTGTTGCAGAAACATAGGTACCAGATAGATTCCATCCTACGACCTTCCAGTCACCGGAAAAAGTTGCCTCATGAGTGCTTGTGTTATATGAGGCACCCTCAACATCGCAACCATCTGCAGTAGTATTGAGTAAATCAATAGTTCCTGCATTAGCCGGTAGAAGTAAGAGGTTAAAAGTCAACATGAGGAAGAATAATTTCACGGACATGTTGTGCGAAGAGCCTACGGGGGGGGTAAAAGAGGTGTTCGCATTAGAAAAGATTGTTTTCATGATGTTATAAATTTTTATGGGTTATATTTGCTGTATGGTTGGTTAGTCGGAATAGTTGGACTAGTTCTGAGTATGGTCGGTTGTTGCCTCGACCGTCGGTCGACCGTCGGCCGACCGTCGGGAACGGTACGGGTCGCGTTCGGTGTTGGTGCGCCTTGGGGGCGCATCCGCGGGCGAGCCGCCCGCGTCCCAGGACTCATCATCTCCGTGTGATCACCGTGTGGTCACCGTGTGGTCGCCGTGTGGAGTTACCATTCGGGGAGGTCCTCTCGCGTGAGGACGTAGCGGTTACCGAAGGCGGCGTTCCACCAGGCGACATTGGCATGGGTATGGTTCGTACCGTTGAACTCGTTGCTGACGACGGACTTGGTGCGCCCGGCGTCATACCACGGCATGAACCAGCTCCACCGTGCTCCGGCCTGCCACTGGTTATTGATAGTGGCGACGGAGCCGCACTCGCTGAGGGTGACGATACGGTTGGGGTAGCGCCGTTGTATAGCGGCGAACTGGGCAGCCATGGCGGAGGCGTCGGACTGGTTGTAGATATCGCGTCCGATGATGTCCACATAGTCGTCACCGGGGTACCAGTTGTCGTCGTTGGTCTCGGTGGTCCATACCCAGATGAGGTTGCTGAGTTTATGCTGTTTGACGAGTTTGTCGAACATCCAGCGCCACAGTTTGACGTAGGTCTCTCCACCTCCAGTACCCCACCAGAACCATCCTCCTGCGGCCTCGTGGAAGGGTCGCCAGATGACGGGTATGCCGGCGTCCTTGAACTGCTGGAGCACGGCGACGAGGTTCTCTATATCCTGCTCGATGAAGGTGTTCTCCCACGTGCCGGGGATGGTGGCGTTCGCGGGGTTGAAGGTGTTGGTGATGCCGTTGTCATTGACATAGAAAGCACGTACGTCACTGCCCTCGGCGACGGGTACTCGCCAGTGCCAGCATGCGAGGACGAGTCCGTGGTTGTCCCACCAGTCCTGCATGGCGGTCATGTCGGAGTAGTTGGCATAGGGTTCGCCCATATGGATGAAGTCCACGCAGTTCATGGCGGGCCAGTGGCCGGTGTGCTTATAGACCCACTGTGCCTCGTTGGTGTTGAAGGAGACATTGGCCATGGTGGCGGAGAGTGTGCGCAGTCCGTAGTTGTCGCGGAGGAACTTATAGACCTTGAGGGTCGGTAGGGGCGCGGTGCCGAGGGCCTTCTGGGCGGCGAGTTGGATAATAATCTCCCGTTCGCCGGAGGTGTTGAAGACGATGGTCATGTCGGGCAGTTGCTGTCCGTTGATGTCCTGTATGGCTCCCTTGCCGACATGGAGGGTATATTGCTGCTCTCCGCGGAGTCCGCCTATCTCGATATGCAGCTGTGCGCCCTTGACCCATGGGGAGGCAGTGGCGTCGGAGAGGGTGATGCGTGTGGAGTCGAGCAGTGTGATGGGCTGCGAGTAGGTGAAGGTGACGGAGCTGAGCAGCGAGTCCACCACCTCTCCCTCGGCCAGTGTCTGGCGCACCAGTCGGAACTGGGGCAGCTCCTGCTGCGAGCATGAGGCGAAGCCGAGGAGCAGGCACAGGATACCGAAGAGCAGTGTCTTACGCAGAGCCGAAGCGTGTGAGCGCGTAGCGCGCGGGGTTATTGCATTCATGGTTGTATGTATTTCTTACCGTTGGATATGTATATATGTCCGCTGAGGGGTTGTGCGACGGGGCGTCCCATGAGGTCGTAGCATACGTGGGTGGTAGCGGCCGCGTCGTCGCTGTAGGGCAGTCCCTGAGGCTCATCGCCGGTGCCGGGGATGTCAGTGGGCTGCGGGGGTGTGAGGAAGGCGGTGCATGTCTCGGCCTCGGCGGCCCATGCCTGCATCACTTTCTGCCCCCAGTTGCATGACATGCCGCTGACGGACTGGGTAGTGTAGGAGTGTTCGTCGTACTGGTTGGTGACGAGGTCGATATAGCCGAGTCCGGAGCCGTTGCCCCACCAGGACCATGCGAGCCATCCGACCTCGCGCTGGCGGCAGACGCTGATGATGGCGTCCTCGTCCACGTCCTCGCCCTTGTGCGCCCAGGCGAACTCGCCGATACAGAGGGCGACGCCCTGGCCAAGTACGTTATTGATATTCAGCTCCACGCGGTTGGGCGCGCCGGCTGTCTCGTACATATGTATGGAGAAGATGATGTTGTGCTCGGGGTCGTTGGTGAGTATAGTCTGCGCCTTGGAGGTGAGGCTGGCGACCTCCTGTCCCCATCCGGCGGCGTCCACCATGAGGCAGTGTTTGATGCCGGCGTTGCGGAGGGTGCGTATGGCGGTGGTATAGGCGGACTCGTAGGCCGCGTACTGCTTCCATGTGCCCTGCCACTCGTTGGCGATGTTGATGATGACGGAGTGCTCGTGCCCGATGAGTGCGCCCTTCATCTCGACCCAGTAGGCCGCGGCCTGCTGTAGTGCGGCGGCGTCATCGGAGCCGGTATGGTCGTGCACCTCGAGCACGGCGACCATATGCAGCGCCTCGGCCTTGGCGATGATACCCTGGACGGTGTCGTAGGGGTCCTTGGTATATTGCCCGCCGTCGGACAGGGCTATACGCACGGCGTTAGCTCCGGCGCGGCGCATGGCCTCCATCTGGCGGTCGTAGCCGTAGCCCTTGAACCACGCATAGGCCAGGTTGGCGCCGAGCATGCGGAAGGGCTGGTTATAGCCGTCGAGGAGCCGGTTGCCGGAGACATGGAAGCCGCCGAGGGTGGTCGTGCCGCCCTGAGAACCGCCGCTGCTGAGGCCGGTGAGGCGGATATAATCCACGCCGAACCACGTCCAGTTAGGGGTGATGCGGATGGTGTTGACGCCGGCGTTCAGGGCGAAGGTGCCGAGGTTGACCTCGTAGGTGCCGGTCTGCTCGGTCAGTTGGCTGGTGCCGCTGTAGGAGCCGACCTGCCAGTTCATGACCTTGTCGCCATAGGGCGACTGGACGCCGGCATAGACGGTGACCGACGAGGCGGCCGCGACCGAGATGGAGAAGGATACATAGTCCGACTCGTCGTTGAGGAAGACCACCCCGCCCTGCAGCGTGCCTTGGTAGGAGGCCGATTCCGCCTGCCATGTCTGGGCCCCAAGGGCGCAGGGCAAGAGCAGGAGGAGTATGTATAGGAGTCGTTTCATATCACTTGGCATCTATGTGGTAGGGCACGATACGCGGGTTGTCGAGGCGTATCTCGACAGGGTATTTCTTGGAGGCGTCGGTCTGTGCGCCGAAGAGCATGAGGTTGAAGTCGGTGTATTGGGCCATGTCGCCGAGCATACGTTCGTTGCTGGTCTCCTCCTTGTTGGTATTGAACAGGGCGAGAGGTATCTCGACGGTGCGCCATCCTCCGGTGCGTGCGTTGCTGACGCCGCCGTCCTCCATGAGCCACGGTTTCCAGTGGTACTGGGCGTTGTTGTCGTCCACGGAGAACTCCTGGTCGGAGGTCTTGAACCATATGATCATCGGTATGTCGGACCAGTTGATGATGTTGACCTCGAACTTGAGCGCGAGAGTGTCGGCCACGCCTTGTGCGATAGGCTCGATGCCTCGTCCGTCCTTAGCCCAGTAGCACCCGGACAGGGCGTTGTTCCACACCCATGCACCGGTCTGCGCGGCACTGAGCAGCAGGTAGTTGCCACTGACGCCGTCCTCGTCGCTGACGGCACCCTTCTCGTAGCTGTTGCCCCACTCGAGTGTGCGGAAGTCGGTGATGAGTCCGCGTGTGTCGCGGAGGTGGAAGGTGGAGGTGGTGGTGCCGTAGGAGGTGCTGACGGTGACGGGAGCCTCCTGTGCCCCTTCGGGTACGCGGAAGAGCAGGCGTGTCGCGGAGGACTCGATTACCTCCACCTGCTGGTCGCCGAGCATGACGGTGACGGGCTCGTAGTAGTAGTTGCCGTTGAGCACGGCGGTGTCGCCGTCGGCCACGTACTCGCACTGCATGTTATAGATAGCGGGCGCGGGGATGAAGGCGCGGAAAGCGTAGTCGGTGACCTTGCCGTCCACGGTGATGAGCCGCATGTTGTCGGAGATGGTGAGCGAGAAGGGGACGGTCACGATGATAGCTCTCTCGCTGACAAGGGAGATATTCAGCGCGGCCTCCGTCTCGCCGAAGAGGATGGTATTGACCGACTGGAGGTTGCTGCCGACGATGGCGATGGTGGAGAGCATCTCGGCCTCGTAGATGGCGGAGTCGGCCTTGGCGGGGTCGCACAGGCGGACATAGTCGATGACGGCGGGGCGTCCGTTGCCGTGTTGGCGTACGTAGTCCTCGGAGCAGGAGGCGAGGGCCAGGGCGAGCAGCAGGATGATGTATAAAGTACGACTTTTCATACTATAGCGTTAGTTTGATTCTTAGTTAGCATAGTAGTCCACGGCGGGGTCGGCGAGCGAGGGCATGGCCGTCAGTTCGGAGCCGGGGACGGGGAGCGTCATCTGCGCGGCAGTGACGGTGATGAGTGCGCGTGTCAGGTCGAGCGTATAGCCGTCGCGGGAGGTCTTCTTGGAGGAGTCGGAGTTGTAGTACCCCTGCTCGCGGTTCATGCCGTTGAGGTAGGCCAGGGCCAAGTCGGGATTACGGTAGAACATACGCTTGATGTCGAAGAAGTTGATGCCCTCCAGGGCGAACTCGCAGCGGCGCTCGTGTATCAGTTCGTCGTAGGTGATGCTGTTGTCGGCATCGGGGGTCAGTCCGGCGCGGTTGCGGACACGGGCATAGACGTCCAATGCCAAGGGGTCGGAGGTGGCAGTGCCGCCGGCGATGCATGCCTCGACATAGACCATATAGACATCCGCCAGACGGAGCAGGTAGATATTGTTCCCCGCATCCTGTGCGTCGCCCACACCGCCGTCGCAGTCGGCAGCACGGCCGATGCAGTACTTCTTGCAGTGGGCGAGCATCTCGTTGGCGGTCTCCAGTTCGTTGCCCTGCTCATCGACGACGGCTATATGGTAGGTATATCCGCCGTCAGCCTTGTTGATATTCGGGTAGTAGTCGCCCTCCGACATATAGACCCACTGGCGTCGGAGGTCGCCGTCCTCGTACTGCTTCTGCAGGTTGACGGTCGGTCCCTTGCCGTCGCCCCAGGCCTGGTCGGCGCAGGAGGTGCGGCTCCAGTTGCAGTTATGCGCATTGCCGTAGCCGTAGCCCGCCACGATACATTGTATCGCCAGCAGCGACTCGGGGTTATTGTTCGCCGCGATGTCGAATAGCGTGCTGTAGTCGCTCCATAGGCTCAGGCCGCTGTTGTTAATCACGTCGGCGGCGAGGTCCCGGGCGCGGCCGTAGTACTCGTCGGAGCGGGGGTCGTCGAGGTGGGAAGCCATGGTCAGATAGACCTTGGAGAGCAGACCCATAGCCGACCACTTGGTCGCCCGGCCGGGCTGGCTGTCCGTAGCCGGCAGGTTAGTCATGGCGTAGGTGAGGTCCTCCACGATGAACCGATAGACGGAGGCCTGGGTGTTGCGGCGGAGGATAGCGGACTGCATGGCCACGTTGTCCTCGACGATGGTGACGTCGCCCCAGTACTCGGTCAGGTGGTAGTAGGCGGCCGCACGGATGCAGCGCGCCTCGGCCAAGCCGCGGGTGATAGCGTCCTCACTGACGCCGTTGGCCCGCGCCAACGCGGGCATGGTGTTGATGATGTTATTGGCGAAGCTGATGACGCGGTAGAGACCCTGCCAGCCCTGCGTGAGGAAGGCGTTGTTCGCGCCGAACGACATGTAGTAGAACTGGCCCTCCTGGTCGTAGGTGTAGTAGAGGTCGCCGGACAACTCGTCGCCCGCCATCCACATGAACTGATGGGCGAATGCCTGCCACGACTTCATGGTGTAGAGCGAGGCTGTGTTCTGGCGGATGTTCGCCTCTGACTTGTAGAACTCACCCATCGTGATGCTGTCCTCCGGTTCGACATTCAGGAAGTCGGCGCATGCGGTCAGCAGCGGCAGGAGGGCAAGAAGAATATATCGGATAGTCTTCATCTTGATAAGGGTTTAGAGGGTTAGGTTAACGCCGAACGTATAGACACGCGGCGAGGGATAACGGCCGGTATCGATATTGAGCTTGCCTGCCTGCTGGTTATACGCACCGATCTCGGGGTCGTAGCCGGAGTAGGAGGTGAAGACCCATACGTTCTGTATGTTCGCGTAGAGACGAATCGACTCCAGGTGAATCTGATGCATCCAACGCTGCGGGAAGGTGTAGCTGAGCGATATGTTGGCTATACGCAGGAAGGAGGCGTCCTCCAGCCAGCGGTCCGACATACGGTTGTTACGATTGACGTCGGTCGTGTTCCAGCGCGGGAGCGTGGTCGATATATGGTTGAGGATATATAGGTTAGACACGTCGTTATTGGTCGCCTCGCCGTCGTAATGACCGTACTGCACGCGGTCGTTGACGCGCACGGACTGGTTGTCCCATATGGAGGTCATGCCCTCAGTCTTGACGCGTGTGTAGTTCAGTATCTTGCCGCCCACGGAGCCGTTGAGCACGACGCCCAGGTTCCAGTTCTTGTAGGTGAAGTTATTGGTGAAGCCGAAGGTGAAGTCCGGGTTGGGGTCGCCGATGACGGTCTGGTCCCGGTCGGTGATACGTCCGTCGCCGTCCAGGTCGCGGAAGCGTATATCGCCCACCCATACGCCGGTGTTCTTGTCTATCTTGTTATGCCCGGTGCCGTCATCCACCTGTACGGGGCCGGCCTCTATCTCCTCCTTGCTGGCGAACAGACCGTCGGTCTGGAAGCCGTAGAAGACACCCATCGGCTGGCCGACCATGATAGCCGTCGCCGTCTGGAACTCGGAGTACCAGTCCACATTGCCGTAGATAGGGGTGTTGTTGGCATCCATGGCCAGCACGATGTTACGGTTGACCGAGACGACGATGTTGCTGTTCCACTGGAAGTCACGCGTCTGTACATTGGATGTGTTGAGCGATATGTCTATACCGCGGTTGCGCACCTTGCCGATATTCGTCATCGGGGTGGCTATGTCGTCCCATCCGTTGCCGCCGATGATAGCGGGGACAGACGGCTGCAGCAGCAGGTCGCGCGTGGACTTCTGGTACAAGTCCACCGACAGGTCGATACGGCTGTTGAACATGCCGAAGTCGATACCGATGTTATATTGCTCGGAGGCCTCCCACTTCAGGTCCGGGTTGGCGTTCGTGGCCATACGGTAACTGGTGCCGAACAGCGAGGTGTAGGCACGCATCTTAGCCGCATAGAGGTAGGTGCCGATATTGGAGTTACCCACCTGACCGTATCCCAGACGCAGCTTGAGGTTGCTTATCTGGCGCACGTCGCGCATGAAGGGCTCGTTGCTGATACGCCATGCCAACGCCACCGAGGGGAACGCGCCCCAGCGATGCTTGGGACCGAACTTGGACGACGCATCACCACGGATAGTGGCCGTCACCAGGTAGCGGTTGTCGTAGTTGTAGTTAGCGCGCGCAAAGACCGACACGGTCGTCGCCGCATCTTTCCAACCCGAGTTGGTGACATACGTACCGTCCTCGCCCATCACCTGCACGTCGTTGCTCGTCAGGTTATTCTTCTGCAGGGTGCTACCCTCCCATGCCGAACGCGACATCTCCATACCTGCCATGGCGCCGATGGTGTGCGCGCCGAAGGTCTGGTTGTAGTTGAGGTAGTTCTTCCATATCCAGTAGAACGAGTGCTCCTCGCGCTGGTATATCTTATTGATGTTGTTCACCCGCACCCCGAACCGATAGGTCGGCATGAAACCCTTGTTGAGCGATATGTTGCTGTCGAAGCTGTACTCGGTGCGGAAATTCAGGTAGTTAGTGAAGTTGAACTGCCCGTAGAAGCTACCCATGATACGGTCGCGCTGGAGACGGTTGTTGAACAGTTGCGCCATCGCTACGGGGTTGTAGCTGGCCGACGCGCTGAGGTTGGAGGGACCCGACCAGTTGCCGTCCTTGTCCTTGACCTGGATATCCGGCTGCATGGTGATTGCGGACATCAGGATACCTGACTCGCCGTCGTTGTTGATAATCTTCTCGTTCGTGCGGGCATAGGACAGGGAGCCGCCCACCTTCAGCCACTTGGCGAACTCATGGTCGATATTGGCCCGCGCCGAGAAGCGCTCGAAGCCCGAGCCGATGACCGTACCCTGCTGGTTCATATAGCCGCCCGAGAGGGCGAACTGGGTCTTCTGGTTACCGCCGGTCAGCGAGAGCTGGTGCGAATGCATGAGCGCGTCACGCACCACCGCGTCCTGCCAGTCCGTTCCGCGGCCGAGCAGCGACGGGTCCTGATAGACCGTGTTGAGATAGGTGCTCACACCCTGGTCGTACAGATCCTTCTGATAGACCGCATAGTCGTGCAGGTCCATCATGTTGAGCTTCTTGACGAACGTCTGCACGCCGACATAACCGTCGTAGGACACATTGACCTTGCCGGCCTCGCCGCGCTTGGTCGTGATGATGACCACGCCGTTGGCGCCCGCAGCACCGTAGATGGCACATGCCGAGGCATCCTTCAGCACATCCATCGACACGATGTCCTGCGGCGATATGGTCGCCAGGGGGTTGACCTTGGTCTGACCATTGGAGCCGCCTGCCCAGTCGAAGCCGCCGATGTCCGCGCCGGAACCCGACATCGGTACACCGTCGATGATATACAACGGCTCGTTGTCACCGGTGATGGAGCTGGCACCACGGATACGGATACTCGTCGCACCGCCAGGGGCACCTGTGTTCTGCGTCACCTGTACACCCGCCACACGACCCTGCAGCATCTGGTCCGCATTCGTCACGATGGACTCCTTCAGCTTGTCGCCCGTCACCGACCCTACCGAACCCGTCAGGTCCACCTTACGCATCGAGCCGTAACCCACCACCACAAACTCATCCAGCACCTGCCGGTCTTCCTCCAGCGTCACATCAATCACACCCTTGTTGCCGCGAATCTCCTGTGTCTTATAGCCCACCGAGGAGAAGACCAGCACCGCACCCTTGGGCACGGACAGCGAGTAGTTTCCGTCAAAATCGGTCACGGTACCCACTGTCGTCCCCTTCACCATCACCGTGACGCCTATCATCGGCTCGCCGGAGGCCGCGCCGTCCAGCACGCGACCACGCACCTCCATATCCTGAGCCGCAAGAGGCAGCAAAGGCATACACAGGGCCAGCAATATAATCAGTCGTCTCATATTCTTCGTTATCATTGTCTATCGTGCTTAATGCATCACTTTCACTGTCTCGTTGCCGCAGCGGAGAACATACACGCCCGACGCACGGCCGCTCATGTCGATACGGGTGCCACGGGCCACCATACGGCCGTCCGCCGTATAGACGCAGATGGGCTGCGCGGCGGTGAAGACATCCGCCCCCACACGCTGTATCTGCTCGGAAGACAGGTCACCGACAGCCGTCGTCACATCCGGCGTACGCGCCACCAGATAGACACGGCTCAGGCTCACCACGGCCGCATCCGACACGCGGAAATATACCTTGCGCACCGCGTCCTTATGCGCGGCATCCAGCGGGATAGCCATCCTCACGCCGCCCGCCGCAAGCGACTGACGTGTCCAGTCCGACTCCTCCGCGTTCTCATAGGCGATGGTGAAGTCCAGCTCTACGGCCGGTGCCTCCGACAGTTCTACCACCAGGCTGTCATAGGACGACCAGTCCTGCAGGTCGTTGAACCACCATTGTGCACCCTGGTCGTTACCGCCCGTGCTGAAGGTGCATTGACCGCCGTTGAACTGCACACCGCCCCAGTCGCTCAAGTCGCTGAAGTTGAGACCGCGGGCAGGGATAGGTGCCGAGGGGTCACGCTGACGGAAGTATGCGTCTATCAGCACCAGTGTGCAGGCGCTGTTGGTCTTGATAAGCAACTCGTTAACCGAGCTTATGCCGTCTATCGGGATAATAATCTCCGTACCCTCTTGCGCATTGCCCATCTCCGCGCCGTCTATATAGACATAGGTGCCCGCCGTGATGGACTCGAACTGCAGGTACAACTCGTCATAGGCGCTCACGTCCATGCCGCCGAGGTTCCACCCGCAGGCTTTCCATTCACCCTGGAACGTGATAGCATGCGTCGCCGCATCAAAGCTGTACTCCCATCCCGCATTCGGCGTGCCGAACGTGAGAGCCGGCAGCGTCTCCTGCGAAGGATCATCCTCAGAACCGCCGCCTACGCGCGTGTTCAATATAATACGCGCGATGTATATGTGCGCAGTGGAGGGGACTAATACATAGATCTTCTGCACATCGTTCTTGGCAGACGCCAACGCCGCGGCAGCTCGGGTCATGCCAGGCTCCAACGTCACTTCCGTCTCGCCGCCGGCGTTATACTCCGCCTTGAGAACAACCTGCACATCCGCTGCCTGTTGCAACTCAATAACCAGGCTGTCGTAAGCGCTCCAGTCGGCGCTCTCTAACCAATATTGCGCACCGGCATTCCAATCAGATACATCGGTGAAGTTCATGTCACCGCCGTTCACGGTCACTTCACCCCAACCCGTTCCGAATTGGGTCAGGTCAATCTCTTGCTCCGCAGCAGTAACGGTACATGCCATCAGACATGCGAGGAAGAAGGAGGAAAACTTATTCATGTTATTGTCTTTTATGGTTAAATTGGTAATCGGTGGCGGTTATCAGCCGCCACCGACTCAGTGGACTGCTCCGATTAGAGCATATGTCCTGTTACGGTATAGCTGTTGCCGCCACGCTCGATGTAGAGCACACCGTTGCGGAGCACCTTGCGAACGCTCTGCTCGCGCTGTACATCCTCTACGCCCTGCGGCTGCGGTGCACCGGCACCCACACCCACTACCTTGACAAGCGCGCACTTGTCATCGTAGGCATTGATGGTCACACCCTGACGGCTATAGTCGTCTGTATGGTAAACACCGTTCACCTTGGCATATTCCAGCATGTCAGCCTTAGCAACAACGATAGTCTGCTCGCCGGCACCGGCCTTCACGCTCTTGTACTCGAAGAACGGACCGTCCCACAGGTTGATGGGCACAATCTTACCGATACCCCAGTTGGCACCTACTTCGGCGTTGGTGATATTGACTACAATCTCGAACTCGTCATAGGCGTTGATGGTCTCCAGCAGAAGCTCTACGCATCCGTACTCGTTAGCCACGCCCAGGTCCGTGCGCTGACGCTCGTCCGACGAGCCGCCTTCGCCGTAACCCTTCACCGACACGAGGGTAGCCTTGTCGTCATAGACATTGATATGCACACCCTGCTGGCCGTACTCGTCGGTATGGAAAGCACCGTTCAGCTTAGCATACTCTAACATGTCTGCCTGCTCGATGACATAGCGGTTCACATTGCCCGTACCGGGGTTGTTGCAGCCGAGCTCGAAGGCGGGAGTATCCCAGTTGCTGACAGCGACAATCTTACCGACGCCCCAACCGTTCTGAGCCTCGTCGGTCTTGTTGGAGACGAGGATCTCGAAGTAAGCATACTCACGGATGACAGCCAGAGGCAGATAGCATGTCTTGCCCGGTTCGGTCATCTCGCCGACCTCAACACCGGTCAGTCCCGCTATCGGGTCAACAGCCTGACCGCTGATAGCATAGGCAGCCTTCAACACCAGCGAACACGGAGCCGAAGCCTGCAGATACACTTTCTCTACATTGTTCTTGCGGGCAGGATCCAGAACAATCTCAGCCGATTTCGAACCGGCACCCACCAACTGCTGAACATAATTGTGACCTTCGGCATCAGCTGTCATGTAATTGACATTCAGACCAATCTGTGCAGGAGCTGATTCGAACTCAACCACCACGCGGTCATAGGCAGACAGGTCGGCCTCAAGCCACCAACCACGACCGCACTCCCATGCACTGGGGAAAGTCAGCGTGTGGGTCGCAGCGGAATAGGTGCAACCGCCCCATCCCTCATCCGTCAGTTCTTCCAGACCAAGGTCCAACTGAGCAGCATTCATGCTAAGAGCAGCAAAAGCCACCAAGGCAAAAGAGAATAACTTTTTCATGATAAATAATGTTGTTTTAATGAGGTTAATGTGAAAATGATATTGTTGTAATCACGAGAATAATAGTCGGTTTTATCGTGGAAATATATCGGTTTTATTCAAGGTTAATATGAGCAATCCTGTCCGAAGTTATAATATAGTATTCTAATAATAGAATAGCAGGTTCTAATAGTAGAATAGCAGGATTACATAGTACTTCTAAAAAAGCACTGCAAAGGTAATACAATTCACAGACGTACCCTACCACAATTTTGCCCTTCTTTGACACTTTCCCCCTAACCCTGCAAAAAAGTGCCTCCCCGCACCCCTCCCCGCACCCGCCGCGGGTCTCCGTACCGGACCCGACGGATCCCCGACGGATCTCCGACGGATCTCGGGTAGCCTACCCGACAGCACGCCGACAGCACACCGACAGCACACCGACGGCAGAGAGAACCCCCACAGGACACAACTGCCACCTGGGACGCGGGCGGCTCGCCCGCGAATCGCCGTTCAACGGCGACCTCATAGGACACGACAGACCATCTCCCGCGAACGCGTCACCAGACGCGACCTCATAGGACACAACAGACCGCCCCCGCAACAACAGCCCCAAACGCAACGAGTTAAATAATAATCTTTGTCTTGCGATATTTCTCGCGGAACTCCGTGGGAGAACACCCCTTCCGCTTGCGGAACAGCCGGTTGAAGTTACTCAGTGTGTTGAATCCGCAGTCAAAACCAATCACCGAGACGGTATCCACAGTGTCTATCAACCGGCGCGACGCCTCACCCAGACGCACATCCACGATGTACTCCGCCAGCGTCTTCCCGGTACGCAACTTAAAGAAACGCGAGAAAGAAGCAGGAGCCATATTGGCCATCCGGCTCATCTGCTCCAGACGAATCTCATCCATATAATGCTCAGCTATATAGTCTTTTACCGCCGCCACACGACGACTCTCCGAGTTGGCCTCCACCTTGGCGAAAGACGTCGAAGACAACTCACGCGCATCCTCACACTTGGACAACTCGTACAGTATCTGAAACAGCTCCATCACCGAATAGAACCCCTCCTTCACCTCGGGGAGGCGGTTCAGCCGCGCATACACACGCATGATGGCCGACATCGGGAACGCCAACCCGTGCTGCGCACGGATGAACATCTCACGGATTGAACGAAGCGGGTTAGTGAGAAAGATGTCCGAGTTATAATCCAACTGAAACTGTATCGTTATCTCATGAATATCCCCTCCGGCGCATGTCCCCTGCCCCCACATATGCTCCAGGTTCGGAGACGATATCAGTACCAGGTCATACTCCCCGAGCGTCTCTATCGAGTCACCCACAATCCGCTCACAACCAGCACCATGCTCCACATAGTTCAACTCAAACAAGTCGTGACAATGCAACGGATAATCAAAACAGGCCTTGTGACGGTCCGCCACGTACATGAAATCATGAGCCTGCAACGGAGTAATCTCCTTGAGAACATTCTTTTCCATAACCATGTTAAAAAAGTGTCAGCCCGAAACACGAGCACCCTAAAACCACGCAAAGGTAATGCATTTATCCCAAATAAACAAGGAAAAGCACTTTTTCCGCAAAAAAATCACTCAACTCTTGCGTATTCAAAAAAAATGTCGTACCTTTGCAGTCCATTTTGGCCTCTTGCGCCGATTTGGAAACCAATAATAACTAATCAATTAAAACAACTAACTGTATGTTAAATCATTACGAAGCCGCTTTCGTGCTTACTCCCGTTTTGTCTGAGCCACAGATGAAGGAAGCGGTTGACAAATTCGAGAACCTTCTCAAGGAGAATGGCGGTTCCATTCTCAACCGTGAGGAGTGGGGACTGCGCAAACTCGCGTACCCTATCCAAGGCAAAACAACGGGATTCTATGCCTTGCTTCAGTTTGATGTAGAACCTGCTGTCATTGCTACGCTCGAGACCGCTTTCCGCCGTGACGAACGCATCCTGCGCTTCCTCACCACACGCCTGGACAAGTATGCATTCGAGTATGCAGAAAAACGTCGTAACGCTAACTTTAAAAAGGAGGAAGAGTAATTATGGCACAGAATGAAGAAGTACGGTACCTCACACCGCAAACCAAAGATGTAAAGCGCAAAAAATACTGCCGCTTCAAAAAAGCCGGCATCCGCTACATCGACTACAAGGACCCCGAGTTCCTCAAGAAATTCCTCAATGAGCAAGGCAAAATCCTCCCCCGCCGCATCACCGGCACCTCGCTCAAGTTCCAACGCAAAGTCGCACAGGCTGTCAAGAAAGCAAGACACCTCGCTCTCCTGCCCTATGTAACCGACATGATGAAGTAATTAACCCAACTAAACTACGAAACATTATGGAAGTCATTCTTATCCAAGACGTAGCTAATCTGGGCTACAAAAACGACATCGTTAAGGTGCGCGACGGCTACGGACGCAACTACCTTATCCCCAACCGCATGGCTGTCATCGCCAACGAGAGCAACCGCAAACAACTGGCCGAGACCATCAAGCAACAGGCACACAAGCAGGCCAAACTGCTCGCCGACGCACAGGCACTCGCCGAACAACTCGCTGCCGCCGTCATCACCGTAGCCGTTAAGGCTAACGAGAACGGCAAAATCTTCGGCACCGTCACTACCGCCGAGATAGCCGAGGCACTCAAGGCACAAGGCATCGAAATCGACAAGAAGGTCATCACCGTCGAGCCCGTCAAAGAACTCGGCGAGTACACCGCACAGGCTCGCCTCCACCGCGAAGTCAAAGCCGAAATCAAACTCAATGTAGTTGCCGCTGAATAATTGTTGAACTAAATGAAGATTCGATTATGAAAAAAGGAATTCATCCCGAGAACTACCGCGTTGTAGTCTTCAAAGATATGTCCGATGGAACACAGTTCTTCAGCCGCTCTACCGCTGCTACCAAAGACACCATCGACATCGAGGGTACCACCTATCCGCTCATCAAGCTGGAAATCTCCAACACCAGCCACCCGTTCTACACCGGCAAGTCCAAACTCGTGGACACCGCCGGCCGTGTGGACAAGTTCATGTCACGCTACGGAAACCGCAAACGCGGATAACACACACAGCAAAAAAGGCGGATGTATCCGCCTTTTTTGCTCTCTATACCCACCGGGCAACCGGACACACTATCACTACCCATCACACCCCATGGAGGCCAAAGCATCGTTATGGAAAGAGGCGGGATGCCGGTTCGGCGCCTCCCTGCTCTTGTTCGCCGGACTGTTCGCCCTGCTCCTGCTGCTGGAGTGGTGCATCCCCTCGCTCAAGGGACAACTGCTCCCCTGGAGCGACTCGGCCTTCCTCGTCGGCATACCCGCCAGCATCATCGGAGTGGCGTACGTCTTCACCATACGCAACCCCAAGAACTACACCGGCTTCTACCTGGGCATCGCCATGTCCCTGCTCCTCGCCTGCCAGTTCTACCTGCAGGGCAGTATCGACCTGCCGCTGCTCTACGTCCTGGTCTTCGTCCCCTTCATGCTCAAGTCCCTCATCCTCTGGCGCCGTAACACACTCGCCCCGCCGACCGACACTCCGCCCCTCGTGCCCGAGTTCCTCGACCGACGCCGCTTCGTGCTGACCCTGCTCGTCGGACTCGCCATCGTGGCGGCCGACACATGCCTGCTCGTCTTCACGGCCGCCGAACAACCCCACACAGGACACGCATGGGCAGTAGTCCTCTGCAGCGCCGTCATGATAGCCTCATCCGTGCTCGCTAACTACTGGCTCATCTACCAGAAGAACGACGCCTGGATATGCTGGGTCCTCTACTCCCTCTCCGGGCTGGTACTCAACCTCTTGCTCTCACCCGTCAACTGGTTCTCCGTCGCCCTCTTTGCCCTGTTCCTCTATGTCAACGGCAGCGCGCAAGTCGCATGGCTGCGCATCACACCGCGCGATAAATACGGCTGGCTCAGCCGCTAACCAAATAACTCACCTATGTACCACAAGAAACAAGATACGCTCCTCCGCGTGCACCAACCCGCTACGCTCATGGATTTCCTGGAGTCCAAGATGGGCGGCATGACACGCACCAGCATCAAGAACCTGCTTGCCAAACGACTCGTCAAGGTCAACGACGCCGTCCAAACACGCCACGACACGCCGCTCTCCCCCGGAGATATAGTCGTCGTACTCAACAGCAAGGGCAACATCGAACTGCGCCACCCCAAACTACGCATCGTCTATGAGGACGACGCACTCATCGTCGTGGAGAAACGCGAAGGACTGCTCACCGTAGCCACACGCCCCGGCTCCGACGAGACCACCGTCTGGTCTATCCTGCGCGCCTATATACGCAAGCAGGATGCACGCGCCAATATCTATGTCGTCCACCGGCTCGACCGGGAGACCAGCGGACTACTCGTCTTCGCCAAGACGGAGAAACTGCAACACTACATGCGCGACTACTGGCGCCAACTGGTCACCGAGCGCACCTATATCGCACTCACCGACGGCGTGCCCGAACGCCCCGAAGGCAAGATAACCACATGGCTCACGGAGGACAAGCGGAACGCTGTGGTGTACAGCTCGCCCGTAGATGACGGAGGACAGATAGCCATCACCAACTACCGGCTCCTGCGCACCGATGACACACGCACACACGCACTCGTCGAACTACACCTGGAGACAGGACGCACCAACCAGATACGCGTCCACCTCGCCTCCATCGGTTGCCCCGTGACCGGCGACCGCAAATACGGACATGGTAACCAGAACTCCCCCATCGACCGCCTATGCCTGCATGCGCAAGTCCTGCAGTTCATCCACCCCCTCACCGAACAGACCATGCGCTTCGAGGCTCCCCTACCCAAACCCTTCCGACGCATCGTCCCCTAACCGCCCGCACAACTCTAAACAACACTAAACAATCTTAAACAACCTTAAACAACTCTAAACAATACTAAACGATACCCGTTGGCGGAATTACCCCAGCGCATATTTAATTCTTCCAATCGGTTTGTTGTTGATAAAGTTAATATATTGTAGGACAGTGATTGCGCTGATTTTGCTGATAATACGAGCAAAAAGTCCTACTTGTTGTTTGGCAT
>JAFUUE010000009.1 GCA_017483945.1 Paludibacteraceae bacterium | reverse complement strand
CTGACATTTCCTTTCTACTATTCAATATATTATATGCAGCATCTGTATACTGTGCTTAATACGTTGATATTTACGCATTTATGCAGTATATCTATATGCATATTCCTGCTAAATAAGTATTACCGAAAAACGACCGTTTAAACGAAACAACAATAAGGTTGCATAAAGATATGAAAATGTTTTAGATAGATATTCAAATCTAATACATAAACAGCATTGTAAATATCGCATTTATAGTTAGGAATTACCTACCGTTATAAAGCAAACGACATAGCACCCCCTAAACCCAAAACCCGCTATGGAATTGCAAAATTCGGCACATAGGCATTCTTCTTCGACTTTTTCATTGTCGCGGTTCATTATACCGCCGAATAGTTGCAGAACGACAGGATAGATTATTGCTATCCATTTGTTGTTTATGCAACTTTTTTTGTTGTAGTTGTATGCATTATTTCAGAAAATAATGAAAAATAAAAGTTGGAAAATTCAAGAATAGCCACCGCCTCCAAACGTTGGAAACGGAAAGAGGAACGGAAGAAGGAGTTCTTTGACGTATTGATTTGCCTGAAAAATACAAAAATTGTACGATAAAATCGTACAGTTGAAAGTTACCGCACCCGACGGCAAACTCCGTCTCACCGATGACAACTGGAGAAAGAACTTGGCGATACGGTTATCTCCAAGCAGCGCGCAGTGAACTTCACTGCCCCTCCCGAAGAACTGCCGTTCAACGCTGAGGAAGACGAGAAATAATCCGGTGCAGACAATATCTGTTTTCAGGCAACGATGCAAATAGCGTCGTTGCTCTTTATTTTAGGCAAATCAATATATGAATATAAAACCTACACGAAGTAACAAACATTTACTAAATATAAACCCAAAAAAAACAAAAACATTATGAAAAAACTATTTCTTTTATTAACCGCCATCGTGCTGTGTTCAAGCATGACTTGGGCGCAAGGAAGTCTTGCACATTTCCCTTACGCGACAGCAGGAGTAACAATCTCTTCTGGTGATGGGAATAAAGTTGCTGCATCAGGTTGGGCAGACTGGGATTCGTCCTATTCAGGAACCTTTCTTCGTGTATTAGCAACAAATACTAATGCGTCTTCCTATAATTATTTACAAATATATTTTAAAGGAATCAGTACTCAAGTGTATAATAATGGTTCCGGAGGAACTTTTACTGGACCAGCAGTGGGTTCATATTCAACAATTGGTTACTCATGTGATAGTTATTTTAGTGAATGGTATGACTATAACTATAGTGGTGTCATAAAAATGGGAAAAACGAACTCTTGTGGATATTGTTATTTCGGTGCAATGATTGGATATTCAGCTGACGGTTCAACTCGCCCTAGTGTGACTGCGGATAATACAAAGTGGTTAAATGCTTATACTTATTCTGTTGAAGTAGGCAAAGGAGGAACCATGTATATCGCCATTAGAAATAATGAAACAAACGCCTTGGAAATAACTATTGGGGAGCCTAAACCCTCGTATAGCGTATCGGTATCATCTAATAACACCTCATTAGGTACAGTAAATTCAGCAGGAAATTCTTATTCGGAAGGAAATAGTTCTGACATATTCACTGCATCTGCTACAACGGGTGTATTCGATGGCTGGTATTTGGATGAGAATAAAGTAAGTTCAAGCACATCGAATTATACCATTTCTAATGAAGGCTCATCTATCCAATTATTGAACTTACAGAGCGACCACGTTTTGGAAGCTCGGTTTAATGCGCCGAGTGGTTCTTATGCAGTAAACTACGGTGTCAGCCCTACGGGAGCCGGTTCGATTATAAGCGCCACGTATGGAGATGCTCCAGGTACATCTTTTGATAACGGTGATGAATTAGAAGGCGGCACCTCTGTTACACTGACTGCCGGCAATAACTCTGGTTATCGTTTTGACAAGTGGAGTAATAATGCCACTGCCAACCCCTATACTTTCCTGTTGAGTAAGGACACCACTTTGACAGCTCAGTTTATCAAAACGTATGTTATTACGGCTACAAGCAGTGTCGGAGGTTCTGCAACCGGCAGTGGTACGTATGATGTAAATGCTCAAGCAACTTTGATTGCGACTTCCACCGACGAGCATCTGTATTTCTTTGACCACTGGTTGAAAGGCGAAGATACATATGCAGGTGGTGCAACCATCAACCCGACAGTGACGGCTGATGCAACTTATACCGCAGTTTTCCGTCCGGCAAGTATTGGTACTATTACCGCCAATGTTTCACCTGCAGCAAGCGGCAGTGTTACAGTCAATCAGCCAAGTACAGCAGGCGGAACGGCGGTTACGCTGACTGCTGCTGCAAACGACGGATATACGTTTACTGGTTGGGATGACGACAACGATGGTACTATTGACAACACCGCCCCAACCCGCACCGTGTATGTGGACGGAACAAAGGAATATACCGCAAAATTTGTTGAGGGTGTTACCATTGACGTACAAGCGGCTATGACCGAAAATCATGGTTGGGGCTGGGGCGATTGCTTCTACTATTGGGCAAAAGCGTATGGTTATGACATAATGATACGGGGTGCCGACAATCTTGTATATACGGCAAATGAGGATTTTGGAATATCCGAGATAAACACTTCGGAATCATATATAAATGATCATGGTACGACAGTACGCTTCACCGCTTTTGACGCACGTTTTTACAATCAAGGAGGTAAGAAAGTGTTGGAAGCTAATGCTGTAGGTAATAACGGAAAGAACTATCATCTTATTCTGCGTGGTGTGGGTATTGATAGCGATGACACCGCACAAAACTATAACCAGACATTCACAAGTGGACAAGTCGAAATTAGACCGGGAAATGATAATGTAACAGACATAAAATGGTTCAGAGGACAAAATGGAAGTGGAGAATCTTATACTACCACATGGTGCAGCCACTTGTTCTTCAAATTAGATCAAACACAATGTGGTACTATACCATCGGGTATCTATCCAATCAATGATACCCAGCAAGCGGGAACAGTCGTATCTACTTTTGGATCAAATAATCAATCCTATGGGTCTTATTTTGTACAGTCATATCTATATTATGTTCCTGTAACTGGTTGGGTTGAGGTTGTTAATCGTGATGAACAATATTATGTATATGCAGACGCATATAATTCACGCGGTTATGATTATAAAACGACTTACGGAACAGCACCTTATACAGTTACCGTATCTGGCGATGCTAATGGAACAGCAGGTATTGTATGGCATTCAAATAACTGCGGTGATGTGGTCTATGGAGCAGGCACACAGAAATTCTTCTCCGGCAACTCTATCACACTTACTGCCACTCCCAACAGCGGCTACGAGTTCTGGCGCTGGTCGGACGAAGATGCTTCTGTAAAGACATCTGCATACGGAGCTTCACGTAACGTAACCGTCAGCGGTAATCTTACTCTGCAAGCCATCTTCCGTGTTGCAGGTCCTGTTTCGCCCAACATCACTTTGTGCGAGAACTGCAATGATGCCCACTACAACACCTTCAAAGCCACCTATGGCGGATCGGCAGGCGTGGGCGTGAACGTAACCTACCCCCGTCAGTTCACCGCAAGTCGCTGGTCCACGATGTGCCTGCCGTTCAGTCTTGACCTCGCTACAATGATTGCCAACAAGATGTACGGTTGCGTCTATGAGTTCAAATACGCTACGGGTAATGCTAACGTAGGCAGCGGCGTAAACCTCTACTTCTCCAATGCCAAGAGCATCGAAGCAGGTAAGTGCTATATCGTCAATGCCAATGATGCTTTGGCTGAAAAGACCTCGTTCGTGTTCAGCGGCGTTACGATTGACCTATCGAAGGATAACGGAGTAGCCTTGACCTCTGTGGGAGCCTACAACAACCTGCCGAGCTATAAGTCGGAAGGTACGATTGAGTTGGTCGGCACACTGCGTAACGGTACGCTAAAAGGCTCTGCTACGGGCAATACGTATATGGGCTTGAAGAACAACAAGATTTACTATCCGAACACCGATACGGGCAGCACGATATGGGCGTATCGCGGCATATTCCGCAGCTCGGAAATTTTGGATAAGGAGAGTATGCAGAAGATGCGCATTATCGTGGACGGCGAAGACCGTGGCGAATTGATCATTGATGCGGACGGGGACATCCTCGCTCCAAGCGATGCTCAAAGCCGCAAGTTCATCCGTGACGGCGTACTCTATATCGAGCGCGAAGGCGTTGTCTATGATGCACAAGGAAAGAGAGTGGAGGGGATGTAGTTAACACATAGACGATTAAACCTACTAAATCACTTGTCAACGCATAAACCCATAAACTTATCAACCCATAAACCAAAAAAAGCATTAGGCTCGTTCGTAGGGGGGGATTGCAGATTTCTAATCTGTGAATCTTCAAAGGGGTTTTTCTTGCGAACGAGCCTTTTGCTTTTTTAACGGTAAAAGCGATATTTTCCGAATAAATACGGCAAAAACTTGTGCTATACAAGATTTTGCCGTATTTTTGCGCACTTTTGAGCCGTTTATGGTATTCTTGTTTACTTTATGGGGCTTTTTTATTGTTTGTGCGGCAAATAAAATAAACTCAATATAAACTTAATTTTTATTTTCTTATGTGGTTAAAAGATTCTTCCATTGGACGTAAACTCGTAATGAGTATCACGGGTACGTTCTTGGTTCTTTTCCTTCTCTTCCACGGCAGTATGAACCTCTGTCTCGTCATCGATGACATCTTCGGGACATCCGCCTACAACTGGATTTGCAGTATGTTGGGTGCGAACTGGTATGCCGTTATCGGCACACTCATTCTTGCCTTGGCAGTAGTTGTTCACTTTGCGTATGCCATCGTGCTGACCGTTCAGAACCGCCGTGCGCGCGGTAACGACCGTTATGCCGTTGAGGCACGCCAGGAAGGTGTGGACTGGGCATCGAAAAACATGCTCGCTTTGGGTATTATTGTACTGGGCTTCCTTGTGCTGCACCTCTACAATTTCTGGTTCAAGATGCAGTTTGCCGAACTGACGGGCATTGAGACTTCGATGTTCGACCCGCAGGACGGCAGTGCTATCGTTAAGGCTCTGTTCACCGACGGCTGGTGCGGCATCGTGTATTGCCTGCTCTACATCGTATGGCTCTGTGCCTTGTGGTTCCACCTCAGTCACGGCGTATGGTCGGCTATGCAGACCATGGGTCTGAGTAACAACAAGTGGCTCCCCCGCATTAAGGTGATCGGCACGGTAGTGGCTACCCTTACCGTTGGTCTGTTTATGGTCGTTATTCTCTATTTCTTGGGAGTGAATATCGGTCAGATGTGTGCGTAATTCATTAAGTAGAATTTTCAATCGGATAAGATTATGAGTAATACGGAAGATTTATTTGCAGCTGCCAAAGAGGTTGCAGGCAAAGTGAAGGACACGGTTCAAGCCGTTAAAGAGGCTGTGCAGGAAGCGACAGAAACCGTTCTGGAGGTGAAAGAGGCCGTGCAACAGGAAACTGCCAAACAGGCTAACATCATCACGCCCAAGATGGCGAAGATTCCGGAGGGACCATTGGAGAAGAAATGGACGAACTACAAGGATCATCAGAAATTAGTCAACCCCGCCAACAAACGTCGTTTGGACGTGATAGTAGTAGGTACGGGTTTGGCAGGTGCTTCGGCTGCCGCTACTCTTGCTGAGTTGGGCTTCAATGTGCTGAATTTCTGCATTCAAGACTCGCCCCGTCGTGCGCACTCCATCGCCGCACAAGGCGGTATCAACGCGGCAAAGAACTACCAGAACGATGGCGACTCTGTTTATCGCCTTTACTACGACACTATTAAGGGCGGCGACTATCGTGCTCGCGAAGCGAACGTCTATCGTCTGGCTGAAGTGTCGAACAATATCATTGACCAGTGCGTGGCACAAGGTGTACCTTTCGCCCGTGAATACGGCGGTCTGTTGGACAACCGCTCGTTCGGCGGTGCACAGGTCAGCCGTACTTTCTACGCCAAAGGTCAGACCGGTCAACAGTTGCTCTTGGGTGCCTACTCGGCTTTGAGCCGTCAGATCGGCAAAGGCAAAGTGAAGATGTACAACCGCCACGAGATGTTAGACATCGTGATGATTAAGGACGAGAACGGCGAAGAGCGCGCGCGCGGTATCATCGCCCGCAACCTCGTTACGGGTCGCATCGAGCGTTTCTTTGCGCACGCAGTCGTGGTGGCTTCCGGCGGCTACGGCAACACGTTCTTCCTCTCTACCAACGCAATGGCTTCCAACGGCTCGGCTGCTATGCAGATGTACCGCCACGGTGCTTATTTCGCTAATCCCTGTTATGCGCAGATTCACCCCACGTGTATTCCTAAGCACGGTGACTTCCAGTCGAAGCTCACCCTGATGTCCGAGTCGCTCCGTAACGACGGCCGTATCTGGGTGCCCAAGAAGCTGGAGGATGCCAAGCGTCTGCAGCGCGGCGAAATCAAGGGTCGCGACATCCCCGAAGAGGACCGCGACTACTACCTCGAGCGCCGCTATCCCGCCTTCGGTAACCTCGTGCCGCGTGACGTGGCATCGCGTGCCGCCAAGGAGCGTTGCGACGCAGGCTACGGCGTGAACAACACCGGACTGGCAGTCTTCCTCGACTTCTCCGACGCTATCCAGCGCCTCGGCAAGGATGTTGTGGCACAGAAATACGGCAACCTGTTCCAGATGTACGAGAAGATTGTCGATGAGAACCCCTACGAGAACCCGATGATGATATTCCCCGCCATCCAGTACACCATGGGCGGTATCTGGGTTGACTACGAGCTGCAGACCAGCGTCAAGGGTCTCTTCTGCATCGGCGAGGCCAACTTCTCCGACCACGGAGCCAACCGTCTCGGTGCTTCGGCCCTCATGCAGGGTCTCGCCGACGGCTACTTCGTGCTGCCTTACACCATCCAGAACTACCTCGCCGACCAGATTGGCGTGCCGCGTATGTCCACCGACCGTCCCGAGTTCGCCGAGGCGGAGAAGGCAGTGGAGGACAAGATACAGAAGCTCATGTCTATCCAAGGCACCGAGTCGGTCGATACCATCCACAAACGCCTCGGTCTCGTCATGTGGGACTTCGTCGGCATGGGACGTACAGCCGAGTCGCTCAAGACCGCTATCGCCAAGATTGACGAGATAAAGAAGGACTTCTGGACGAATGTCTATATCCCGGGTACGGCCGACAGCCTCAACAACGAGTTGGAGAAAGCGCTCCGTCTGGCAGACTTCATCGAAATAGGCCGTCTGATGGATATCGACGCCCTGAACCGCGAGGAGTCCTGCGGCGGTCACTTCCGCGAGGAGTACCAGACCGAGGAGGGCGAGGCACTCCGTCAGGACGACAAGTTCTCGTATGTGGCTTGCTGGAAATATACAGGTGAGGACAAGGAGCCTGAGCTCATCAAGGAGCCTCTGGACTACGAGTTCACCGAGCGTAAGACCCGTAACTACAAGAGCTAAAAGGCACCGCCTGCGGGCGGATGCACACAGAATAAACGCAAAAGACGTGCTCTCGAGAGCACGTCTTTTTGTATTCCAAAGCATAGCAGGCTATGCGGTGTGGCGGAGGGTAGCGGGTCACTTGGTGACCAACAGGCGGAAGGCGTCGGCGACGCGGGCGACGGGGACGACGTCTATGCCGGGGTCGGAGAGGGCCAGTTTCTGCCCGGCGGGGACGAGTATGCGTCGGAAGCCGAGTTTGGCGGCCTCGCGGATACGCTGCTCGAGCCGGTTGACGAGGCGTATCTCGCCCGCCAGTCCGACCTCGCCGGTCAGACAGGTGTCAGGGTCGAGGGCGATGTCCATATTGGACGATAGGACGGCCGCCAGGACGGCCAGGTCGATAGCGGGGTCGTTGACGCGCAGACCGCCGGCTATATTGAGGAAGACATCCTTCTGCAGGAGCTTGAACCCGACACGCTTCTCGAGTACGGCGAGCAGCATGTTGAGTCGGCGTGAGTCGAATCCGGTACTGCTCCGTTGGGGTGTACCGTAGGCGGCGCTGCTGACGAGTGCCTGAACCTCGATGAGGAAGGGGCGCACTCCCTCGACCGCGGCGGCGATAGCGATGCCGCTGAGTCCCTCCCGGGCGGTGGAGAGGAGCAACTCGCTGGGGTTGGTGACCTCGCGCAGTCCGTCCTGCTGCATCTCGTAGATGCCGAGTTCGCTGGTGCTGCCAAAGCGGTTCTTCTGTGCGCGGAGGATGCGGTACATGTAGTGCTGGTCGCCCTCGAACTGCAGGACGGTGTCCACGATATGCTCGAGCACTTTGGGTCCGGCGATAGAGCCTTCCTTGTTGATATGTCCGATGATGAGGAAGGGGATGTTCCGCTCTTTGGCGAACTGGAGGATGCGTGCGGCGCACTCGCGCACCTGCGTGAGGCTGCCTATTGTGGAGTCTACGGCGTCGGTGCCGATGGTCTGTATGGAGTCGATGACGACGATGTCGGGTTGGAGGGCGTTGACATGGTCGAGAATATGTTCGAGGGATGTCTCGCTGAGGACGTATAGGTTAGCGGGGTCTCCGGCCAGTCGTTCGGCCCGCAGTTTGAGTTGTCGTTCACTCTCTTCTCCGCTGGCATAGAGCGCTTTGCGTTCGCCCATCTGCATGAGGACTTGCAGTGCAAGGGTGGACTTGCCGATGCCGGGTTCGCCTCCGAGCAACACGAGGCTTCCCGGGACGAGTCCTCCTCCGAGGACGCGGTTGAGTTCGCCGTTGCGCATGTCGAGTCGTTTCTCCTCGGCATAGGTCACTTCCTGTATGCGTTTAGGGGCGGATTCGGCATTGGGCATCCTTCGGTGACCCTTCTGTGACGTTACGGAAAACGATGTTGCTTCTTCTTCATATGTTCCCCACTCGCCGCAGACGGGGCAGCGGCCGAGCATCTGCGGCGCTTTGGCACCGCAGGAGGAGCATACATATTGGATGGTTGGTTTTGCCATAGCGGTATGTAAGTATATTGAGTACAAAGGTACAACAATTATTTAGAATCCACAAGTGCTACGTCAAAAAAAAGGTATAGTTTCCATTTAGAAACGCAATTTTTATGGAAGGGAAGTACTGGGAGCACCCGTATTTTTCCGTGGGGTTCAGCAATGACACCGATGGGCCTCGGTGAATGACTAAGGACAACTAAGAATCTCTAAGAACCACTAACGAAACAGAGGGGCGATTTGGCACAATTAAGCGAAAAACGCTTTGCACTTTTTGCACTATTTGCACTTTGAAGATGGTAGAAGGTGGTTTAAGGTGGTTTAAGGTGGTTTAAGATAGTTCAAAATGGTTCAAGGTGGTTTAAGATTGTTTAAGGTGGTTCAAGATGGTTCAAAATAGTTGAAAGTGCAAAAAGTGCAGAAAGTGCAAGGCAAATAAATTAAGTTTGCACCATCCTATGCGGAAGCCGCTCCTTCCGAAAGCGGAAGGACGCTCCGCCCTCCGAATATACGTTCGCGCCCTGCGGGATATGCGCATCGCTCGGTACATTTTTTTAGGCCATAAATGTCAAAAAAAGGGTGTTGGTATGCATAAAAAAGATAGATTACATTTGCGTAGATGGAAAAAAAGCAGTACCTTTGCTCAGTCATAATAAGAAGCCGTCATGATACATAAGAGACTCACGGACCTAATAGGTCGGACGCCGATGTTAGAGATATCGGGAATAGAAGGGCAACAAGCGCGATTGGTAGTCAAGTTAGAGTATTTCAATCCCGGTGGTAGCGTGAAGGACCGTATTGCTTTGGCGATGATAGAAGATGCCGAGGCGCGTGGTGTTCTGGGCGCAGGTTCCACTATTATAGAGCCGACGAGCGGCAACACCGGCGTCGGCTTGGCGTGGGTAGGTGCATCGAGAGGCTATAAGGTTATTCTCACGATGCCAGATACGATGAGCATTGAGCGGCGTAATTTACTGAAGGCGTATGGCGCGACATTAGTGTTGACCCCCGGTGCGGAGGGCATGAAAGGGGCGATAGCCAAGGCCGAGCAGTTACGGGATGAGATAGGGAGTGCTGTTATTCTTGGTCAGTTTGTTAATCCGGCCAATCCTGCCATTCACCGCAAGACGACAGGAGAGGAGATATGGTCAGATACGGAAGGTGAGGTAGATATCTTCGTTGCGGGCGTAGGCACGGGTGGTACGGTGAGTGGCACGGGTCAGGCTCTCAAGGCGCATAAGGCGACGGTTAGGATAGTCGCCGTAGAACCGGCCTCCTCTCCGGTGCTCTCGGGTGGCACATCGGGTAAGCATAAGATACAAGGCATAGGGGCAGGCTTTGTGCCGCAGACCTATGATGGGTCGGTTGTGGATGAGGTGGTCACTGTGACGGATGATGAAGCCTATGCCGGCAGCCGTTTGTTAGCGCAGCAGGCGGGTCTGCTGGTGGGAATATCCTCCGGTGCGTCGTTCCATGCGGCATTGGAACTGGCGAAGAAATCAGAGAACGCCGGCAAGATGATTGTTGCACTACTGCCTGATACGGGCGAGCGGTATCTGTCAGTCTTATGAATATCCCATCTCACACCGAGTTAGCGAAGATAATGCGCCTGATGCGCTCGATTGTCTTCCCGTCGTATTATCCCAACCGCGATTTCTCGGACCAGATACTTCGCGGGCTGTTGTACTCTCAGTTATCCACGGTGATGTGCAAGTCGTGTGAGGGTTCGAATCAGGAGTGTGTCGGTAGTACGGCGGACGCGTTTGTGAAGTCGCTCCCGGAGATTCAGCGTCTGTTACTGACGGATGTAGAGGCTGCATTGCATAACGACCCTGCCGTGGCGGATGCGGCGGAGGTCATCTTGTGCTATCCGTTTGTGACGGCGATGCTGTATTATAGGACGGCTCATCGTTTATTGGAGTTAGGCGTGCCGTTATTGCCACGTATGCTGAGCGAGATGGCTCATAGCGAGACAGGAATAGATATTCATCCTGCAGCGACGATAGGTGAGTATTTCTGCATCGATCACGGGACCGGTGTGGTCGTCGGCGCGACGTCTATCATCGGCAACCATGTGATGCTCTACCAAGGTGTGACTCTGGGGGCGCGTAACTTCACGTACGATGAGGCGGGCAGACCTCTTGATTTACCTCGTCATCCGATATTAGAAGACCACGTGACGGTCTATTCGAACACGTCCATTCTCGGTCGTGTGACCATCGGTCATGATACGATAGTCGGTGGTAACGTATGGCTGACGCATGATGTGCCGCCGCACTCGCGTATTCAACAGCAGAAGGCGGTGCAGTCACCTTATTTCACGGATGGGGAAGGCATCTGATTCGAGCGTTATCTGCTCTAAGTAATAGCGGTCTATTTGGTCGAATGTGTTGTACTCCTTGCTGTCAATGTCGAGTACAGCGAATACTTGGTTGTCGCGCCGGAGAGGCACGACAATCTCGCTTCTGGAGTCTGCGGAGCAGGCTATATGCCCCGGGAACTGATGTACATCAGGTACCATGATTGTCTTGTTCTGTGCCCAAGCCATTCCACAGACGCCTTTGTTATATGGGATACGTGTGCAGGCGAGAGGTCCCTGGAAGGGCCCGAGTATCAACTCGTTTCCCTGTACGCGGTAGAATCCGGTCCACCAGAAGCCGAAGGTTTGGTGGAGGATAGCAGAGATATTTGCCATGTTCGCTATCATATCCCTCTCGTCGGATATGAGCGCTTGTATTTGTGCTAAGAGTGTTTGGTAGGTTCGGGTCTTTCTTGCCCAGTCGAACAAGGTCTTAGGCAGATGGCAATAGCCGTCGGGATGTTTGTCGAGATAGTCCTGATGGTAGTCTTCGGCGGGAAAGAAGTTGCGGAGCGGTTCTCGTTCGACAACGAGCGGTTGCGTGTATTTCGCCTGTTCTTGGTTGAAAACACGGTCAATCACTATGCGTTCTGAGTCTTCGGTATAGTAGATTCCTGTGCGGTAGCGAGTGCCTTGGTCGTGCCCCTGTTTATTGAGGGAGGTCGGGTCGATTGCGGCGAAGAACATGCTGAGTAGGAACTCCAGGCTTATTTTAGCGGGGTCGTAATCGACTTGTACTGTCTCGGCATAGCCGGTAGTATCGGAATAGACTTGCCCGTATGTAGGATGTTCGGTGTTGCCATTGGCGAAGCCTGTCCGGGTGTGCTCGACTCCGGCTATCTGCTTAAAGAAGTGCTCCGTTCCCCAAAAGCATCCGCCCGCGAGGTAAATCGTTTTCATAACTCTTGAATGTCTATGACAATGCTGTAGTGCTTGTGCAGTCAGGCTATAATCGGTCCGTCTCGTTGTCGTCTCGTTGCCGTCTCGTTGTCGTGTTGTTGCCGTAATCGGTACGGGAATGGTAGGGAGGTTGCGGTGTCAGATGGTGAAGATGGCGCGTTCTTCGGCGAGGGCGACGTCGGGGAAGACCTCGGCGGCTTCGCGCAGGAAGAGCGTGTGGTCGTCCACGCGTGCGGAGTAGTGGCCGATGATGAGGCGTTTGGCCTCGGCCTTGAGCGCGATAGTGGCGGCTTGCCGTGCGGTGGAGTGCATGGTTGAGCGGCAGCGGTCGGCATATTCGTCGATGTAGGTGGCCTCGTGGAAGAGGACATCCACGCCCTGTATCCAGGGGATGAGTCGCTCGGAGTACATGGTGTCGGAGCAGTAGGCGTAGCGTCGCCGGGGCTCGGTGTTGCGGTGGTGCTCGGTGAAGAGGAAGCCGCACGTGGGGACCTTATGGCGCAGGGGGAGCGTCTCGATGGTGAGTGTTCGGTCCTCGTAGATGACCTCGTGCTTGCGTGGGTTGATAGGGTGGAAGATGACGTCGAAGGAGAGGTCCGCACAGTGGTAGTCGAGCCACGGTCTCATGAGTCGTTCGAGGTCGGGATGGGCATAGATATGCAGGGGTTGGAGCCGGTGCATCATGCCGAAGGTGCTGATGAGTCCGATGAGTCCGAAGCAGTGGTCCCCGTGGAGGTGCGAGATGAAGATGTTATAGAGCCGTGCCGTGCGCAGTCCCATTCGGCGGAGCGTTATCTGCGCTCCTTCGCCACAGTCGATGAGGAACGCCTTGTCACACAGTTCGACGACCTGTGACGCGGGTGCGTTCTGGTAGGTAGGCAGTGCACTTCCGCTGCCGAGTATGGTGAGTTGGCCTTGCACGAATGGGTGATTTATAGTTGGTTGAGTCGGTTGAGGATGGTGTCTCCGAGTGCGGTCTTGCGTTCGATATGCTCGAGTACGGCCTTGACGAAGGCGTTGTCGTCGAAGCTGCCACGGACGGACTCGAAGTCTTTCTGCCGTTGTGTGGCGTCCCCATCGGCGCCGAATCCGGTCTGGCTGTTGAGGTCGAACTCCTTGCGTGCGTCGTTATAGACCATGCGGTCGAGTTCGACGACGGCTTTCTGCCACTCGGTGACGGTCCGTCGAATCTGCTCGACGGTGACCTGTTCGACGGAGCAGCCCCAGACCTGTTGCAGGTGCTCGAGCGCCCATGTCCACTCGTAGGAGTAGTAGCGGTCGTGCATCTCGGCGAAGCGGTCGCGTATGGTCTGCCATGTCATGTTGCCGGCTTCGATGTCGTCCATGAGCCGTGTGACCTCGCTCTTGGGTGCGATGAGTCCGGCCAGGTCCACCCATTCGCCGGAGCCGACGGGGCTGTCAGGTCGCAGGGCGGCGCGGAGCGAGTCGATGTCGGTCAGTTGTGCCTTCTCGAGTCTTGAGATGAGCGAGTTGCCGAGGAACTTGCTGATGCCGATGGTGTAGAGGGCGATGCCGTGTTGGAGGGAGGAGTTGCGCATCTTACAGTTATGGTAGCCATATACCTCGGTGTTCTCTCCGCCGATGAGTCGCAGTTCCTCAAGCAGTTGGCGTCCCCGCCACATCTTCTGCACAGTGTAGGGGGAGAGCAGGTTGAAGTTAATGAAGTCGAGTTTGTCGGGGTCTTTGCGGTTGTCTCGTTTGGGCCATTTCTGTGCATCCCGGATGGTTCCGACGGTGCGTAGGTTGGCTCCCGGGACGATATAGGACTCGGAGTTGTTCTCGATGAGGTAGGAGAAGGGCAGTTCGCTGGTGTCGGCATGGTGCGTGTGTCGTCCCATGACGAGCGAGAAGGCTCCTATCTTGCTGGGCCAGAGGAGGTAAGAGTCGCTGGTTGTTTTTGCCCCGCGCTCGGCCAGTCCCTGGTGGATAGGGCCGAGTTTGTACATATGGTTGGACTGGTTGCTGCCGGAGCCTGCGTTGAGGAAGGAGAACATGCCCGCGATGAGCAGGGTGGACTTGTGGTGGGTGACGGTGTAGGGGCCGGCGAAGATGGCGGCCGCCTCGCCGTGCATGCCCTGGCAGTTGGAGAAGAAGAGGGACTCGCCGGCGGAGTAGTGCTTGTCGAAGATACAGCCTTGTCCGACGAAGCATTTGTCCACCAGTGTGGAGTCGCTGATTTCGACGCCGGAGCAGATGATGAAGTCGGTGCACTTGACGCCGGAGCCGAGTCGCACGGGTGCGTGGCGGTTGCTGTTGACCGAGCCGTTCTTGAGTCGGCTGGTGCCGGCGATGCGGGCGCAGTCGCCGATGCGTACGTTCTTGAAAGAGCCGCAGTTGAGGATGCTGACCTCCTCGCCGATAGTGCCCATCTCGGAGGCCTGTGAGTCGGCATAGTCGTCAATCATGCGGTCGAGGATGAGTATCATGTCCCGGCGGTGGCGATAGAGGGTGAGTATATATGCCAGGCTGGCGCTCAGGTGATCGAAGATTGGAATCTCACGGCCGCCTCCCTCGTTCATGACAGGTACGCGTACGCCGTTGCCGAAGGTGGTACGTCCGTCCACGTAGATGGCATTGACGTTCTCGATGCAGGTGTTGCGTCCGATATGGTAGTTGGCGATATAGTTGTGGATGTTATAGAGGTGGCAGTCGTCTCCGATGGTGCAGTTGTGTATGGTTGCGTGGTAGATGCCGGAGTGTACGCGTACGCCTCCGGGCAGCGTGAAGTCGCGTCGGAAGGCGCCGAGCCGGATGGGTCCTGAGAAGCGCACATCCTGCACGTAGGCGGGGTCAAAATCCTGTGCCACTTGGATGAGTGACCATTCTTCGGCGGCGCATCCTTGTTGGCGGAGCGTCTGTATCTCTGCGGGGGTGAGTTGTCTGTACATGGTGGTGTATGGGGTTAGAACATACTGAGTTGTGCTCCTCGGCCGAATTTCTCTTTGAGTTGTTGGAGTTGGTCGGCGGTGGCGGGTGCTTTATCCCGTTCGCGTCTCTGCTGCCGGTGCTCATGTTTGAGGTCCTCCATCACCCGGCGGAAGAGGCGTTTGGTGTAGAGGGGGAAGTCGCCGCTGATGAGCCAACTGTAGTAGCCGGAGTCGGAAGCGAAGACCTGGCGCAGGGGTTGGCCTTTGTACTTGCCGAAGTTGAAGAGCATGTCCCCCTTCTCGTTGAGGAGGATGCGTCCGGCGGGGTCGGCCGTGGGCTGCAGGGTGGTGTATTGCTCGAGTTCGGGGATGTTGTCGGGCACGTCGGCATGCTTGTCGAGTTGTGCCATGAGCACCTCGTAGGTGGCTTCGGTGTCCGCGTTGGCGGAGTGGGCATTGGCCAGGTCCTTGCCGCAGTAGTGCATGTAGGCGGCAGTGAGGGTGCGGGGCGTATGCTTCTGGAAGATGACGAAGGCGTCCACCATGCGGCTGTTGGCCTTGATGTCATAGTCCAGTCCGGCGCGGAGAATCTCCTCTTGGAGGAGAGGGACGTCGAAGTGGTTGCTGTTATATCCGGCCAGGTCGCATCCGCGGATGTAGTCCACGACGACGGGGGCCAGTTGGGTGAAGGTGCGGCATTCGCGCACATCCTCGTCGAGTATATGATGTACGGCGGAGGACTGCTCGGGTATGTGCATCTGCACCTCCTGTCCGTCGCGCAGGACGGGCATGCCGTCGTCGCCGAGGAGGGTCGGACGGACGCGGTAGGTAGCGCTCTCGCGACTGCCGTCGGGCAGCAGACGCACCATCGAAATCTCTACGATGCGGTCGCGGCTTACGTTAACGCCCGTCGTCTCCAGATCGAAGAAGACGAGCGGGCGCGTGAGTTGAAGTCTCATAGGAGCATGCTTAGAGGTCTGACCTTAGTCGTTGAGCAGCATCGGCATGAGCAGCATGAGCAGGTCGCGGTTCTCCTCGTTCTCCACGGGCAGTATGAGTCCGGGACGGGCGGGGTCGGCCAGTTCGATGTTGACCTCCTCGGAGGGGATAGAAGCCAGGATGTCGGTCAGGAAGGGCGCCTTGAAGCCGATAGACATCGGCGTGCCGTTGTAGGTGCATGCGATGGTCTCCTCCGCCGAGGTCGAGAAGTCGATGTCCTGTGCGGAGATGTGGATGCTGTTCTCCGAGAGGGAGAGCTTGAGCTGCGAGGTGCTGGAGCTGGCGAAGACGGCCACGCGCTTGCAGGCGTTGACGATGGTCTGGCGGTCAACGGTCACGCGGTTCTGGTTGTTCTTGGGGATGACAGCCTGGTAGTTGGGGAAGCGTCCCTCAATCTGGCGGCAGGTGATGCAGGTGCGTCCGAAGGTGAAGACCACATGCTTCTGACCGAAGGCCACCTGCACGTTGTCTGCCTCTTTGGCCAGCACATTCTTCAGAATATTAGCCGGTTTCTTGGGGAGGATGAACCCGGCCTGTGCGGCTCCGTGGACGGCGCTGTTGGTGTAGCGTACCAGTCGGTGTGCATCCGTGGCGACCATCGTGAGGCTCTCCTCGGTCAAGTCAAAGTAGATACCGGTCATCACGGGGCGCAGGTCCTCGTCGGTGGCGGTACAGAAGATGGTCTTTCCGATAGCGTCCAGCAGGTCGCTTGCGGGTATCTCAAACGAGTTGTCGCGTTCTCCCTCGACGGGCATCTCGGGGTACTCGGCGCCGTTAGCGCCTACGAACGAGTATGTTCCGTTAGCGGAGGTGATGTTGAGCCCGAAGTTCTGGTCGTCAATGGCGAAGGTGAGGGGCTGCTCGGGGAACTCCTTGAGGGTCTCCTGGAGCAGTCGGGCGCCGAAAGCAACCTTGCCGGCTCCCTCGGCGCTCTCTACGTCAAGGCTGGTGCGGATGGTCGTCTCGCTATCGGACGCCGTGAGGGTCAGGACGTTACCGTCTAACTCGAAGAGCACCGACTCGAGAATCTGGAGGGGGCTCTTGGGGACAATTACGCGGCTCACTGCCTGCAACTGGGCGAACAGTTTGGTACTGGATACATTAAATTTCATTGTCTTATCGTTTTAGAAGTTTATAGGCAAGTTGTTACTATTACCCTGCAAAGTTACTAAAAATAACCGATTCCTGCAAATTATTTGCACAAATAATAACTTTTTTGTACCTTTGCAGCGTTTTTAGGCTATTTGTCGGGGTGTTGCAGCCCCTTTCGGCTATAAATATGCGCATAGGTATCTTTGATAGCGGTTACGGCGGACTGACCATCTTGGACAGCATCCGCAAGCGTCTCCCGGGGTATGACTACGTCTATCTGGGTGACAACGCCCGTGCACCCTATGGCACGCGTTCGTTCGAGGTCATCTACCGCTATACATGGCAGGCGGTGCGCTACCTGTTTGAGCAGGACTGCGCACTGATCATACTGGCCTGTAACACGGCGTCGGCCAAGGCCTTACGCACTATCCAGCAGCACGACTTGCCGGAGGTGTGGGCGCGCGATAACGGGCAGATGCGCACGCAGGACCTGCGGCGCGTGCTGGGCGTGATAAGACCGACGGTAGAGTCCGTTCCCGCGCAGACCTCAAGCGGCCATGTCGGCATACTCGGCACACCCGGCACCATCTCCTCGGACTCCTATCCGATTGAGTTGCACAAGGTCTGTCCCGACCTGACGGTGGTGCAACAGGCCTGCCCGATGTGGGTGCCGCTCATCGAGTCGGGTGAGCATCGGAACGACGGCGCCGATTGGTTCGTAGCCAAATACCTGAATGAACTGCTGGCGCGCGACCCGCAGATAGATACCATTGTGCTGGGGTGCACCCACTACCCGCTGCTGCTGCCTAAGATACAGCGGCAACTGGCCGGGCTGCCCATCCGCCTTGTGTGTCAAGGCGATATCGTGGCGGACCGCCTCGCCGACTACCTGCAACGCCATGCGGACCTGCGCGGCGTCCTCTCGCAGGGCGGGCAGTGCCGCTATCTCACCACGGAGGATGCCGACAAGTTCCGGCAGTCCGCCTCTGTCTTCCTCTCGGAGCTTATTGACGTTACGCGGGTGGAGCTGTAGAAGGCTCCCCCTATGGCACGGGTGCGGAACTTGACAGCCGACTTCGTTTCTAATGCTTGTTTTCTTGTCCCGTCTGAGATTCATTGCACAAAAAAGCGGTAAACCGCTTATTGGATTTACCGCTTAAAAAGTATTCAGTGGTATTTAATCAAACATGCTCTGAAGAGTGATGGGATTGCGTCTATTGTTCCAAAGGTATAGGATACGAATCGTTTCACCATCTATACGATAGACCAATCTGCTCAACTCTCCAATACCTAAACTTCTGTACTCATACATCCACCGACTCGATGGCCTCGTCTGACCAAATGATTCTCATAGTCTTTCTGCCTTCTGAGCCTTGCGGGATTGGAAATGCTGTTTGGCTGTTTCGTGCTCCGTGTAATATCCGTCATCGATTAAGGAATCGGCATGCTCTACACGTGCTAACAACTTCTCCCTTGTGAGTGGAGCAATCTCTTCATACTGACGAATGTCGTGTTGCACTCGTTGAACCAACTTGCGTTGATCTTGCCAAGTGAGCATTGCCGCCAAGGTATAGACTTGATTAAATGTCGGTTGTGTTGCCACTATTGTTGTGCTTGTTTTGTGATTCTGCTCGCAAAATTACAACAATTTTCCGACACACGCAAATACTTCCGCGAAAATCGTCCATTTTTCTATGTTTTTACGGCGTTTTTACGGTAAATCCAATATATTAATTCTTCCCAATAAGTTCATGAACGCTTCTATGGATAAGACTGTCGAGAAGGGGCTATTCCATAATCGGCAGGGCGTTTTTTGGGGGAGAGAAAGCGAGAGAAACGGGTGCGGGACCCGAACCTGACCCGAACCTGACCCGATGCTGGGAGGCGGATTTGCCTGATTCATAGGGTGATGAATGGGTCAGCTCTGTTTCAGCTCTGTTTCAGGTCTGTTTCAGGTCTGTTACGCGTACTGATAATGAGGCGGATAGATGAAGGTCGAAAGTCCAAAGTTGAGAGTCCGAAGCACCATTCTTGGCACTCAGTTCCGCAGGGCTCATCTGGGACGTGAAGCGATTAAGGCGCACCGAGAATGTCCGGTGGACATTCGAAGGAGTAAGTGCGCCGCGCGAGTCTGCAAAGCAGACATAGAATTCCTTATCGGCTCGCCCGCGAGTGACCGGGACGGGCAGGATACAAAGCAATATGACACCTCTGCGTCTGATGACGCATCCGCGGGCGAGCCGCCCGCGTCCCAGGTGGGTCCCAGGCGGGTCATAG
>JAFUUE010000093.1 GCA_017483945.1 Paludibacteraceae bacterium | reverse complement strand
ATGCTCAGCGGAGGCTGCGGAGAGAACTTTTGGGTGCCCGTAAGGCGTTGGTTTTGAGAGGGGCTAACAGACCTGAAACAGACCTGAAACGAACCTGACCCTGTCAGCACCCTGTTATTCACGCACTTGCACCCCTCAGCTTCGGGAGAGCTTCGGGAGGTGGCTGGGACTCTCCTGGGACGCGGGCGGCTCGCCCGCGAACGGGTCGTCAGACACGGATATTCCTTCCGTCAATCCAGCCCCACCTGGGACGCGGGCGGCTCGCCCGCGAGAGCGACCGGAGGGCGCTTTTGATTCAACAATGGGTCAGACGCGCCCATAGACGCGTTCGCGGGCGAGCCGCCCGCGTCCCAGGTGAGTCAGAAGGATCCTGTAACGGTCGCGCTATACGGTCAGCAGGCGATAGGTGAGGTAGCCGGCGTAATAGAGCAGGAGGATAGCGCCGCCCCAGCGTTTGATTTGGCGCTCGTGGTTGGTCTTGACGAACAGCCACACGAGGATACTGCCCACCGCGGCGACCCACGCGTCCAACTCGATGCCCTCGTAGGCCGGCAACGGCCGGATGACGGCACTGGTGCCGAGGATGAAGAAGACGTTGAAGATGTTGGAGCCGATGACGTTACCCAGCGCGATGTCGCTGTTGTGCTTGCAGGCGGCGATGACCGAGGTCGCCAGTTCGGGCAGGGAGGTGCCCAGGGCGACGATAGTCAGGCCGATGACGGCCTCGGAGACACCCACCCCGGTGGCTATATGCACGGCACTCTGCACGATGCACTCGCCGCCGACGACCAGCCCCGCCAAGCCGCCTACGATGAGCATAATAGCCTTCCCGACGGACATGTCCTTTGTACTTTGTACCTCATCACTTTGTATCTCCTCCGGGTGGTCCTTGGCGTGGCGGAACGTGTTATAGAGGAAATACACGAAGAGTATCAGCAGCATGATACCGCCCATCCGGCTGATGCCGCGGCCCTCCTCGCCGAAGGGCGACCGGATAGACACGGTGGCGAACACGGCGATGCCCGCGATGATAGACAGGGGGATGTCGAAGTCGCGGCTGCGCTTCTGCGACGTGATGGGATAGACCAGGGCCGTCAGACCGAGAATGACCAGCGTGTTGATGATGTTCGAACCGAGTATATTAGTGATAGCCAGGTCGGTAGCGCCCTGCGCAATAGAGACCATGTTGACCACGAACTCAGGCATGGAGGTGCCGAAGGCCACGACGGTCAGGCCGATGACCAGGTCGCTGATGCCGAAGCGCTTGGCGATGGACGAGGCACCGTCCACCAGCCAGTCTGCCCCCTTGACGAGGGCCACGAAGCCCACGATGATGAGCACCACGGCCACCCACATCCCGTATGAGAGAAGAGACTGTATCATAGCTTACATTACTTATACATTGAAGAGGAAATGCATGATGTCGCCGTCTTGGACCATGTAGTCCTTGCCCTCGATGGCCAGTTTGCCGGCGGCGCGGCAGGCGGCTTCGCCGCCCAGAGTGACGAAGTCGTCGTATTTGATGACCTCAGCGCGTATGAATCCGCGCTCGAAGTCGGTGTGTATGACGCCGGCGCACTGCGGGGCTTTCATCCCCTCGCGGAAGGTCCATGCGCGTACCTCGTCGCTGCCCGCGGTGAGGAACGTGCGCAGGTTGAGCAGGGCGTAGGCGGCCTTGATGAGGCGATTGACGCCCGACTCGTGCAGCCCCATCTCCTCGAGGAACATCTGACGCTCCTCGTAGGTCTCCAGTTCGGCTATCTCCGCCTCGGTCTTGGCGGCGAGTACGAGCACTTGCGCCTGCTCGTCCGCCACGGCGGCACGCACCTGCTCCACATAGTCGTTGCCCTCGGCCGCCGCCGCATCGTCCACGTTGCAGACGTACATGACGGGCTTGTTGGTGAGCAGGAACAGGTCCTTGGCGCAGGCCTCTTCGTCCTTGTTGAGCAGCTCGACCGTGCGCGCCGACTTACCGGCAGAGAGGGCCTCGCGGTAGCGCAGCAGCAAGTCGAGCATGACCTTGGCCTGCTTGTCGCCGCCTACGCGCACCTGCTTCTCTATCTTCTGGATACGCGCCTCGACCGTCTCCAGGTCCTTCAGCTGGAGCTCCGCATCGATAATCTCCTTGTCGCGCACGGGGTCCACGGAACCGTCCACATGGACGACGTTCGGGTCGTCGAAGCAGCGCAACACGTGGATGATAGCGTCCGTCTCGCGTATGTTAGCCAGGAACTTGTTGCCCAGCCCTTCGCCCTTGCTGGCGCCCTTGACCAGACCGGCTATATCCACTATCTCAACGGTCGTCGGGATGACGCCGCGCTCGGGGTGGCACAGCTCGCCCAGACGAATCAGACGCTCGTCGGGCACGGTGATGACGCCCATATTGGGCTCGATGGTGCAGAAAGGGAAATTGGCCGATTGGGCCTTGGCATTACTCAGACAGTTGAACAGGGTGGACTTGCCCACATTGGGCAGTCCCACTATACCGCATTGGAGGGACATGTGACGTATGAATTAGATGATTTGGAGTGCAAAGGTACTACAAAAATTGCATATACGCAAGACCGAGGCGTAGTTTTTTCGGAGAAGAGGCTGGAAGAGGGTGGCATTTCTCTTTTCGTCTATTGCCCCGCGTGAGACGCGGTCTCTTCGCCAACTGTTCCGGGCATCGTCTCGGAGTTTTTCTCCGTCTTTCGAAACCCTCCGAAAGAAAAACGAAACGTTTTATTTGCATATTTCGCAAAATAGTTGTACCTTTGACATGGATTTGCTGCCGCAGGGCAGACCCGCTAATATAGTACGCTAATTCGGAACATGGTATGAATCCTTCTTCAGCCAAAGAGCGCAGAGCACTCATCCTGCGCATGTTAGAACAGAAAGAGGAAGTGCAGGTGACGGAGTTGAGCCGTGAGACCGGCATTTCGGAAGTGACAATCCGCAAGGACCTGACGCTGTTGCAGAACCGTCGGCTGCTGGTGCGCACGCGCGGTGGCGCCATGCGACGCCCCGTGGAGAACCAGAACGAGGACACCGCCATCGCCAAGAAGCGCATGTTCAACTTCAAGGAGAAAGAGCGCATCGGCGAGGAGGCCGCCAAGATGATTAAGAACGGCGACTTCATCATGCTCGACTCCGGCACGACCACCCTCGAGGTGGCCCGCCATCTCGAGCGCTTCCACGACCTCCACATCGTGACCAACGCAATGAATATCGCCACCGAACTGATGAACTACAAACGCTTCGAAGTCATCCTCTTAGGCGGCAACGTCCGGGTCAATAGCCACTCGACGGTCGGCCCCCTCGCCCTCTCCGTCCTGCGTAACTTCAGCGGATACAAGCTCTTCCTCGGCGTGGACTCCTTCTCCACCGAGGACGGCGTCTCCACACCCAGCCTCGAGGAGGCCCTGCTCAACCAGACGATGATTCAGCAGGCAGGGCAGGTGATAGCTGTCTTCGACTCGTCCAAGTTCAACAAGCGCAGCTTCGTGCATATAGCCGCTGCCGACGAACTGGACTGCATCATCACCGACCGCGCTATCCCCACGGGCATGCTCTCCAAACTGCGCAACGCCGGCATCGAGGTACGTATTGTGTAACTGACTATATATGACATGAATACTATGGAACTGAATACTGTCGTTTTTGACTTGGGCGGCGTCATCATCAACCTCAATGTGCCGCGTTGTGTGGATAACTTCACCCGCCTCATGGGCGCTGAGAACGTGCGGAGCGTGCTCGGCATCGACGACGAGGGCGAAGGCGTGGTCTCGGTCAGCGCCGCCACCAAGCAGTTGATGCACGACTACGAGTACGGCCATATCACCACGCAGCACTTCCTCCGTACGCTGCAGGACTACTGCCACCCGGGGACGACCGAGGCGCAGATACGCGAGGCCTGGATGAGCATGCTGGACGACCTGCCCCGACACCGGCTCGACTATATCGCCGCGCTGCGGCAGACGGGCTACAGGACCGTCCTCCTCTCCAACTCCAATCAGATGCACTGGGACCCCATATGGGAACGCTACCGACTGGGCGACTATTTCGACGCCGTCTTCGCCAGCCACCACCTCCATATGGCCAAGCCCAACCGCGAGATATTCGACCATGTGGTCCGGACGGCCGGCATCGACTGCCCGCACACCATCTATGTCGATGACTTGGAGAAGAACCGACTGGCCGGCGAGAAGTACGCAGGCTGGCAAACGGCGGCCTCCATCGACGAACTGAAATCATTTACCATGTAGTCATTTAGATATTTATGAATGAGATTTTAAATCAATTCGCTATCTGGAACGAGGTGCAGGAACCGCAACCGCTGCGCATCGGTTTTATCAACGACTCCTTCATCGTTCCCGCCGGCCGCGTAGGCGAGCCCTCGTATTGTCTGCAACGCATCAACCACCACATCTTCAAGGATGTAGAGGGACTCATGCGCAACATCGAGATTGTGACCTCCCATATCCGCGAGAAACTGCTGATAGCCCGCGAACCGAACATCGAGCGCAAGGTGCTCCAACTCATCCCCACCAAGCAGGGCAAGCTCTTCTACAAGAGCCCCGCGGGCGACTACTGGCGGCTCTACGTCCTCGTCGAACCCGCCACCTCCCAGGAGAAAGTGACGCCCCTGTCTGCCGAACTCACGGGCGAGGCGTTCGGACGCTTCCAATGCCAACTGGCCGACCTGCCCTTCGACGCCCTCTGCGAGTCGATACCGAACTTCCACAACATGGAGTTCCGCCTGCAGCAACTCGACGACGCGCTGGCTGCCGATGCCGCGGGCAGAAAGAGCGCCTGCGCGGACATCATCGCTGCCATAGACAGCCGACGGGACGCTATGTGCCTGGCCGAGCGGCTGTTCCGTGAGGGCAAACTGCAGAAGCATATCAACCACTGCGACACCAAGGTCAATAACGTCCTCTTTGACGAGGAAGGCAAACCTATCTGTATCGTGGACCTCGATACGGTCATGCCGGGATTCGTGTTCAGCGACTTCGGAGACTTCATGCGTACTGCCGCCAACAAGGGGGCCGAAGACGAACCAATCCTAGACATTGTCCGTGTCGATATGGATGTTTTTAAGGCCTATGCGCGCGGCTATCTCAGGGAGGCTACCTTCCTCACACCGCTGGAGAAGGAACTGCTGCCCTACGGATGTCGCCTCCTCACCTATATGCAGACCGTCCGCTTCTTCACCGACTACCTCAACGGCGACACCTACTATAAGATTGCCTACCCCGAGCACAACCTCGTCCGCACCCGCGCCCAGCTCCGCCTGCTGGAAGAGCAGGAGAAAGTCGAACCCCAAATGCAAGCCATCATCAGCCGATTATCTTGAGCCTAAGCAGCCCAATAAATGAACAAATGGTAAATGAACAAATGGTAAATGACCAAATGGTAAATCTTATCGTAGATAAGCTTAATTGGCCCGACACTTTCCCCGAACGTCCCGAGGTGACGGTGGATGTGCGCAACAGCCGGGACTCCCTCTTCCTGGACTGGCATGTGCGCGGGGAGCAACTGCGTGCGGTGACAACGGCCGACCAAGGCCCTGTCTGGGAAGACTCGTGCGTGGAGTTCTTCTGCCAAGTCCCCGGCGAACGCCATTATATGAACTTTGAGACCAACTGTATCGGCGCCATGGTGGCGTCGCGGCGGTTGGGCCGTGCCGAGGATGTGCAGCCGCTCTCGCCCGCCGAGATGGCGCAGATAGAGCGCCGCTGTCGCTTCCGACGCGTAGGGGAGTCGGAGATGACGAATGCCCGCCGCGAGTCTATTGAGGAGCAGGACGGCCTGTTCGAGTGGGAGGTGGCGCTGCGCATCCCGCTCAGCCTCATCTTCCGGGACCGCCAACCGGCGTTCCCCCAACCGCTGCGGGTGAATTTCTACAAGTGTGCCGACAAGACCCGCAGGCCCCATTACCTGAGCTGGGCGCCTAT
>JAFUUE010000008.1 GCA_017483945.1 Paludibacteraceae bacterium | reverse complement strand
GAGGAAGGAGAGGGAGGGGGGGGAGGAGAATGGGGAGGAGGAGAAGGGGGGAGGAGGAGCTTTTTAGCAAAAAAAGACACCTGCTCTTGCATATATCCGAATTTTGTTGTACCTTTGTGGCATATTGGCACGAACTTTGTACGTATCATAGTAAACACTCCCAACCATATCAAACAATATCAAACAATATCAAACAATATCAAACAATATCAAACCATTTCAAACAACTAATAAACGGAGTATGCCGAAAAGCCACAAGTGAGTAGGCACAACATTATTAACCCCAAACTGACAATGAAAAAACAATTATTCCTGGCAATGGCAGTGGTTTTGGCTGCCGGTCTGACCTCTTGCGGTTCGAAGAAACAGGTAGCTCAACCCGCCAGCGCACGCGGCGATGTGGAGATTGAAGTCCCCTGTAAGGAGACCGGTTTTGACGACTCCGACTATTTCCGCGGCACCGGAACCTCGACCGCTATCAACAAGCAGAGCGCCCGTACGGCAGCGTTGGAGAACGCCAAGGGTGTGATTCGTCGTAAGCTCGGCGGCTTTGTGCAAGGTCTCTCGGCCGACTACTCGACCGCTGTAGCCGGACAGGCTCAGGCCGACAAGGTACAGCGTCTGATGGAGACGGAGATGAACGAGGTGGTAGAGCGCATGCTCAACGACGCCGAGCAGATATGCGAGAAGATGTTCATCACCGGCAACACCGGTCAGTATGAGTCGTGGATTTCGCTGCAGATTCCCAAGAAGATGATGATTGAGAAGATGGAGCAAGCCCTCACCTCCGACGAGGAGCTGGAGGTTTACTTCAAGCGCGAGGAGTTCCGCAAATACGCTGAGGACAAGATCCAGAAGATGAAAGAGGCTCGCAAGGAAGCTACCGGCCGCTAATCCCGCCTCGCCATACAGAGAAGCACACCCCGCCCACGGAGAACCGTGGCGGGGTGTGACGACACGTTAATATAGACCCTAATCCCCTACGTATATGCGCATATTTACACGCTTTCTACTCCTTATCTCCCTCTCCCTCCCGTTGCTGACCTCCTGTGATCATCGTCCGGACGAGGGCGGCAGTTCGACGGACAGCCCCACCGGTCTGAGTACCTTCATCGGCGCCTTCTCCGCCACCGGCACCGAGATGTGGGTGAACGAATCCGGCACGGTAGAGAATGAACAACAGTCGTGGCACATAGCCATCACCAACCATCAGGCTCTGCGCACCAACTTGAAGAGTTGGGTCAAGATAGAGGGCATCTTCGGCGGACAAGACTTCTTCAACGCCTACGGTTACTACGACTCCAAGTACCAGTGCATCCGCATCCCTGCCGGCATCATCGAGCCGGACAAGGACAAATCGTTCTACTTCACGAATGACAACGCGCAGACGCTCTACCTGGCGTCTTTCATGCCCTGTTTCACGCCGAACAACGGCTATGAGTTCTACCAACTCGCTGACGAGAGCGACGAGATGTGGCTATGCGTGCAGAAAGACGGCACACTCCGTCTGGAGGCCTCGCAGTTTGCATCCAAAGAGCTCGGCCTGTATGCCAACTGCTTCACCATGTTCTACTACTACGCGAACAACACCTCGCAAGCGCCGGACGGCAACTATATGTCCCTGCTCCGCGATGTCACCTTCCGCCGCGTCACCTCCGCGCCCGAGCGCCGTAGTCCGCGGGCCGTGGCCAAGCCCCGAGGCATCAGCCGTCTGAACCACTAAACACCCCTGCTCATGAAGAAGACGCTACTCTTTTGCCTGACGCTACTCGCCCTGTGCGCCTATGCTAAAGAACCCGCTTGGGTCAAGAAACGGCCCCTGCCGGAGAATAACACCTACGAATACCGCTGCGAGGAGGCCACCGACCAAGACCGCGACGCCGCCGAACAGAAAGCGATGGCCGAGATCATCAACGGCGCCATCATGCGCCTCGGTCTGGCCGTGGACGCCGGCGATGTGCAGAACGCCATGCAGTACGGCACCCCCTTGGAGGTGGCGGAGCAATACCGCATCCCCATCAACAAAGTGTGCAGCTACACGCAGAAGATAGAGGGCGGCTACCGCTGCTACGTCCTCTGTCAGGTGGCCCTGTCCGCCGCCATCATCCCCCAGTGGACGCCCTACAACAAGTGCGGCTCCGCCTCGTCGGGGAAAGATGTGGTGGAGGTGGATTACCCCTCCGAATGGAAGCAGTACGAGGGGGAGGACTACTTCGCCTCTTTCCAGCACGAGCAGTACGCCAAGGGCGAGACCAAGCAGGCCCAGGCGCTCAACTCGCTGCTGGCCGTGGCGGAGCGCGAGCTGCGCAACAAACTGGGCATCGACGAGGGGGACAACGAGTTCAACACCTATACCGACAGCCGTAAGTTCTACTCCTCGTCCGCCCGGAGCGACGGGGAGGACGGTTTTGTCGTCGTCTTTGTCACCAAGAAGCAGCTGCTCAGCTACTACCGCGACGCGACCGCCAACTACATGGATAATATCCGCCAGTCGTTGGAGCAGGCCCGGAGTATGGCCGACGAGGGGGTGAAAGGCGATGCCGAGATAGAGCTGCAGTTCGCGCAGCAGCAGCTGAACGAGGCCGCACGCAACACCAACCGGTTGCAGGCCTACGGTGTGGATGTCACCACGACCCGCAACCAGCAGAACATGCTGCAGAAGCGCATCACCGAACTGCTGGACAAGGTGAAGGGCGACACCGGCCGCGGCAAGCGGGAGAAGATTGCCAATTACATAGACATCGCCATCGAGGCCCAACAAGACGCACGTATAGCCGAGGCATTGCAGTATTTCTATTGGGCCAATGTGCTGCTGAACTCTTTTGCGGCAGAAGAAGCCAACCTCATCCAATATAACGACGGCAAAAAGGATAATCAGTTGACCGTCTGGTTGCCCAAGCATATTAACGACCTGCTCAAGAATATCACATTCTCCTACGCCGGGAACCCCGACGACGAAGAGGACATGGGCATGGTCAATGTGCTCTACAACAAGAAACCGGTAAAATCACTGGAGTACAGATACTTTACAAATATCGACTGGAGCGAGATATACCGTGCGAAGGATGGTACAGGTGTTATCCGCTTCTATGAAGATGAGAACAAAGAGAAGAAACTCATTGTCCGCATTGAATATGCGTTCACCGCGGAGGCTAATGCGGACAAAGAGGTAGCAGCACTCATGGACAAGTATGCCATTGATTACTCAAAGGCAGCTACCAAACAACTTAATATCCGCAAGACCAAGACTATGGAGGACAACAGCATGAGTCTGCCTATTGCCGTTGAGACAGGCAGTAAGAAGACCGGCTCGTCTATCCGTGAGGGGAAATACGCAGAGACTACGGCGAGTGTTCTCTCTGAGGAAGAGGCCAAAGTATATAGCGTTATGATTGACAACATCTGCGAGGCGCTTCGCACCAAGAAAGGCACAACTGTCACCTCCTACTTCACCCCCGAGGGACGCCAACTCTTCCTTCAACTGACCAAGAGCGGCCGCATCACCGTGCTGGACAAGAAGCACGTCACCTACTACCGAATGGGAGATAATGTCGTGGCGCGCTCGGTCAAGATGTCGTTTGATTATCCCAATAACCACAAGACCTTTGTAGAGGATGTGGTCTTCGAGTTCAACCCCTACCGCAAGATAGAGAACGTCCGTTATATGCTGGAACGGGGAACCATCGAAGACCTCGCTGCCCAAAGCGACTGGAGCGATGCCGCCAAGTTGGCGCTGACCGATTTCCTGGAGAACTACAAGAGTTCGTTCGCACTACGCGACACCTCCTACCTGCACCACGTCTTCGACGACAACGCCGTCATCATCACCGGCCGCGTAGTCAAGCCCGTGGGCGACCAGAAGAGGGTAAATCTTGCTGAGAAAGAGCATATTGAATATACCCGTCATACCAAATCCTCCTATCTGACCTCTCTCAGTCGCGTCTTTAGCAGCAACAGTTTTGTCAACGTCGCTTTCAGCGACCTATATATCACACCGGCACTCCAATTCCCTAACATGTACGGTCTCCGTCTCAAGCAGACCTACACCTCCTCCCGCTATGGTGACCAGGGCTACCTGTTCCTGCTCATGGATCTGACCGATTACGAGAACCCCATCATCTATGTCCGCACATGGCAGCCCAAGCCAGACACCAACATGTTGCCGGGAGATGGTCTGTTTGGCACTGACAACTTCAAGTAGAATCCACATCCGAGACCTCCGATTATGAAACGTCTGCTACTATCCCTCCTTCTCCTTTCAGCCCTAATCACACCTGTTGCTGCGCGTAAGATGTTGCGGTGGGATGCTCCGTTGACAACCATGGATGCCAACAAAATCATACCCCATGCGAAAAGCATCTCATCCAATTACGCCGTCATTTGTGTCCATATCCAACCTCGTATCGTGCAAGACTTTGAATTAGTGGAGTGTTCCGGCACTCTTGGCAGAGACGATAAAGAGCTAAAAAAAACGGATATAGACAATGACTGCATCTATTTCTATTTCAAGTTTGCCGACAATCGGGACAAAATCAGTTCACTCCAGTTCCGCGCTAAAGGCTATGAAGGTATCGTCTCACGAGATTGCTATATAAAGATGGGAGACAGGTTTGAGACTACCATGTATGCTGAGCAGCAAGACTATGTACTGCTGCGTCTGCAGACCCAACCTGCTCAATGTGATGTCTATGTATATGATGAATATCTCGGTACATCTAATGCTTCCGGCTTTTTTGAGAAAGAAGTATTGCAGCAGTGGTCTATTCCTATCAAGGTGGAAAAAGCAGGATACGAATCAGAGGAGATAACACCTGTCATTAAAACCGCCAGACAGAATGGTCAATTGGACACGACCGAGATGATTCTGACGCTCCCCCCGATTACGTTGCTTCTAAAGGGGAGTGTGGGAAAGGGCACCCTTAAAGCCTCAGCTCCCTCCGATGTACATATATCCCTTCGTAAAGACGGAGAGCAGGAATACACCGAAGTCGCTTATGGAGGCAACTACAAACAAGACTTGGACGAGGGACTCTATCATCTGCGTGGAGAAAAAGCAGGATGCACCACCTTCAACACGGATGTACAGATTGAACGCGGTAAAACAACAGAAATTCAGGTTCCACTGCTATCCCCTATCTCGGGCATCCTGCGCGTCAAATCCAAACCGTCCGGCGCTGATGTCATCCTCGACGGACAGAATATCGGCTCTACGCCCTTCCGCCAACCGGTGAGTGTCGGCCAACACACGCTCTCGCTACAGAAACGCAACTACTTGCCCTCATCCACCATCAATGTCAACATCCCCGAGAAACAGACCGTCGAGCGAACCATCAGCCTCTACAAGACCGAGAACCTCTGGTGGAGCGGCAGTCAGTACTACCCGCACCATTACATGGAGGCCTATTACGGCATGGGGTTCCTGTCCGGAGGCGGCATCAACCACTACATCGGCGCCAACTACACCTATATCCGTCACGCACTGGGCTTTAACCTGTCCATGATGTACGGCTTCAACAACGGCGACATCGTCGCCACTGTCGGTCCGGCACTCACGCTGACGACCCAGTCGAAGACCGACCTGGACCTGCAACTGCTGCTCGGCGGCGGCTATGCCAGCATCCTGGACAACTACGGAGACCGCCACGGCACATGGGTCGCCGAGGCCGGACTGCGCTTCGGATTCGAGAACTATGTCACGGAGTATAACTTCTCCTGGTGGAGCCTCTTCCTCGGGGCCAAATACTACGACCAGAAAGTGGTGCCGACCATCGGTATCAGCCTCATGCCGGTCGGACTGCTCGCCCTCGGAGCGGACTACTTCAGCGACGACACCGACCATGCCGGCTATTTCTTCGAGCCGATGATGGGCTATGCCTGCGTGAGCAGTGACTGGCTCGTGGGCGGCACCTTTGCATGGCAGACCTACAACCTCGGTCTCTACACCTCGTTCATGTATGGTGTGGTCGAAGGCTCTATCGCCGCCGTGGCCGGTCCGGCTATCCACCTCACTCCCGAGACAGACCGCTTCGACCTCTCCCTCTACGGCGGCATCGGTTACGGCCGACTGGGAGGCAATATGGGAGGGGACAGACACCACGTGGCGGGCGACCTCGGACTGCGCTTCGGATTCAGCAGCACCGACTTCAGTTGGTGGGACTTCTCCCTCGGCTGTATGACGTTCGGAGGCGAGTGGGTACCCAATATCGGCGTCAGCTGGGGTATCACCGGCTTTGCGGCCGCCGTGGCCGGCTCGGCAGTGCTTGCCATATGGGCAGGCGGAGGAATATAATCATTTATACCTTTCCCTATGAAACATCTACCGCTTATCTTGTTGGTCTCGCTTTGCGCCGCTCCCGTTTTGGCGCAAGAGACACGTGAGTCTATCCGTGACGAATACATGCGTTCGCGCGGGCAACTGCTGCAGGACTTCGGTCAGGAGCGGCAGCAGGCACGACAGGACTATATCGAGTTCCGCAACCGGGCCAATGCCGACTATGCCGACCAGTTGCGTGCCGCGTGGCTGCAACTCAAGCCCCAACCGGCAGTCCCCAAGCCGTTGGACGAGCCTGTGCCGCCCGTCATCTATGACGAGCGGGAGCAGGAGCCGCCGACCCCCGCACCCGTGCCTATCGAGGAGGTGCTGCCTGCCCCCGCACCCGAGCCACAGCCCGAACCTGTCGTGCCTGTCATCGAGCAGGAGGAACAACGGGAACGCACCGTCACACTGACTTTCCACGGCTGCGACGTGCCCCTGCGCGTGCCCAAGAAGGGTGTCTCTCTGCACGACACCCGCAACAGCACCATCTCCGACGCGTGGGAGCAACTCGCGGACGGCCGGTGCGACAACCTCCTATACGACTGTCTGCAGGCCCGTTCCGACCTGCGCCTCTGCGACTGGGCCTACCTCAGCCTCTTGCGTCAGGCCTCGCGTCAGGTGACGCAGGACGCGGATGCAGCCGTGCTGCTGGCGGCCTATCTCTACGCCCAGTCGGGCTACAGTATGCGCATGGCGGTCGATGAGAGCAAGCACTTGCACCTGCTCATCGCCAGCCGTTACATGCTCTACGGCCACGACTACTACACGCTGGACGGCACGCCCTTCTACACCATCGACGACATACAAGGCTCGGTGCGTATATGCCCCGCCGCTTTCGAGCAAGAGAAACGCATGACGCTCCTCATACCGGCCCAGCCCCGACTGCCGTTCCTCTCCGCCGGAGAGCGCACACTGACAAGCAAGCAGGGACTCACCGCCACCGTCACCGTCAACCGCAACCTGCTCGATTTCTACGACTCCTACCCGACCGGCTACTGCGACGACGATTTCGGCACGCGCTGGGCGGCTTATGCCCTCACTCCGCTGGACGAGACCACGCGCAACGAGCTCTACCCGCAGCTGCGCAAGGGGCTGGAGGGGCTGTCCGAACGGGACGCTGTCGGCCGGTTGCTCAACTGGGTGCAGACCGCGTTTGTCTATGAGTACGACGACAAGGTGTGGGGCGGCGACCGCGCTTTCTTCGCCGAAGAGTCACTCCACTACCCCTACTGCGACTGCGAGGACCGCAGCATCCTCTTCTCACGCCTCGTGCGCGACCTTATCGGACTCGATGTGGTGCTCCTCTACTATCCCGGACACCTCTCCACCGCGGTCGCCTTCCGCGAGGAGGTCAACGGCGACTGGCTGTCCGTCAACGGACGCCGCTACACCGTCTGCGACCCCACCTTCATCAATGCCGGTATCGGACGCACTGCGCCGGGCAACGACAACAGTACCGCCAAAGTCATCCTGCTGCGCTGACCGCGCGGCCGGACTAACCCATCAAACACCGAGAACATGAACGAATACCTGTCCCTCTCGCCCGAAGTGGCAGAAGCGTTACGCACGGGCAAGCCCGTTGTCGCACTGGAATCGACCATCATCAGCCACGGCATGCCCTACCCGCAGAATGTCGAGACGGCTCTGCGCGTGGAGCAGACCATCCGCGACAATGGTGCCGTACCGGCCACTATCGCCATCATCGGCGGTCGGCCCAAGGCGGGCTGCACGCCGGAGGAGATAGAGTATCTGGGACGCAAGGGCCAGGCGGTGACCAAAGCCTCGCGGCGCGACCTGCCCGTCCTGCTCGCACGGGGCGAAGACGGCGCTACAACGGTCACCACCACGATGATTATCGCCCACATGGCCGGTATCCGCATCTTCGCCACAGGAGGCATCGGAGGCGTGCATCGGGGCGCGCAGCAGACCTTTGATATATCAGCCGACATGGAGGAACTGGCGCAGACACCCGTCATGGTCATCTGCGCCGGCGCCAAGTCCATACTGGACCTCCCTCTGACTCTGGAGTACCTGGAGACCAAGGGCGTGCCCGTCATCGGGTACGGGACGGATGAGCTGCCCGCTTTCTACACGCGCCATAGCGGACTCCGTGTGGACTATCGCATCGACACGCCCGAGGAACTGGCCGGAGTCTTCCGCGCCAAGCAGGCCTGCGGGCTGCGCGGGGGCATACTGGTGACCAACCCCATACCCGAGGAGTTCTCCATGCCCGCCGACGTCATCAATGCCGCTATCGAGCAGGCTCTGGCCGAGATGGACGCCGCCGGCATACACGGCAAAGCGTGCACACCCTTTCTGCTGGCCAAGGTCAAGGACCTCACCGGCGGAGACAGCCTCGAGGCCAACATCCGGTTGGTGCTCAATAACGCCCGACTCGCCGCACAGACGGCCTGCGCCCTCAACGGGCGATAGAGCCGGACTCTTCTACTCTCGTCTTGACGTATAGGAAATCAGGATACAGGCGCAGCAACTCTCTGTAGGCGGCTGCCGCTTGTGCGGTGTCGCCTGTCTTCTCGTAGCACTGGGCGATACACAGGCGCATGGCCGGATAGTTCCACAGCACCCGCGACTCCGGCTCGGTTTGCATCAGGGAGTCGGCCCTGTTGAAGCAGTCCAAGGCGCGCTGCTTGTCGCCGCCCAGCAGCGACGGGGCATAGAAATAGACATTGCCCAACAAGGTCAGCGCCAACGGGTCGTCCGGAGCCGTCTCGGCCGCTCGGTGCGCCAGGCGGTAGGAGCGCCAGGCACAGGAGAGCACCTTGGTGCTGTTCAGGCGGTAGGTATAGGCATGCGCGGCGGACAGGTAGGTGGCATACCGCGCCGGCGTCAGGAGCTGCTCCGAGGAACGGATATGACTGCGGAAGCGGTTCAGGTACGGAGCCGCCTCTTCGGGGCGGCTGTCTATCATGTAGGCCGTGAAGCCATACTCATAGTTAAGCACTTGCAGGCGCCGCACGCTGTCCGCCGTCTCCCAGCATGTGGTGTCTATATAGGTGCGCCACACCTGCATCTCCTCCCGGAGATAGGCATGGAGCAGCGTCGTGTCAAGCGGCCCCGTTGGGGGCAGAGGCACACGCGCCCCCGCCTCCGTCAGACCGAATAGCATACACAGCACGATAACGACGTATCGTGCTGTGTATGTGTGTTTATGCTCTTCGGAGATGCGCATCAGGCCTTCTCCAGCAGCAGGGTCTTGGTCGGTTGGTCGCACACCTCGGCCGGGCCGTAGTACTGGATAGGTCCGGGGTAGATATAGCTGGTGTTGGCGTCCGCCCATTCGGCACGGTGTGCCACGAAATACTGATAGGGCTTGCCCTTCAGGTCCACCAGAGCCTTCTGTATCACCGGCTTCATCTTGCCGTTGCGGCGCTCCATGTTCATCATCATCGTGATGGGCACACCGCCGGCAATCCACTCGGCAGCGGGCTTGGTCAGGTTGCGCACCAGGGCCATATAGCCGGTCTTGCCCTCATGGATGAGGTGGGTGGCGGCGATACCGATGCTGTAGCAGTAGTCGGCGTCGAAGTTGCTGGGGATAGCGCAACGGCCCTCGTAGCCGAAGAAGTGGTTGAGCGCGCTGAACTTGCCCTTGTAGCGCCCCTCTGCCTTCATCTTGGCCAGTTGCTTGCCGACCATCTCGATGAGCAGTTTCTCGGTCTCTATCTGGCTGACCATCACGTTGCCGTGCGGGTCACGGTCGAGCGTCAACTGGCGCGCGATGCCCTTCGGCAGCGAGCGGTACAACTCGCAGGACGCCGGAGTGAGGGCCGACTTGACATACTCGCGCTTGGCGTCATCACCCTCCAGGGCGGCGAACTCCTCGTTGTTGGCCAGCAGGTCGTTCAGCTCCTGGATGAGCACGCGCATCGCGGGGATGAACTCGATGAGTCCCTCGGGGATGAGCACGGTGCCGAAGTTGAGTCCGGCGTCGGCGCGTGCGACGATGACGTCCACAATCTGCTTCACGATGTCGTTCAGGGTCAGGTTGTTGGCCTCCACCTCCTCACTGATGAGGCACACGTTAGGCTGGCTCTGCAGGGCGCACTCCAGAGCGATATGGCTGGCGCTGCGGCCCATCAGACGGATGAAGTGCCAGTATTTCTTGGCGGAGTTGGCATCGCGCTGGATGTTACCGATGAGTTCGCTATAGACCTTGCATGCCGTGTCGAAGCCGAAGCTGGTCTCTATCATCTCGTTCTTGAGGTCGCCGTCGATGGTCTTGGGGCAGCCGATGACCTGGATGCCGCATTGCTTCTGCAGGTAGTACTCGGCCAGCACGCACGCGTTGGTGTTGCTGTCGTCACCGCCGATAATGACGATGGCGCTGATTCCGAGCTCCTTGCATATCTTGATACCGTTGTCGAACTGCCACGTCTCTTCCAGTTTGGTACGGCCGGAGCCGATGATGTCGAAGCCGCCCGTGTTGCGGTATTCGTCGATGATGTCTGCGGTGAGCAAGGTGTATTTGCCGTCAATCAGGCCGCTCGGGCCGCCCAAGAAGCCGTACAGTTTGTTGTTCGGATTCAGGTGCTTGAGGCCGTCAAAGAGGCCGCATATCACATTGTGCCCGCCGGGAGCCTGGCCGCCGGAGAGGATGACGCCCACATTGATGGTCTTGTCGCTGTGGATAGGCGCGTCGGACGGCTCCATGGTCAGGATGGGGAGGCCATACGTGTTGGGGAAGAGTTGCTTGATGTCAGCCTGGTCGGCTACGGACTCTGTCGGCTTGCCTGCCGACAGACGGACTGCACCCTGCAGCGCTACCGGCATCTTCGGCTGGTAGCTCTGACGGGCAATCTGTAAGGGACTTTTCTGCATAGTAGTAAATATTTGATTAGTTAGTGTTTTTTGTCGTCGTTCTCGATGAGGCGGAGCAGTTGCTCGACCGCCTCCTCCTGCGGGATATTCTTCAGCACGCACTCCTTGCCGCGGTACAGGCTGATGCGGTCGCGCCCCGCGCCCACGTAGCCGTAGTCGGCGTCGGCCATCTCGCCCGGGCCGTTGACGATACAGCCCATCACGGCTATCTTCAGCCCGCTCAGGCCGGCGGTGGCGCGCTTGACCTCGGCGATAGTCTTCTGCAGGTCAAACAGCGTCCGGCCGCAGCCGGGGCAGGAGATATACTCCGTCTTATAGATACGTATGCGCGCGGCCTGCAGGATGTCACGGCTCAGGGTCTCCAACGCCTCCGGGCTGAAGTGCGGGTTCTCCACATGCAGCTCCGTGGCCTGATGCGCCCACAGCAACCGCCCGCATTCGGCGGCGGCATGCAGTTGGAAGAGAGCCCAATCCGGCTCCTCGTTGCGGTAGGAGAGGACCGCTCCGTCCACGCTCACGGCCGTCCCCGTATAGCGGATGCTGTCGGGGGCGGCGAAGTAATCGCGCAGCGCGCGGGCCACCGGCAACTCGTTCTCGGGCGCTTCGCTCAGGCTCACGCGGATAGTGTCGCCTATGCCGTCCGCCAGCAGCGCACCGATACCCACGGCCGACTTGATACGGCCGTCCTCACCCTCGCCCGCTTCGGTCACGCCGAGGTGCAGGGGGAAGGCCATCCCGTGGCGCTCCATCGTGGCGACCAGCAGACGGACCGTCTCCACCATCACGCGCGTGTTGGACGCCTTGACCGAGATGACGATGTCGCGGAAGTCGTGGTCCACGGCGATACGCAGGAACTCCATCACGCTCTCCACCATCCCCTGCGGCGTGTCGCCGTAGCGGTCCATCATGCGCTCACTGAGCGAGCCGTGGTTCACGCCGATACGCAGCGCCGTCCCGTGCGCCTTGCACAGGTCCAGCAGGTGCACAAATCGCTCCTCCAACTTGGCCGCATCGCGGCTGTAGTTACCGGGGTTGATGCGCACTTTCTCCACCGCCACCGCAGCGACGTCGGCCACATCCGACTGGAAATGGATGTCCGCCACCAGCGGCACGCGGCAGTCATGCTCCTCGCGCAGCACACGGTGTATCTCCGTCAGGCTCTCCACCTCACGCTTGCCTTGGGTCGTGAAGCGTATCAGTTCGGCACCGGCACGAGCGCAACGCAGCGCCTGCGCCACACTCTCCGCTATATCGTTGGTAGAGGTGTTGGCCATCGTCTGCAGACGGATAGGCGAGTCCGAACCGATAGACACACCGCCCACCTGCGTCTGTGAGGTGGCGCGGCGATGATATTGCAAGGCTATACGCATGTCGAATAAACGCTTTTCTCTTCTTTTAGAGAGCAAAGGTACAACAAAAATCGCACGTGTGCAAGAAAAAAAATGAGAAAAATGCAACAAATATTTGCACATGTCATAAAAAAGCAGTACCTTTGCACCCGCTTTCGAGCGAAAGGAGTGCCGAATCGGGCCGGACAGGCCGCAGACAGTCCCCCTATCGCACCGAATGCGGGAATCAGTAGCTCAGCTGGTAGAGCACATCCCTTTTAAGGATGGGGTCCTGGGTTCGAGCCCCAGCTGGTTCACACGAGCGTGGGGAAGCGAGGAAGACAGCAATGTCTCCTCGCTTTTTTCATGTCCCCACCCGCTTCCACTCCCCCTTCAGCCCCGCTCCCCCGCCGTT
>JAFUUE010000092.1 GCA_017483945.1 Paludibacteraceae bacterium | reverse complement strand
TACCGTGTTGCTCCTCCTCAATAATGCGTCTGCCTACATTCCAATACGTATTCAGCATCGCCTGATTAACGGAATGATAGACTTGATCCAGTCCATTCTCAATAATCTGACATACATCATTAACAAACGCTTTCTCCGATTTTGAACACGCGTGTTCAATTTCTAGAGCGGAATGTAATTTCTCTATTTCTGCCATAATGATAAGTGTTGCTTTTTTGTCTCGCACGCAATTTTGCGTGCAAAATTACTAAATATTTTTGACATATGCAAGTTTTTTGTTGTCGGGTTCGGTTGAATGTGGGTGTTTTGCACAAAAAAAGCAGGCGAATGCCTGCTTAATGGAGTTTTATATGTCGTTTGGGATCAAAGCCATTGTGCAACTGTTCGGATTGATGGACATAGCCTAACTGGTTGGACAGGATTTGTGTCGTTCCTATCTGTGCATCTATATTGCGGTGCGAGTGGCCATAAATCCAATAATCGATACCCGAACCGGCAATGTAATCGCCCAACTCCACCGTGAAAGCACCGTTGATGGAACTGCCCTTGAACTCATCCGCCGTGCATAACTGCGTCGGCACATGGTGAGTAAGCACGATTTTCGTCGGCGCCTTGCTCTCTGCCACCGCTTTTTGAATGAACGCCAGACAGCGTTGGTGCTCCTTGTTGAAATTGTCCGCATTCAGCCGGCGACCTTCATACCGGATTCGGTAGAAATCGCTCACGCCGCGTTCCGTCTTGTAAGCGTCATAAGGCTCGATAAACGCCCAAAGCGTGGAGACAATAATATCCAAGTCTTGCAGATGTACGACGCTGTTGTAATAGGCATGTATATTGTGCCGAATCTCTTTGCAGTACCCGTCCGGTATGGTCGCCAAATCATAATAACCGTAGAAATCATGGTTTCCGAAGCAGACGATGACTTGTTGGTAATGCTCCGAAGCCCAATCCCAGAAAGCGTATTGCGAGTAGGTGTCGCGCTCCGAATCCGGCAAGTCCAAGTATGCCGTATCGCCGGCGACAAGCAGTATATCGCCCGTCACCTCTAACGGATGTTCGGCAAGCCAAAGCCTGTTTTGCTCGAACTCCAGATGCAAGTCGCTAACAAACTGAATATTCATTAATCTTCTGCTCTGTTCATACTTTTCTCGGTCATCGGTCGGTAAAACGCAGCATGGTCATCGGGTGCTTCACTCATCCTCGCCCCCCCCTCTGCCGTCGGTGTGCTGTCGGTGTGCCGTCGGGAATGGTACGGGAGCAGAGGGGAAGGGATGACGAAGGATTAGGGAGGATTGGTAGAGAAGTGAGGGAGGATTGATAAAGAAAAATCGGGGAGGAATCGGGGGCGCAATTCAAGCAAATTGGGGTCGGCTCTTGCATATATGCAATTTTTGTAGTAACTTTGCAGCGCATTTGGTGTGCCCACCGGAAACATGGAGGCTCCACAGCACCCCTGCGACGGAGAAAACGAACACGCACAGCCATTAGACGAACACACACATCCGTCAGACAGACACATAGTCGTCAGACAGGCACTCACATTCGCCAAAAGAATAAACACTCATATAATGAAACGATTTAACGAATACAAACAACTCAATCTGAGCGAGATAAGCAAGCAATTGCTGGCCGATTGGGAAAAGAACCGACTCTTCGAGCAGTCGGTCGAGACACGCGAAGGCGCCCCCCGATTCCTGTTCTTCGAAGGGCCTCCCTCCGCCAACGGCATGCCGGGCATACACCACGTCCTGGCACGCTCCATCAAAGACACGTTCTGCCGCTACAAGACGATGCGGGGATACCAGGTGCAGCGCAAAGCCGGATGGGACACACACGGACTGCCCGTCGAACTCGGAGTGGAGAAGATGCTCGGTATAACCAAAGAGGATATCGGCAAGAAAATCAGCGTGGACGACTACAACGCCGCCTGCCGCCGGGAGGTGATGAAATACACCGCCGAGTGGACCAACCTCACCAAGCAGATGGGCTACTGGGTGGACCTCGACAACCCCTACATCACCTACGACAACAAGTACATCGAGACCCTCTGGTGGCTCCTCAAGCAGCTCTATGACAAGGGCTACCTCTACAAGGGCTACACCATCCAGCCCTACTCCCCCGCCGCCGGCACAGGACTCAGCACCCACGAGCTCAACCAGCCCGGATGCTACCGCGACGTGCGCGACCTGACCTGCACCGCACGCTTCAAGGTCAAACCAAATGACCAAATGGTAAATGACCAAATGGTAAATAGATTTATCATCGCCTGGACCACCACACCGTGGACCCTGCCCTCCAACACCGCCCTCTGCGTCGGGCCTAAGATAGACTATGTCGAAGTCTGCACGCCCGCCGGAGACCACATCATCGTCGCCGAGGCACGCCTCGCCGCCTACGCCAAAGAGCTGTGCGGCACGGACGAAGAAGGGAAGCCCCGGGAGGCGGACATCATAGCCCGCTACAAAGGCAGCGACCTCGTCGGACTCCGATACGAGCCGCTCTTCCCGTGGGTCAACCCGGGCGAGGGAGCCTTCCGCGTCATCCCCGGCGACTATGTCACCACCGAAGACGGCACCGGCATCGTGCACATAGCCCCCACCTTCGGTGCGGACGACAAGAAAGTGGCGGACGCCGCCGGCGTGCCCGGGCTGTATATGCTCACCCGGAACCACGGCCTGCGCCCCATGGTGGACTTCACCGGCAAGTACTGGCGCATCGAGGACCTCGACCCGGCATGGTACGCCGCCAACGTCAACGACGCCCTCTACAGCCGCTACGCCGGCCGGTGGGTCAAGAACGCCTATGACCCGCAGTTCACCGTGGACGGGCGCTACGACGAAATAGCCGCCCAGAAAGCCGAGACACTCGACCTGCACCTCTGCCTCGAGATGAAGGCCGACGGACGCCTCCTCCGCAGCGAGAAGCATGTCCACACCTACCCCCACTGCTGGCGCACCGACAAGCCTGTCCTCTACTACCCGCTCGACTCATGGTTCATCCGCTCCACCAAGGCGCGCGACGAGATGATTGCCCTCAACCATACCATCAACTGGCAACCCGAATCCACCGGCACCGGGCGCTTCGGCAAATGGCTGGAGAACCTCAACGACTGGAACCTCAGCCGCTCGCGCTACTGGGGCACGCCCCTGCCCATATGGCGCACCGAGGACGGGAAAGAGGAACTGTGCATCGGCTCTATCGCCGAACTCATGGCCGAGATAGACAAGGCCGTCGCGGCCGGTCTGATGCCCGCCAACCCCTGGCCCAAACACAAGGTAGGAGACTACAGCAAGGAGAACTACGACCCCGCCGTCATCGACCTGCACCGCCCCTATGTGGACAACATCGTCCTCGTCTCGCCCTCCGGCCGGCCCATGCACCGCGAGCTCGACCTCATCGACGTATGGTTCGACTCCGGCGCCATGCCCTATGCGCAGAACCACTATCCCTTTGAGAATCAAGACGCACCGCGCACGGCCGACTTCATCTCCGAGGGCGTGGACCAGACACGCGGATGGTTCTTCACCCTCCACGCTATCCACACCATGATAGAGGGCACGGTCGCCTACCGCAACGTCATCTCCAACGGACTCGTCCTCGACAAGAACGGCAACAAGATGTCCAAACGCCTCGGCAACGCGGTGGACCCCTTCGGCGCACTCGACACCTACGGCCCAGACGCCGTGCGCTGGTACATGCTCACCAACTCCAGCCCCTGGGACAACCTCCGCTTCGACCCCGAGGGAGTGGACGAGATTCGCCGTAAGTTCTTCGGCACGCTCTATAACACCTACTCCTTCTTCGCACTCTACGCTAACGTGGACGGGTGGCAACCCGCGGTCAAACGGGGAGCAGAGCCGACGGATCCCCGACGGATCTCCGACGGATCTCTGATAGGTCAGGCTACCATAGGAGTCCTCACCGAGATAGACCGATGGATCCTGTCCAAGCTCAATTCCCTGGTCCGCGACGTGACCGAGGCCTACGAGACCTACGAGCCGACCAAGGCCGGACGCGCCATCAGCGACTTCGTCCAGGACGACCTGAGTAACTGGTATGTCCGGCTCAACCGCAAGCGCTACTGGGGCGGAGACATGAACGACGACAAACAGGCGGCCTACTACACCCTCTACACCTGCCTGCGCACCGTCGCACAACTCATGGCCCCCATCGCACCCTTCTATGCCGACCGGCTCTACCGCGACCTCTGTGACGGCGAGACCGTGCACCTGAGCCGCTGGCCTCAAGCCGACACCACCCTCATCAACCCCGAACTGGAGCGGCAGATGCAACTCGCACAGCAAGCCACATCCATGATTCTGGCGCTGCGCAAACGTGCCAACAAGAAGGTCAAGCAGCCGCTCCAAAAAGCCGTCATCCCCGCTCCCGACGCACAGACGCGCCGCGACCTGCTGCACGTCGCCGACCTCATCCGTCAGGAGGTCAATGTCAAGGAGCTGCAGATTGTCGAACAGGGCGACGGCATCCGCCTGGTACGCCGTATCAAGCCGAACTTCAAGGTCCTCGGCAAGAAAGTCGGTGCACAGATGAAGGCCGTTGCCGCAGAGATAGCCGCCATGAATCAGGACCAGATAGCCCGCATGGAGACGGAGGGCACATACCCCCTGACCACCGTGGACTACCGCCTCGTCGCCGAAGACGTGGACATCCTGACAGAAGACATGCCCGGATGGCTGGTGGCCAACGAGGGACTGCTCACCATCGCACTCGACATCGAGATAAGCGAGGAACTGGCACAAGAGGGCATCGCCCGCGAACTCATCAACCGCATCCAGAACCTGCGCAAGAGCAGCGGACTGGAGATAACGGACCGCATCGATATACGCATCGCCGACGAGCCGCATATACACCCCGCCGTGCTGAACTACCGCGACTATATCATGAGCCAGGTACTCGGACGAACCCTGGAACTGGCAGAGACGCTCAGCGAAGGCGAGAGCGTGGATTTCGACGATTTCAACGTACAAATACAGATAACAAAAGCATGAAAAAGATTGGCAAACTACTGACTCTGCTCGGCATTCTGGCACTCGGCATGAGCAGCTGCTCCCTGCTGGGCGGCGGAGACCCCGATAACAACTTTGACGCGACCATGCTGGTCGGCAAGTGGCAGGACGACACCAATGCCTCCCACTACATCCACTTCACCACCGCCGTCAGCGACTCTATCACAGCCGGCTATCAGTACGGCTTCGAGTATGGCGAGGACGGCACCGACCGGAGCGACCTCGTCGAGCACGGCAACGGCTGGTTCGAGTGGCGTTTGACAGGCTCGCAGCTGAACTTCAAGAACTTGAGCGACCAGTACGCCCAAGGATACAGCAGTCTCAAGGTGGACAAGTCCTACACCGTCAGCCGTCTGACCTCGACGCAACTGAGCTACTCCAACGGTAATCGTACCTTCACCTTCACCAAAGCAGAATGAGACGCGCACTCAAGATAACCGCTATCACGCTGGGCTCACTACTCGCCGTGGTGCTTCTGGTGGTGTGCATCGCTGTCTATGTGGTCTTCACCCCCAAGCAACTCACCCCCATCGTGCGCAACGTGGCCGCACAATACATCACCTGCCCGCATGAGGTCGGAGAGGTCGAACTGACCTTCTTCTCCACCTTCCCCGAGGTCGGACTGCGCCTGAACGGGCTGTATGTCATTAACCCGATGCCGGGCGCCCCTTCGGACACCGTGCTGGCTGCGCCGGAGGCCGTCCTGCGGCTGAATATACCGCGCTACCTGACACGCAACGAGTTGGAGGTGAAGGAACTGACCCTCTCCCGCACGCAAGCGTGCCTGTTCATGGACGAGTCGGGGCGGGCCAACTGGGACGTGCTGGCTCTCACTCCGGATACCGCCGAGGAGGACACGACAGCCCTGTCGCTGCCCTTTGACGCCCTGCAGGTCGAGGGCGTGCGCCTGCATATAACGCAGGCCTCCTACCTGAGCCTGCGCGACTCGCTCGACCTCAGCCTCTCGGACGCGACCATCAAGGCCCGGGCGGACAACATGGATGACATAAGCCTGTCGCTGGAGGTCGGCGGCGCCAATGCCGCCATAGGCGGCGAGGTCTATGCACAGGAGTTGCCTCTCCGCCTGAAAGCGCCGCACACGGCCGTGCAGTTAGACCCCATAGCCGTGACCCTGCATAAGGCGCGTGTCGAGGCCGCAGACTTCGCTCTCCTGCTGGACGGCTCCGTAGTGCTCGACGAGGACGGCACACGTATGTCCCTCACGGCCGACGCTCGCGAGTGGGACATCCCCGCCCTGCTCCGTCTGCTGCCCCGTTCGGTGACAAAAACATTGGACGGCATCGAGATAAATAGCGCCTTGGCCACCCTGCATGCCGATGTACACGGCGTGTATAACGACACCCTGATGCCCATCGTGGATGCGACGCTGACGCTGGAGGACGGCGAGGGCGCTTATATGGAGGTCTTCCCCTACCGCCTGACCGAACTGGCGACCCAAGTGCAGGTGCACATGGATTGGTCGGAGGCCGACCTGTCCTGCGCCGTCATCAACAGCCTGCACGCCCGCACGGGCAAGACCGTGCTCGATGCGGACGGCGACGTGACCCACCTGTTGGGCGACCCGCTGCTGGACCTCCGGGCCCGCGTGGACGTGCGTCTGGAGGAGTTCCGCCGCTACCTGGCGGCCGAGGGGCAGGACAACAGCATGAGCGGCCGGGCCCAAGGCTCACTGGCCGCACGTATCCGCCTGTCCCACCTGAGCAACATGCACCTGGATCGCGGGCTCATCCGCAGCGACCTGCGCCTGACGGACCTGCATGTGCTCTACGACAGCATGACCATCGACATGCCGGCTGCCAAGCTGGCGCTGCGCCTCCCGAACTCCCAACCGGCACGCGAGACCGTACGCTGGATGGAAGCGACGCTCAGCCCGAGTGCACTACGCCTGAGCATGCCCGGCCTGAGTGCCACCGCGGGAGCAACCGACCTGCAAGTGCAGACCTCGGATGTACTCTCCGGCAAGGTCCTCTGCGCCCGACTGGCCCTACAGAGCCGAGACGCCCTGCAGGCCGAGACAGACAGCATGTCCGGCACCATCCAAGCACCCGACATGACGGCCTATGTCGAGTACGACAGCAGCATCGACGACGCCATACCCACGGCCGACGTGACCCTACGTTTCGCCGATTTCATCGGACATTTTGACGACATAGCGGGGCATCTGGAGTCAAGCACCATCACCGCCAAGCTGTCCGGCTCACGCCGCGACAAGACCCAGCCGCGGGCCAAGGTGACACTGACCACCGAGGGGCTGAAGGCGCAGAAGGGACAGGACATGCGTGTGCAGACACGTCACATGGAACTGACTGCAGCGGCCGTGCGTAACCCCAAGCAGGAGCAACTGCTGCTGCAGTGGAACCCCCGATTGAGTGTCCGTCTGCAGGAAGGAGCGGCAGATATGGCCGGTTTCAACGAACAAATCCGTGTGCCGGAGATTGACTTTGACTACTCCAACCGTCGCTGCACCATCCACCGTAGCGAGGTGCAGGTCGGCAACTCCCAGTTTGCGCTGGAGGGAGAGGTGCGCAATATCGGCAAGTGGCTGGACAAGAAAGCCGTGCTGGAGGGCGAACTGAACTTCACCAGCGACTTCACCGATGTCAACCAACTGATGGACCTGTGCTCTGCAAGCAGCGGTTCGGAAGAGACAGCCCCCACGGCTTCGCCCGACAGCGCAGCCGCCAAGACGGCGGAGGAGGGCAACCCCTTCCTGGTGCCGACGGATGTGGACCTGGTGCTCAATACCCATATCCGCGAGGCAGCCGTCTTCGACCAACTGGCGCGTGACCTGGGCGGACGGCTCTATATCAAGGACGGCACACTCATCCTCGAGGAGATGGGCTTTATCTGCAACGCGGCCAAGCTGCAACTGACCGGCATCTACCGCACACCGCGGCGCGACCATATATATGTCGGACTGGATTACCACATGCTGGACATCAATATCCAGGAACTGGTCAATATGATACCGCAGATTGACACCATGATGCCGATGCTGCGCTCGTTCCGGGGCGATGCCGAGTTCCACATAGCCTGCGAGACCTACACCCATGCCGACTACAGCATCAAGCCCTCCACCATCCGCGGCGCCTGCTCCATCGAGGGCAAGGACCTCGTGCTGCTGGACGGAGAGACCTTCAGTCAGATAGCCAAACTGCTGATGTTCAAGAAGCAGGCGGAGAACAAGGTGGACAGCCTCTCGGCTCAGTTCACTATCTACAAGGACGAGATAGACATCTACCCCTTCTGCCTGACGATGGACAAATACACGGCGGCTGTCGGCGGTCACCACAACCTGGACATGACCTTCGACTACCATATCTCGCTGCTGCGGCCGTTGCACTTGGGTGTGGATGTGAGCGGCACGTTTGACGACCTGAAGATACGCTTGGCCAAATGCCGTTACGCGGAGGATTTCCAACCGGCGCGCCATCAGGACGTCGAGACGCAGACGATGTCCCTGAAGCGCATGATCAGCGCCATGCTCAAGAGCAGTGTCCGCCAACCCGCCACGGAATAAATCTTGCTCATGGTTCAATATGGTTTGAAGTAGTTTGAAACAAATGCCCGTTCGCCTTAGAAGAAGAATCTCTAATATAGCCCTATGCATAGCGCTCTTGCTGTGCATAGGTTTTTATATTACTCCTCGCGAACATGAAGCGGGAAAGCGCACCGAGAAAGACAAACGGAATTGTCTTTCGAGGAGTCAGTGCGCGGCGCGAGCGCGAGGAGTCCCCACTCCGAGCGCATAGAACTCCTTATTGTGCGGGGGATAAGGAGGCGCGGGAATCATTTCGTCCCGGACCCTCAGATAGCGCAAAGCCCGAGTACGGATGAATACAAAAACTCCGGATATGACCGGGGACATATGGCACCTGCCGCAGATATGAAATGGAGTAAAGAAGCGATGAAGGAAAGTTTCTATACCTCCAATATCTGCCCGCAAAACAAGAATCTGAACAAAGGCGACTGGAAAGATTTGGAAGAGCATATCCGCAGTATGGCGGCCAAATACGACCATATATTTATCACATGCGGCCCTATCGTGTCTGCCCAACCTAAAACAATCGGCCAATCTGACTATTATGGCAGAGTCACCGTCCCCGATGCTTTCTACAAAGTCATCCTACGCCAGAAAGGCTCCACCTGGACTGCTATCGGCTTTATGATGCCCAACCAAGCAGGGCACAAACCCTTAAGCCGATATGCCATGTCTGTTGAGGACATAGAAATGCTGACTGACATTGATTTCTTTGTCGCCCTGCCGGATAGTATAGAAGACTTGATAGAAACCAACTACAACCTAACAGATTGGGATTTATAACATGGGGAAGCGCTATATACGCCCTTTCCGTGCTTTTCGTCTTTCTCGGCGAGCGGCTTATGGGTTTTCCCGATAAATAGTTTCCGATGTTAAATGCCTTGCCGCTTCTCCTTTGTACATTGTACATTGTCCCTTTGTACATTGTCCATCGTCCCTTTGTACATTCCAGCATCTCTCCAGCATCTCTCAAGCATGTTCGATTCGTCCCGTAATCCGGCGTCGGTTTGGGAAATCGGGTACAAAGATAATACGAAAATGATTTTAGTGTTCCTCCCGAGGTGATATTTTTGCAAGAAAGGGTCTGGAATAGGTCTTGTACACCGCCGGGATACCGCCGAGATACCGTAATGGGTAGTCATGAAGCCCCGTCTCTCTGACAAAAGACGGTGCAAAGGTAATACGAAAATGATTTTAATGTTCCTCCAAAGTGAGAATTTTGCTAAAAATCATATTCCCGTATTTATATTAGTTGAAACTCATAATCTGGTAATGAAGCGAATGCCTTGAAACCACTCTTCACCTAATTCGCCGACGCGTGTGTAGTTCGGTATTGTTCTTGGAGTGCGCTGCGCACTTTTCCGCAAAATCCGCAAAATCCGTACTCGCACCTTTCGACTCCTGGGACGTGAAGCGATTAAGGCGCACCGAGTAGCGTCCGGTGGACGGTACGAGGAGTAAGTGCGCCGCGCGAGTCTGCGGAGCAGACATAGTAATAATCGTTCGAGCAAAGCGAGATAAGAATTCCTTATCGGCTCGCCCGCGATTTCTCCGTCTCGGTCACAGACCGCGCCCGCGGGTGCCCTGAAGGGGCAGAAGTGTCAGTTGTGTCCTATGTGGTCGCCGTTGGACGGCGAATCGTGGGCGGCTCGCCCGCATCCTCGTCTCGGTCACAGACCGTCCGTGTTTTTCCGTTTGTTTTTGTGGGAGGCATGAGGGGCCAAAATAGATAGTTTCCGATGTAAAACCACTTTTTTGCGTGAAAAATTTGTACCATTCGGATAAAAATCGTACCTTTGCACTTGAACTTACCGCCATTGCCTGACCCTATGATTAGCATTTTTCACAGTCTCAATTTCTTAATCTCTTCATGTAGAGACGATTGCTGTTTTCATTTTTCACGCTCTTTTTCTTGCATAAACCGCTAAAATGTCGTAACTTTGCATGCCGGTCGGCAGAGACAGGAGCATATCTTACAAAGTCAAACACTATGGCAAAAAATACAATCATGGTTCGACCAAAACAACTATTTTTATTTACAAGTCTTGTGCTGTTGTGTTCTTGTAACAATACCATGTTACAAAGTGGATACTATCAGTATTACGTTGGAACTATGAAAATAGAAAATCCTGTTATTGTTGATTTTGAAGACAAAAATGATATATGGTATTGGTATGTTTGCCCTGATAGTGCCTTATATTGCAGCAATGATTCCGATTGGCTTTATAGGAATGATGTATTCCCATATCTTCCGGTAGTGGAATTCAATCCTCTATTGCCGACCTATTATCCCCGAAAGGAATTAAGTCACTTAACCTACTTTCAATGGAATTATATTCCGTTTTATGAGAGCAGGGAGGTGAGAAATCATGCCATATGCCGATTTTATTATGATGTAAACACTTTTGAATGCTATATGCAAGCAATAGGGTGGGAAATAGGGAGTGATGTTGAAGTGGAACTGACTACAGATGAAGTTCATAATGTTCCCAATGACATTCGAACACGTGAAAAACAGTATAGAATGGTTGTTCGACAAAAATATAATATCTTCCAAATCTTGCGACTAAAATGGAAATATAAAGACTATTTTGGTCGCGACCATTAAGTGTTACCAATGTTTAAGTGCTTGATTTTAAGAAGTGCGATTAGTACTGTTGCGATAAATTTTGAAAAAAACCAACAAAACCCTTTTGAGAACTTTTGAGCTTCGCTCTATACGTAATTTACTACCAAAAACTCCTTAAAAGTAAACTTTTAGATAGTTTTTACTACTAAATTCCGTAAC